>JALEMI010000046.1 GCA_022768325.1 Bacteroidales bacterium
CGCTTACGCTCCACACGTTCTTCCCCCCGATGCTCATCTTCTCAATCTTTGCGCTTAGCTCCACGCCCAGCTCTGTCATGGTCTGGAAAAGCAAATCCTCCTCTGTGCGGTCGGGCTTGACATTGTCTTCGAACAACTTCGATTCGTTGAACTCCGCGGGAGTGTAATAGACATCCTCCATATTCGACGAGTCGAGTTTCAGGACGCGGAAACCCGTGTCGAGCGGCTTCTGCTCACCGCTGAACAATCCGCCCGTCTTCGACTTCTGCTCTTCAAGAATCTTCTTGCCGGCACGGCGGATGCGCTCCTTGCCTATCTCGCAGATGGTCTTATAGCCAGCCTTGAATGCTTCGCTCTTTTCGTCAACTGCTTCCGGCAGTTGCACCATGATGAACTTGCGGTTGCCGCCATCCTCGGCGTTGAGCTGCATCACTGCATGGGCTGTTGTGGCGGAGCCAGAGAAGAAGTCGAGGACGATATAATCTTTTTCTTCTCGTATCAGCCTACACAATTCAACAATTAGAGCTTTGTTTTTGGGGTTATTAAAAGGTAAATCTATTTCTTTCCCAATCTGAGAAACCTCAATATCTGTCCAATCACTCGTTCTTAGCATAGTGTCAGAAGGAGCAATCCAATGCTGAACCCCTCCATTCTTCCCTGTTCCATTAGGAATCCTACGAATAAAATCGGTAATTCCTGTTTCAGCTGAATACTCCTCAATTGTCATTTTATCTGCGAAATCATTCTCAAATACCTTATAATTCGCAACAGCAACCTCAGCTTTTTCTTTAGAATTTCTCCATTGACCAGTTTCTGGAGTAAATCCTAAAATATCATATCTCATAGTAGGCCTATCAGCATTGCTCCAGAACACATCCCACCTTCCTTTTGTTTGAGTTGTTGCTTTCTGCATTCGTATTGCCTTCATAAGGAACTCAGAACTTCTGGCGTACACTAAAACGTATTCATAGCCTACATTCATGCTGTATAGTCCATTATCTGCAAATTGAGAGTTAAGACTTTTGATTCTGCGTCGGGTAATTATTGTGTTGCGAAAGTTTGCCGCACCGAATACTTCATCGCATACCCTGCGCATGTTGATAGCCTCATTATCATCAATCGAGATGAAAATCACCCCGTCTTCGCTGAGCAGATCCTTAGCCACCTTCAGGCGCGGGTAAATCATGTTGAGCCAGTCGGTATGGAAACGGCCGTTGCTCTCGGTGTTGGCCACGAGTCGGTTGCCGTACTCGTCCTTCTGTCCGCTGTTGTGGACATAGTCGGCGGCGGACTGTGCGAAATCGTCGTTATACACGAAGTCGTTGCCCGTGTTGTATGGCGGGTCGATGTAGATCATCTTAACCTTGCCGAGATAGTTCTCGCGGAGCAGTTTGAGCACTTGCAAGTTGTCGCCCTCGATATAGAGGTTTTGCGTTGTGTCAAAATCGACGCTTTCCTCGCGGCGCGGGCGCAGGGTGTCGGTTGTTGGGGCATTGGCCAATCGTATGGCGTTGCGCTTGTCGGGCCACGTGAACTGATAACGCTCCTCGGGGCCTTCCACAATATCTTTGCTCAGCTCTTGGCGAAGCTGGTCGAAGTCTATGGCAACCATCGGCTTACCCTCTTCGTTCAGCCTTTCTGTCAGGCAATTAGGGAACAATTCACCTATCCGCCTGATATTCTCATCCACAATATTGGTGGTTTGCATATTTAGTTTTTCCATGATTGTTATTTGTGCCGTGGGGCTGAGTATTGGAGGGGTGGGAAGAACTGACGATAATGCGCAAGATTATACGTAGCGATACAAAGTAACTGAAAAAGGACGAGGGGGAGAGTTCTCTGTCACGGCTTTTTATTCTGCAGCCTTGCCAAGAGAACCGCCTTGCCACAGCGAAGGCAAGGCACGGGAACGAGGTAGGACTACGAAAAAACGGCGTCGCAGAGGGACTTGTATAACGTCCCGTGGCGCAGAAGCTCCTCATGAGTGCCGACCTCGGCTACACGCCCGTCGTCTAACACGACAATCTTGTCGGCGTGGCGAACCGTGCTGAGCCTATGGGCGATAACGAAGCAGGTGCGCCCGGCGGAGAGATTCTCCATGGCCTCTTGCAGAAGCTCCTCGGTGCGGGAATCGACACAGCTTGTGGCCTCGTCGAGAATAAGGATTGGGGCGCGGCTATGCATGGCGCGAGCTATGGAAAGGAGTTGCCTTTGTCCCGTGCTGAGCGCACAATCGTCGGACAGCCGCTCGGAATAGCCGCCGGGCAGCCTCTCGACAAATGGTGCGGCCATGGCCAGGGCGGCACTCTCGGCAACATCGGCCTCTGAGCGGCGGCGGACATCGCCATACCAAATATTATAGGCCACGGACTCTGAAAAAAGAGTTGGCTCTTGGGGGACTATGGCCATCAGTTGGCGGAGAGCCGCGACACCGTAATTCCGCACATCGACACCATCGACAAGAATGCGCCCCGCATCGACATCGTAGAACCGGGCAAGGAGATTGACCAGCGTAGACTTACCCGCACCCGTGGAACCCACGATGGCCACGAACTGACCGGGCGAGACATGGAGCGAGACGTGGGAGAGAGCCTTGCGACCCGAAGGATATGAAAACGAGACATCGTCAAAAACGACATCGCCACAATTCTTTTGGGGCGAGGCCAAGGGCGCAGAGCTGTTTACGACAGAAGGCCGCTCATCAAGCATCTCGAAAATGCGCTCTGCACCGGCTAACGCACTCTGAATGACATTCACCTGCGTAGCGGCCATATTTACGGGGCGGAGAAACTGGCGGGTATAGAGCAAGAAAGACTGTATTACACCGACCGAGACAGCCCCGCCGACAGCCATCAGACCGCCGACCACAGCCACAAGCATATAGGAGCAATTGTCCAAAAGGCGCAACATGGGCATAAGAACGCCGCTATTCACCTGCGCCTTAGCGCCGACGGAACGCACCTCGTCATTTGCCGCAGCGAAAGAGCCTGCCCACAGGCTATCGGCCTTGAGCGAGCGGATGGTATGGATACCGCTCACGCCCTCCTCGACAACGGACGTGAGGCGCCCCGTAGCCCTCTGTTGGCGCGAGAAGAGGCTACGCGAACGGCGGATGACGTAACGGGAGAGCAGCACCACAAGGGGGACGCACAGGCACGTGGCGCACGTAAGGGGGACGCTGAGCGTCAGCATCGTCACGAGCATTGCAAGCATTGTCACGACCGTGGATAGCACCTGGACAAGCGTCTGCCCCATGCCGTCGCGGATTTGCTCGACATCGCTCATGAAACGGCTCATGACATCGCCTCGGCCGTGGGAATCGAAATATGCCACATCGAGCTTAAGAACATGGGACATCATCTGGCTCCGCAAAGCCGAGGCGACACGTTGCGAAGCCACAGACATGGCATAGTCTTGCGCCCAACCGACAAAAAGGGCTACGGCATACATGACGGCCAAGATGGCCAGATTCCTCAGCAAAAGAGACGACACGCCACCCGCAGCCCCGGCGATGCAACCATCGACAGTACGCCCCACGACGACGGGTGCAAGCACCGTGACAGCCACCCCGACAGAAGAACACGCCACGACGACGGCGAGCAGTGGCAGCTGCGACCGCCAATAAGGCATCAGCCGCCACAAAGTCCGCCAACCAGCCTTGAGAGGAGGCGCGGCAGGACCCGACACGTGATGCGGACGACGGGGCAAAGGTGAAAGCATCTGACGACGGAGTTTTTTTAGGATTGGAAAGACTGCGAAGCGAAGAAATGGCGATAGGAGACAGAACGCTCAAGGAGCTCACTGTGAGAGCCTTGCGCCTCGACACGGCCATTGGTCATGATGACGATTTGGTCCGCCCCCATGGCCACGGAGACACGTTGCGTGACGATGACCTTGGTACACACGAGGGAGGCGAGACTGGTGCGGACGACGCGCTCCGTTGCGGCATCGAGAGCCGAGAGACCATTGTCGAGCACGAGAATTGCGGGACGGGCAAGCAGCGCACGTGCGACGCAGAGCCGTTGGCGTTGTCCGCCGGAGAGATTGCGGCCGCCCTGCTCGACACACGTATCGAGACCATCGGGAAGGGAGGCCACGAACTCGGTGAGCGAAGCGTTGGCAAGGGCCATGCGGACATCGGCCTCGGACGCATCGGGACGGGCCATGAGGAGATTGTCGCGGATTGTCCCTGAGAAAATGGTTGGCGACTGACTGACCACGGCCACGCGTTCACGGAACGAAGAGCGGTCGACGCGTTGGACATCGGCACCGCCTATGAGGATGGAGCCACGGGTAGGGTCGTAGAAACGGGCTAAGAGATTGACAATGGTGGACTTGCCGGAACCCGTCTCGCCCATGATGGCGAGCGTCTGCCCGTGGGGAATGGAGAAAGAGACATCCGACAGGGAGAAAGAGGAGGAGACGGGGTAAGAGAAAGAGACATTGCGGAAAACGACATCGCCGTTGGTGAAGGGCAGCCTCCCCACCCCATTGGGCGACATGGCATCGCGCTCGTCCTCGGTGGGCGTCGTGAGAATCTCGGATATGCGGCTAACGGAGGCCCGGGCCTGCGTGACACTCTCAATGACGCGCGACGCCATCATCAGGGCTACTTGAATCTGGGCCAGATAGCTGATTGTGGCCATGATTCCGCCGACGCCCATTTGCCCCTCATCCACTTTTATAGCCCCGAAATAAAGGACAAGGACAATGGCCGCATTGATGGCGAACGAGACGACGGGCATGAGCCACGACATGACACGGCTCGCGGCGATGGAGCTATCCGCAAGACCTTCGTTGGCGGCCTCGAAACGTTGGAACTCCAGAGCCTCATTATTATAGGCCTTGACAACGCGCATCCCGACGAGAACCTCGCGCACCCTGCCCATGAGCGTGTCGCGCGTCGCCTGGGTCTTCAGGAAACGCGGGAAAGCGAGGCGCATAAGCCACAGAATCAATGAGAAAGAGACAAACATGACGGTGATAATAAGCACCGACACATCGACATTGATGAGCAACGCCATGACGAAAGCCCCGAAAAAGAGCATCGGCGCGCGGAAAAGCAGCCTCATGGAGGCCTGCACTACCTGCTGGACACGGGCGACATCGTCGGTCATGCGGGTGATGAGCGACGACACTTCGAGCCTGTCGACATCGGCAAAAGAGAGGCGCATGACGTGCGCGTAGAGGTCGGCCCGCAAATCGGCACCCATGCCGTAGGACACCTTGGCCGCCACACGGATGGAGACAAGGCCTCCCACAACGCCTATCAGCATGAGGCAGAGCATCCGTAGGCTTGTGGGGATGATTATCTCGTCGTCTCCCGCAATAATCCCGCTGTCGACAATCAGGGCCATGAGGTCGGGTTGGGAGACCTCGGCCCAGACCTCGGCCATTACGCACAATGGGGCGAGGAGGGACAAGAGGAAATATGGACGAAGATATTTGAAGATTAGACGCATGGGGGAAATGGGAGGCCGAGAAAGAGCCGGCTCACTCATTGAGAGACGACAAAATTAGCGACGAATTTCCATTTGCATGGACGCATTGCGCCCTATTGGCTCAAAAGCGTTACCTTTGCTGATAAATCAATCACTTAATAATACAAAAATCAGAAAATCTGCAATGAAGAAGAGATTCGTTCTCATGGCTGCCCTTGTAGCAAGCCTTTCGGTCTTCGCATCATGCGACGACGATGACGACAACGACAACACCTCAGCAACCATCCCCACCGCGAAATATGCCGGCAAAGCCACGATGGCTGTTTCCGTCATGGGACAGAACTTTGAGTTCGCGACAGTAGACACCCTTTGCATCGCCCCCGACAGCAAAGGCGAGTTTGCCAACATCTCATTCGCTGGGCGCAACGTAAGCGTTGAGCAGATGGGCGGCATGACGATAACCATTGGCAGCTTCGTTGTTGACAGCGTCGTCGTATCGTCGGCCAATGGCGGGCTTAAGCTCTCGCGCGAAGGCAAATTCAACACCGAGACATCTTTCGCGATGGGCATGGCTCCCGTAAGCTCCAAGAGTGTCAGCGGCTCGCTGAGCGACGGATCTACCATTAAAGATGGCGACGTGAACGTCACGATAACGGACATTGTCGTAGGCGAAATGCCAGGCTCCTTGTCCCTCGTATTTGAAGGTGAAGAAATAAAGTAACCCCTTGAAAAAGACAATGCTGCGCATAGTTCGTTGGATTCCCGCCGCAATAATTGTGGGAATCAGTTGCTCCCTCTCCGCAATGCCGACCATTGAGCAGATGCCGTCTTTTTTTAACGCCGACAAAGTCGTCCACATAATCTGCTTTGGCGGATTGGCGTTTTGGATAGCATTCGGCACGAATGGGGCGGGGTGTAACAAATGGATGAAGTGGGCGATACCCGTCATTCTGACCTCAGCCTACGGTCTGTTTGACGAGATTCACCAGAGCTACACGCCAGGCAGGACGTGCTCGGTCTACGACTGGGTGGCGGACGTTATTGGCGCTTGTCTTGGCAGCATAGCCTATATTGGGGTTGTGAACTTGTTCTCGAAACTCCGCAAAAAGGCGTAGAAATTCTAAACCCCTATACGCAAGGCGAGGCGTGGAAAGCAATATTCCACGCCTCGCTTAGTATTTTGTGGCGGCTGCTGTTACTTGCCGACCATGACTACTGCGCCTTGGGGCTTGACGGTCAGTTTTCCCAGCTTTGCGCCATTCTTGACGGTGGAGAGTACCACGTCGTCGACGGTCTTGCCGTCGGCGTAGAGCTTAACCTCGGAATCGGGAGCAAAAGGGAGGGCGACCTCGACTTTGAGGACATCGGGCGTGCCGTTGATTGCGGCAAGATACCAGTCGTCGCCGCTTCGGCGAGCCATGACTACGTATTTGCCAGGATAGCCGTCGATAATTCGGGTCTCATCCCACGTTGTGGGAACCTCCTTGAGGAAATCTATGCACTCCGCGGGCGCGTCGGTGAGGTTGTTGGGCGCGAGGGCGAAGAATTGCATCGGGTTTTGGAAAGCCACGGCCGTGGCGAGCGAGAAGACTTGCGACGTCAGGCGGCGATTGCCGCTCTTATTGTCACGGCTCATGTATCGGTTGAGGAACGAGCCGCCGTATTCCATACATCCAACAGCATTGCGGATGAACGGATGGAGCGTCGCGCACATGGCCTCCGTGTCGCAGAAATGCTGCTCGAAGATGAGATTCTCGGAAGCGAGGACGGCCTCGGAACCTACGTAGTTGGGATACATACGCTCCCAACCGCGTGGGATTGTAGTGCCGTGGAAGATGACAAAGAGATTATTGTCGGCCGCGTCGGAGAGAATATCCTCATAGAGGCGCATGGTCTCCTGCTTATCGCCGGCAAAGAAGTCGACCTTAATGCCCTTGACGCCGATTCGCTTCATCCAGCGCATCTTCTGCTTACGGACAATGGAGCGGTCCATCATGTTGATTGGGCCTTGGACGATGTCGTTCCAATAGCCTGACGACGAATACCATAGGACGATGTCGACACCTTGTTTTTTGGCGTATTCAACGAGATTCTCAATACCCTTTGTGCCGATATTGAGATCCCACCAGTTGTCGATTAGCACGTAGCTGTAGCCCATAGCCTTGGCGAAATCGACATAGGCCTTTTGGTCTTCGTAGTTTATGCTGGCGTCTTGCCATAGAATCCAGCTCCATGTGCCTTTGCCGTACTCGGGAGCCTTGGCAATGGCGTATTGTGGAGTGACGACATCCCACGTGATGGTCTGCTCGGCCGTGACCATTGGGCTTTCGCCGATGGCTATTGTCCTCCAGGGCGTTTCGCCGGGGAGAGCCATGGCTGGCTCGACAGTTCCGTTGCCGTTGTTCTCCTCGGGCATCGGGTAGGCTACGTGGTAGGCACCGTTCTCGTATTCGCTAAGCCTTGAGCCGCAATATTTGCTCGTCACGCCCGTCTCGCTGACAAGAGCCCATGCTTTGCCGCCGTCGACCTTGAAGAGGCATGGGAAAGTGTAGCCCTTGCCGAACTTGGACTTTGCGGTCATAGGCGCATCGAGTTGGTACTCCTCCTCGTAAGAGGGCTTGGTCCTCTTCCAGCCAATCATGGCGTCGCTCTGCGGGGTGAGGAAAGTGGTGGTGCTGGAGGGGAATCGGAACTCGGTGGCCTCGCTCATAACGCGGATGCTGCCCGTCTCGCCCTGCTTGGGGATGAGGTAACGAATGGCGATGGCGTTGTCTTCTACGACGATTTCGACACCGAGCCTCTGACCAGCTGAGTTGCTGACGTAAAACGACTGCACACGTCCTTCGCGCTTAATATCGCTCACCTTGATGTTAGGCAATTCGTAGTCGTACGTCACGCTGCCCTCATAGAGGCTATCGACACTAAGGCCTTCGGCAAGAGAGCCAAAATTGGCTACGAGACCGAGACGGGACGGCTCGATTACGGTAATGCCGTCGTACGTTGCCGAGTAAGTGATCTTGCCTCCGTCCTCGGCCGTGGTGACTACGAGCCTGCCGTTGGGGCTTGCGGTCTTGGTGATGTCCGCAGCCGAGACAGGCATGGCCAACATGGCGAGAAAGCTCGTCAGAAGTGTGGTTCGCATCATTAGTTTTGTCTTAGTTATAGTGTTACAGAATTTCGTCAACTGAGAAACCTACACTCCGCAAGTCATGCCAAAAGCCCGGGTATGACTTAGTCACGACATCGGGGTCCGCAATGGTCACCTCGTCTTGCGTAAGGGCGGCTACGGCAAAAGACATTGCCATACGGTGGTCCTTGTACGTCGCAATTGGCTCATGCGACGCTTGGCACTTAGCGCCGTTCCACTTGATACGGTCGTCGCCCACGGCCTCAATTTCAAAACCGAGCTTACGGGTCTCGGCCACGAGGGCGGCAATACGGTCGGTCTCCTTGATTCGGAGGCTCTGAAGCCCTGTGAAATCAAATGGCACACCCATTAGGCAACACAAGACGACATACGTCTGCGCCAAATCGGGCTGATTTACAAAGCAATATGAGAACACGCCGTCCTCTGCCCTGCCCGAAGAGGTTATCGTGATACCATCGGCCTCGTAGGTCGTGCCGACACCGAGATGCTCAGCAATCTTAGCCCCTTCCGAGTCGCCCTGGGCACTCTCTTTGTCCAGTCCCAGGAGGCGCAGCTGCGCCCCAGGGCGCAACGCCGCCATGGCGTACCAATATGACGCCGCGCTCCAGTCGGCCTCGACAGTCAGCTGCCGATATGTATAGGGACCCTGCTCAACCGTCACGACACCATCCGCCCACGTCACCCGTGCGCCGAAAGTCTCCATGAGGCGGCGCGTCATCTCGATGTACGGGACGCTTACGACATTCCCTTCAAGCGTCAGTGAGAGACCGCCCTCAAGCATCGGGGCAATCATCATGAGAGCGGAGATGTATTGGCTGCTGACGCTGCCCGGCAAAGTGAGCCGTCCGCCACGCAAAGAGCCTCCCTCGATGCGCAACGGGGGACACCCTTGTTCTCCGAGGTAATCGATCTTCGCGCCAAGGCTTCGCAATGCGTCGACAAGCAGGGCTATGGGCCTCTTCTTCATTCGCTCGGAACCCGTAATGACGTGAGTGCCAGGGCGCGTGGCAAGATAGGCCGTCAAGAAGCGCATTGACGTGCCTGCCGCACCGATGTCGATATGCGAGAGGTCGGAACGCAGCGCGTCGATGAGTACGCGCGTGTCGTCGGAATCGGAAAGCCCGTCGGGCAGGGCTTGCGAGCCGCTCAGGGCGGAGAGTATCAAAAGCCTGTTGCTGATGCTCTTAGACGTGGGGAGCTTCACGACTCCCGAGAGTGATTGCGGGGCTTTTACGGAGTATGTTGTCATTTGGGGTGAATGGACGTTTTCTTAAAGGGCCAAATACTCGTTGAGGATTCTCTCTATCTCGGCAGGCGAGGCTGTCTGATTGACAACGACGTCACCAACGCTGGGGAGGAGGGTGAAGTTGATGTCGGTCGTCTCGTTTTTCTTGTCGTGGCGCATCAGCTCGACAAGTTCGGGCGCATCGGCCATGCTGACCTCGGGTTTGCCGTAGAGACGTTCAATGCGCAGGGCTACGTCTTTGGCCACGTCGGCGGGCAGACCTGTCTTGTCGCGGCTCAGCAGGACTTCGCAGACCATGCCGTATGCGACGGCCTTACCGTGGAGAATGGGGCGTTGATGGCGCATGGCAAAGGTCTCGAAGGCGTGGCCAAAGGTATGGCCGAAGTTGAGAGCCTTGCGGATGCCTTTCTCTTGTGGGTCGGACTTGACGAAGAAGTCCTTTATCATGATTGAGCGGCCAACCATCTGATGCAGGCGGACGTAGTTGACATTGTCGAAGTCGAAGCTCAATAGGGCATCCAGCTCGCCCGCGTCGTGAATCAGGGCGTGTTTAATCATCTCCGCGAAGCCCGATAGGAGGTTTTCGCGGTCGAGTGTCGTGAGGAAATCTGCGGCAATGAGGACGTGGCTCGCCATGGCGAAAGAGCCAATCTCGTTCTTTAGCGAGCCGAGGTTCATGCCCGTCTTGCCGCCAAGCGAGGCATCGACTTGCGCCAAGAGAGTCGTCGGGATGTTGATGAACTCAATTCCCCTCTTGAACGTGGCTGCGCAAAAGCCGCCGAGGTCGCAAGGCATTCCGCCGCCGAGATTGATGAGCAACGCCTTGCGCGTAGCACCGTGCCCGCTGAGGAACTCCCATATTTTGAGGGCGGAGGTGTAGTCCTTATTGTCGTCGGAGGCCGGGATAGTTACTATATGATCGTTGGGTATATTAGGCTGATGGCCAATGGCTTGCAAGCAATGCTTACGAGACCCCTCGTCGACCAACAGGAATACCTGTGCGGGATTCCGCCCATCAAGCAGACGTGCCAAGTCGTCGCTTACGGAGTCGGAGGCGAAGACGTGGCACTCTTTAGATATTATGTTCATTGTCTATTTTGTGCGTTTGTATTGCTAATCTTCCCGAGCAGCGCGAAGAGCTTATCGCGCGTCTTCTTCGGCACGAGCGTCAGCCCGACGCTTGCCCTTTTCTGATGGCCAAAGTGGCCAACGTAGTCAATGGAGAGGAAATGGACAAAGAGTATCGAGACGTGGCGCCACTTAATCATGCGGTTGGCATCGATGGAGTACATCTTGGCCTTCCCGCCGCCGCTTAGAATCTGCTGACACGAGATGTCCACAAAGCTATCGTCGGCCGATATGGCGACTTCGCAAAAGCCGCCCACCGCTGCTAATACGACGTCAAGGACAAAAAGTCCCAAGAGAATCCATTGCACAGGACCGCCAAACATTTCACCGATGAAAGCAAGCATGCACAATACGCCGAGCACTGCAAATGAAGTCCGTATGACGGCACGCGCCATCGACGCTTTTCGTTTATCTTGATAGTGCATGATGTAACTGTCCTGAGACCTTTTATGGTATTGAATTGTAGTGAGTTATGTCTAAAGAGGCTACGGCTTTGACGAGCCGACCTTCTTGCCGCCTGAGTATTTGTCAATGCGTTCAAGCTTTCCGGCGCTATTGTATATGAACTTCTCGCCGTTGATTAAGACGCCGTCCTTGAATTGTCCGGTCATATCTCTTCTTCCGCTCGAATCGTAAATCGTGAAATTGCCTGAGCCGTGGAACTCCCTATTGGATTTTCCTTCCACCTCCCCAACCTCGGGGGTTAGGTCTTGCGAACCTTGATATTTGCCCGAGGCGTCGTAATTGCGCTCCATGACCTTGCGGCCCTCGTCGTTGTATATCGAGAGCGGGCCGTTTATTTTACCCGCCTCCCATACGCCGTCATACATCAGGGTCCCGTTCTCGTGGAAATACGTCTGCTTGCCTGTACGGCGGCCTTTATTGTCGTAATTGAAGCTGCAAGATTTATTGCCATTCTCATAGAAGCGGCCATACTCGCCCTCCCAATGATCGACGTTCCAATAGCCCGTCTCCATGACCTTGCCGTCAGGGAAGTAGTATGTGGCCTTGCCGCGCGGAACGCCATTATCATACGTCACACGCGACCGGACAACGCCGTCGGCCGACGTCGTGACCCACTCACCATGCTTTTTACCATTGACGTACGCGCCTTCATCAATCTTGCCATTACGTCCCTCAATCTGCCACCACCCCTGACGGACGCCATTCTCAGTCCTGTTTAGGGGTTCACCCTCTGGCCGTTGCGCCACGATGGGCAGAACCGACAGCAGGGTAAAGGTCAATAATATCGCGTACCTAAGCATCTCGATTTCTTAATGATGACAAAAATAATCAAAATTGCGTACATCAACCAACAACGCCGCACTCAATAAAAGGCTAATGCCCCGCCCTCTTTAACGAATAATAGCTAATTTTGGACTGTCATGTCCCAAAGTCAGAAGAAACAGAGCAAACTGCACCGCATGTTGCGGATGACAGTTTTCGTTGACGAATCGTTCGAACAGCTTTTCACAATCCGCCTCACGCCAATAGCCTTGGCTGTGGGGATAGGCGCGTCGGCCATCTTGCTTATCGCTGGCGTCACGGTGTTAATAGCCTTCACCGGCCTGCGCGAATACATCCCCGGATACCCTACGGGCGAGGAGAGAGCCATGGTGATTCAAAACCTCATGAGAGCCGACTCCCTCGCCAGCGAGATTGCCATGCGCGACAATATGCTCCGCAATCTCCGAACTGTCCTTAACGGCGACGACACGCCAACGGCCGACAACACCGACAGCAAAACTGCCGCCCCCCTCATAACAAAACAAAGCCTCGCAAACCTCAACAAAGAGAAGAGCGACGAGGAGTCCGCCTTCCTCGACGACATTGAGCGGCTCGACAAATACGACGTCGCCGAAGGCAACGAGGCCAGCAGCGTTGTAGACTCCGACCTCGAAGCCACTTTCTTCTTCAGCCCCATCAAGGGCGTCGTCACCGACCGATTTGGCGTCCGCACGGGGCATCTCGGCGTCGACATCGCGGCATCGGACGGCACGCCCGTCATGAGCACCCTCGCGGGAACGGTCATCTTCTCCGAATGGACGCTCCAAACAGGCTACGTCATAGCCGTACAACATGACAATCAGCTCGTCTCGGTCTATAAACACAACTCGCAACTGCTTAAGGCACAAGGCTCACGTGTCAAGGCTGGCGAAGCCCTTGGCATCATTGGCAACTCGGGTGAACTGTCTTCGGGCGTGCATCTCCATTTTGAATTATGGTACAAAGGCGCGCCTCTCAATCCCGAGAACTATATTGAGTTCGAGACCAATGCCGAATAACTAACCGACCAATGGAAAAACCAGACTCTTCTCCCGTAAAACGCATAGCCATCCTTGGCAGCACAGGCTCAATTGGCACTCAGACCGTCGACGTCATCAAGATGCATCGTCACCGCATGAGGGCGTCGCTCCTCGTGGCACGCCGCAATGTTGAGCTTCTCGCCCAGCAGGCCGTAGAGCTTCGCCCCGAGCGCGTCGTCATTGCCGACGAGAGCCTCCACGACCGCCTCGCCACCCTCTTGAGAGGCACGGGCATCGAGGTCTTGAGCGGACCTAAGGCCATCGAGGATGCCGTATGCGCCGAGAGCATCGATGTTGTCGTTGCGGCAATGGTCGGCTTTAGCGGCTTCGGCCCTACAATGGCGGCCATAGGCGCGGGGAAAGACATTGCTCTCGCCAACAAGGAGACGCTCGTCGTGGCAGGGCAAATCGTCATGAAGGCCGCCCGCGAGAAGGGAGTGAACATCCTTCCCGTCGACTCTGAGCATTCGGCCATCTTCCAATGCCTCCAAGGCGAACACCACCTCCGCCCGAGCAAGATTCTCCTCACGGCAAGCGGAGGCCCTTTTCGCGGCATGGACCGCGAGACACTCGCCTCCGTAACGCCACAGATGGCCCTCCGCCATCCCAATTGGGACATGGGCGCAAAGGTGACCATCGACTCCGCCTCCATGATGAACAAGGGCCTCGAAGCCATCGAGGCGCGATGGCTCTTCAATATGCCCGCAAGCCAAATTGAGATTCTCGTCCATCCGCAAAGCATTGTCCACTCGGCCGTTGAGTTTGAGGATGGGGCCATTAAGGCGCAGCTCGGTGTCCCCGACATGAGGATTCCCATCCAGTACGCCCTCACGTATCCCGACCGCATAGCGTCGCCAGCCGCCAAGCTCGACATTACGTCGTGCGGCCCGCTGACGTTCGACAAGCCCGACACCGAGACTTTCAGAAACCTCGCCATTGCGCTCGCCGCTCTCGACAAGGGTGGCAATGCGCCTTGCGCCATGAACGGGGCCAACGAGATTGCCGTTGCCCGATTCCTGAAGGGCGACATCGGATTTCTCGATATGTCCGATGTCGTAGAACGAACCATGGGACAAGTGGCTTTCGCCCCAAACCCGTCGATGGAAGACCTCTACGCCACCGATGCGGAAGCCCGACGAATAGCCACTGACCTGAGCGACTCTTTCACGAAAGGATAGTTAAACGCTCTTAAAAATTGCGAATAACGCCTTTTTCGCTATCTTTGGAACGCACCAAGCAGACTTCTTCTCCCAAAGTGACGAACAGCCAGCATAACGTTGCAAGAAGAGCAACCTCCCTACTCGGGCGGTTCAAGCCGGCAATAACCGCCACGGCATTCTTTGCCGTGGGGTCTTGCTTCTTGTCCCAAAACGATGCTGTGGCACAGTATATTGACCTCGAAGCTAACGTCACGGAGGTTGAGCCAATTACCATTAGCAACTACAGCCACATCAATACAGACAACGGCCTTTGCAGCAATACCGCAAACCTTACGTACAAGGACGAGGCGGGACTTGTCTGGATTGGCACAGACGACGGTCTGAACTCCTACGACGGCTACATAATCCGCAGCTTCAAGCCCGACCCCGACGACTCGACCTCTATCCCGGGCAAGCAGATACTCGGCATCTGCGAACCAACGTCGCTTACAATGACCATCGCCCTCGGCGACGGCGGCGTATGCACCTACGACAAGTTGGACGGCACCTTCCGCAAGAGCAAGCAGCAGAAGGGGCTTGAGGCTGACGAGGACAACCTGGCTTTCGGGACGATACGCCTCGCCGACGACATCTACACCGTCTTCCACGAGTGCATCATAAAACTCAACCGCATCACAGGAAGCATCCGGCGTCTCGCACATGACCACGTGCACGAGGTGACCCGCCTCGGCACGAAGAAAATGATTGCCATGCCGGGCAACGACGGCATCATCGTCATTAGGTCCAGCACTCAGTCAATCTGCATCTTAGACTCGCGCAACGAGAACATCACCGAGGAGAAGCTCAACGACCTCGTCCTCTACGACATAGCTCCCATCGACGAGAACCGCCTCCTTTTGGGCACACGCAATGGCCTGCACGTCTACGACTTCCGCTCGCAAGAGACAAAGCAACTGCAGTTCCTGAAAGGAGAGCTGATTCACGCCCTGACCCGCTCAATCGACGGGACAATATGGGTCTCCTTCGGCGGCAACAAGCTGCTCCGCTGGAACCCAATACTCCGCACCTTCGCCCGAATTTCCAATTGCGACCAAATAATCAACCAAAACACCCGCATCAACGACCTTAGGGAGGACGAGAACGGCTTGCTCTGGGTCGCCACGAACAATATGGGTGTCGTTAAGTTGGACACCAAGAAACCAAAAATCCGAAGCCTCTTCCCCGACATCAACCTCCCCGCCGACCACGCCACGTACGAGATTGCCGCCGCCCCCGACGGTACGCTCTGGTGCGCCTGCGGAACAAACGGCATTGTCCATATCGACCCAAAAACACAAAAGGCCTCGACAATACCCATCCCCAACGAGGACGCGGTGAGCATCCACCCCCGCAAGGACGGCACGGTCATGGTTGGCACAACAAAACGCCTCATCCGCCTGACCTGCTCCACGGGCCTCATCGAGAGCCTCAACATCCGCGACACGGCTGCCGACTCGGCTGGTCAGGTCATGGTCAATCAAATTGATGAGGACTGCCTCGGAAACCTTTGGCTTTCAACGCATATCGGTCTTTACCGATACAACGGCATCGACTTCGAGCTGCAAAAGACACCTTCGGGCGAGAGGCAGACGTTCAACTGCGTGTTGGAGGACAGAGACGGCCGCATTTGGACGGGCTCCAGGACGGGCGCAATGCTCCGCGACATCGGCTCAACAACGTTCCGAAGCATCAAGAGCAGCCGCAGCAATCGTTACGAGGAGGGCGTTTTCTGCATCGTCGAGCATGAGAACAACATCCTCATGGGCACTTCAAACGGCGTCATAGCCTTCGACAAACGGACGGGAAGAGAGACAAAGTCTAAGCTTTTCGACGCCTTTAAGGACAAGGTCATTTATAGCATCGCCTCCGACGAGAACGGAATCCTGTGGCTCAACACGAGCACAGGCATCGGCTACGTCGACTCCAACTACGAGAACATCTACACATTCGGCAATGCCGACGGCCTCCGCAATGAGTGCGACGGCAGCCCCAGGTTCACCTTCTCCAACGGATGCTTATACTTCGGGCAGGCCACAGCCATCAACTACATCGACACGCGGCACATCACGTTCAACACGCGAATCCCGCACACCTTCGTCTCGCAAGCCATCTATTACCCCGTCGGCAGCGAGGAGAAGATGAAGATGATAAACGACTCCACCTTTTCGCACAAATACCACCCCAACGCCACGACAAGGCTGCAAGTCGCTTCGTCGGACTTCACTTTCCCCGCCCGCAACCGATTCATCTACAAGGTCGACGACGGCAATTGGACAGAACTCACCACCAACAACCAGATCTTCCTGCCAAGCCTCTTCCCCGGCACGTACCACGTCAGGTTGCGATGCTCAAACGCCGACAAGACGTGGAGCCACGAGGTGAAAAGCATATACATCAACATCGAGCCACCTCTCTGGATGACCCGCCCCGCGCTCATATTCTACGCCATCTGGATAATGAGTATGATTTGGCTCGCCGTGACCATGCGTTTTAGGAAAATCAACCGCCGCATGAAACTCGCCGAGGCCGAAGGTAAAGCCAAGAGCGCCATCGAGGAGCAGAGGAACCAGCTGGCTGGCGTAATTAGCGAGCAAAGGGCGTCGCTCAACTACGCCAAGCGTATCCAAGACGCCCTCATGCCTAAGGCCCAGTCCTTTGAACGCTTCTTCGCCAAGCTATTCATACTTTACAGGCCTAAGGACATCGTCAGCGGCGACTTCTACACCTTCTACAACCGCGACGGCATGACGTTCATCATCTCCGCCGACTGTACGGGTCACGGTGTCCCTGGCGCATTCATCTCAATCCTCGGCATTGACCACCTCAACAGCATCATCATGCAGCAGAAGATTGACGATGCAGGCCAAATCCTCACCCTACTGCAATACGAGCTGCGAAAAGCCATCGCCCAAATTGGAACAGAGGAGGTTAACGACGGCATGGACATGACGGTGTGCGTAATCCACCACGACGAGAAGAGGGTCAACTTCGCCGGCGCAATGAACGATATGTACATCATCCGCAACAACGAGGTCCTCACTTTCCACGGCGAACGCATGTCCATCGGCACCGACCTCTCAGTGGACAACAGCCGTCCCGAGACGACGTTCAGCAGCCAAGACATCGAGTGCCAAACAGGCGACATGATGTTCCTTTTCTCCGACGGCTACTGCGACCAGTTTGGCGGCCCCGAGCATAAGAAATTCAAGGTCAGACGTTTCAAAAACTTGCTCCTCAACATCCATAAGCTCCCGGCCAACGACCAGATGCTCCTCCTCAATCAGAAGCTCATCGAATGGATGGGCGGAGGAGACCAGACTGACGACATTTCCATCATCGGTTTCCAGCCGTGGAATTAACCCCCACCCCCTCGACACCATTCAAATAACAATTTCCTAAGAAAACGACAATGAAAATTGTATCGTGCGTCTATCTTTTGGGCATTTGGTTCTACACCCTATGCCTCAAAATCGCCGCGCTTTTCAATCAAAAAGCCAAACTCCTCTGCAAAGGTCGGCAGGAGACCTGGCAAAAGATTAAGAATTTCGACAACTCGGGCGGATGCGTGTGGATTCACGCCGCGTCGCTCGGCGAGTTCGAGCAAGGGCGGCCTCTAATCGAGGCCATCAAAGCCAAGACCCCCAACCAGAAGATTGTCCTCACTTTCTACTCCCCCTCGGGCTACGAGATCCGCAAGAACTACAACCTGGCCGACCTCGTTTGCTATCTCCCCGCCGACGGCCCGTCGAACGCCAAACGCTTCGTCGAGGCCATTAACCCTACGCAAGTCTATTTCGTCAAGTACGAGTTCTGGCACTTCTTCCTCAAAGCCGTAAAGACCCGAAACATCCCCCTCTACGGCATCTCCATGATTTTCCGCCGCTCGCAGCCCTTCTTCTCAACATGGGGCGACTGGTTCCGCAACATGATCGAGATGTTCACCCACATCTACGTCCAAGACACCGAGTCCGCCAATCTGCTCAACTCCATAAAGTTCACCCGCCACACCATTGCTGGCGACACGCGTTTCGACCGTGTCCGTCAGATTGCCGACTCCGCAGCCGACATCCCCTCCGTCAGCACTTTCGCCCAGGAGACCGAACAAGTCATAGTTGCCGGCAGCACGTGGCCACCCGACGAGGACCTTCTCGTCCCCTTCATCAACAACGCCCCTAAATCCGTCAAGCTCGTCATTGCGCCCCACGAGATTGGCAAGGCGCGTGTCGATGCGCTCTGCGCCCGCCTCACCGTCCCCTACGCCCGCTTCACGCAGCTCGACGGTGCCGACCTGTCGGCTGCAAGGGTCTTCGTCGTCGATACCATTGGCCTCTTATCCGCCATCTACCGATACGCCACCATCACCTACGTCGGCGGAGGCTTCGGAGTTGGCATCCACAACACGCTCGAACCCGCCATCTACGGCCGCCCCGTAATCTTCGGTCCCAACCACAAACGCTTCAAGGAGGCCATGGACCTTCTCGCCTGTGGCGGCGGTATGACCATAACCGACAAGGCGTCGTTCGACAAGGTCATGGGCGACCTCCTCGCCAATCCCCAAAAGATCTCCGACGCTGGCAAAGCCGCCGGAGATTATTGCCAAAGCATGCTCGGAGCCACACAAAGAATCATGTCAGACACCCGAAGCTGATATTTTTCACCTCCAATTCTATGCGCGAAAGTGTAATAATCGTTAACTTCGGGCATACAAATTAACAGCCCCGTTCCTCTTCCCAAGAGACAGGCTACAAAAGAACACTCAACCTTTAATAATGGAAACAAACCGATTAGTGAAGCTGATTATCTGTATAGCAGCTTTCCTACTCCTGTGGCTTCTGCCAGCCGATTGCTTCGGCATCGAAAACCTCACCGTCGTCGAGCATAGGGTCATAGCCCTCTTCGTATTCGGTGCCTTGATGTGGATCATGGAAGCAATACCCATCTGGACAACTTCCATCCTCATCATCGTCATGATGATTCTTACTGTCTCAGACAGTATGATTCTGCCTCTCAACCACGTAGGCGAGGAAGGGTTCGGCCCCGTCATTAGCCACAACGCCATCATGGCGTCCTTCGCCCACCCCATCGTCATGCTCTTCATGGGTGGCTTCGCCCTCGCAATAGCCGCAACCAAGTGCGGTCTCGATGTCAACCTGGCGAGGGTTCTTCTCAAACCTTTCGGCAATCGCAGCGAGGTTGTCCTCCTCGGCTTCATGATCGTCACGGGCATTTTCTCCATGTTCATGAGCAACACAGCGACGGCCGCCATGATGATTGCCATCATCACCCCCGTCATTGCTCAGCTCCCCGGTAAAGGGCGCATCGCCATGGCCATGGGCATCCCCATCGCAGCCAACGTCGGCGGCGTAGGCACCCCCATCGGCACACCTCCCAACGCCATCGCCATCGACTACCTCACCAAGAATCCCGACCTCGGAATCTCCATCTCCTTCGGTCAGTGGATGATGATCATGGTGCCTTTCGTCATCATCGTCCTCGCTTTCGCCTGGTTCCTGCTCATCAAGATGTTCCCCTTCTCCCAGAAGAGAGTCGAAATCAACATTACGGGCAAATTCCGCAACGACCGCGAAGCAAAAATCGTCTACTACACTTTCCTCATCACCGTCCTCCTCTGGATTACCGACCGCTACACGGGTATCGATAGCAACTCCGTGGCCATGATTCCTCTCGCCGTCTTCACCGTCACGGGCATCATTGGCAAAGAGGAGCTCAAGCAAATCAACTGGGACGTCCTCTGGCTTGTCGCTGGTGGCTTCGCCCTCGGTGTCGGCCTCAACCAGAGCGGCCTTGCCAAGAGCCTCGTGGCCTCCATTCCTTTCGACACGTGGCCTCCTATTGCCGTCATCGCCGGCTCGGGTCTCATCTGCTTCGTCATGTCCACCTTCATGAGCAACACCGCCTCTACGGCTCTCCTCGTGCCAATCCTTGCCGCAATGGCCACAAGTATGCAGGGTGTCCTCGAGCCTTTCGGTGGTGCAGAGACAATGATTCTCGGTGTCGCCGTATGCGCCTCCATGGCAATGGCTCTCCCAATCTCCACGCCTCCTAACGCCCTCGCCTACGGCACTGGCCTTATCTCGCAAGGCGTCATGGCCCGCATCGGCATCTGCGTCGGCATCGTCGGCATGATTCTCGGCTACACCACGCTTATCGCGGCCGTCAAGCTCGGTCTGCTCTAAGCACTCTCTCCATAAAATTGGGCGGACAAGACCCCGCAAAAATCTGAACTTTTCAACGTTCGAATAGTATAATTTATCACAGTTTGGGCTATCTTTGTTAAACAAACAACAAAGTCAACCTCAACTCGCCGACGAGACTTCCTCTCGGTTTTCGGCAAAAACTTTTCAACGATGAATTTCAGTTTTCGCGAGATTTTGTCCGCCACAATTGTCTTGGCGGCAGTCATGGACATTCTCGGCTCTCTCCCTATTGTCTTGGCTATGAGGGAGAAAGGGCTCAAAATCAGTTCCATGCAAACGTGCGTCGTCACGATTGCGCTTCTCATCGCTTTCCTCTTTCTCGGGCAGTCGTTCCTCCAGTTCTTCGGTGTCGACATCAACTCATTCGCTGTGGCGGGCGCAATTGTCCTGTTCGTCATCAGCCTCGAAATGGTCATGGGTCTCGAGATAATGAAGCAAGACGGGCCGAAAGAGGCGTCCATTGTCCCGCTCGCCTTCCCGCTCCTCGCAGGCCCAGGCTCTTTCACAACTCTCCTCTCGCTCCGAGCCGAGTTCTTCTTGGAGAACATCATCGTGGCCGTCCTCATCAACGGCATCATAATTTATGTCGTCCTGCAGACGTCCCATAAGCTGCAACATATCATTGGCAACAACGGTATTTACGTCCTCAAGAAGCTCTTCGGAATCATTCTTCTCGCAATGGCCGTAAAACTGTTCACAAGCAATCTCTCCAGCATCATTCAATCCTCGGGCATCACGGCGGCAAGCTAAAGCCCACACACCTACCTGCGGCAAGTCGAAAGCAGCCGTCCATGCCGCACCTTCACAATGGCACAAAAACACTACGTGGTCTGGAAAGGCCACACCCCTGGCATCTACGCCGATTGGGCGACTGCTAAAGCCCAGATAGACAATTTCAAGGGGGCCAGATACAAAGGCTTCACCTCCCGCGAGGAGGCAGAGGCGGCTTATGCCCAAGGGCCTAAGCCGCTTCCTGCGTATCTGACACACCATGCCGAAGTTGAGAAACCAACCACCGACTCCCCCCTGCTCAACGCCATTGCCGTCGATGCCGCCTGCTCCGGAAACCCGGGCGTGATGGAGTACCGTGGCATCTCGCTCTGGGACAATAAACAGGTGTTCATCCACAAACACGAGCTCGGAACAAACAACATCGGCGAGTTCCTCGCCATTGTCGAAGCCCTCGCAAGGCTCAAACGCGCTGGCTCAGACGACGTGACGGTATATTCCGACTCCACAATTGCAATCAATTGGGTCAAGGCAAAAAAATGCCGCACTAAACTCGAGCTCACACCAAGAACAGCAGAGCTGCTCAACATCGTCCAAAGAGCCGAGAAATGGCTCCATGACAACGACTTCTCAAACCCCATAGTCAAATGGCCCACAAGCGATTGGGGCGAGATTCCCGCCGACTTCGGCAGAAAATAATCACCGAGACCGACCTATGGACACCACGAACCCCAACGACGCAAAGGAACGTTTCAGAAGGATACACGATGCCATCTGCTCCAACGATATTTCCGTAATTAAAACAATCAAGAGTATCGCGTCGCCAATCGCCCCCGAGGAGACAATCGACAAGATTTCCTCCCTTGAGTCCGATTTCCAACTAACTCTCGATTTCCTTAAGAGCGGTGCGCAAGACCCCAAACGCGGCCTTATCCTCCAACACCTCCGACGCCGCTTGCACACCCTGGCGGACGAGGTCGAGCTTCGCCTTTACGGCGAAAACGGCACAAACGCCCACGCCAACAAGTGCGCCGCCAGCTTCACCTCAAAGGCCGACATTGAGAGCCTCGTGGCGCAATACAAGCAGTCCGCCCTCACGTCGCCCGCGTCCATCGATGCCCTCGACGACCTTTGCGACGCCCTCGATGTCCACTATTTCGCCGCCACCGACATCAACCTCCTCAACGAGTTCATTTTCAACGACGTCAATACTCCCGACATCGACAAGGAATACGTCATCAGCGTCCTCGGTCACAACATTCTCCATATTTTCCAACCATCCGTCGCCCTCCTCATCCTTCAGACCGTACGGAATAACGTCCTGGGAAACAAGGCACTACCACGTGCAGCGGCCGTCATAGCCACGTCCATTCTCTCTCACGCCAACCGTTGGGACGACGACGATGAACTCGCCTCCGCCATCAAGCAAGTCGCCACAGACCGCCCCGATTTCGCCAATCTGGTTCGCACGGCTTTCACCATGACCACCAAGGAACTCCTCACCGCCGAGGTCGTCAAGTTCATCGCCAAAGACATTCTCGACGAGGTGAAAAGCATGGCAAAAAGCCTTAGCGATTTCAAAGACCCGGAGAGCGAACTCTTCAAGAACATCAACGCCGACAAGAAGTCCTTCGCCGATAAGTTCACCTACCTCAACGACCTCGCCATCGACGGCATCGACATAAATTTCGCGTCGCAAGAGGCGTTGCGCTCGCTCCCATTCTTTCTCCATACCACCAACTGGATTCGTCCCTTCGACGCCCGTAGCCGCAAGGTGGCAGAACAGCTCAACAGCCTCCAACCCGAGACCATCGCCCAATTGGGCGACGCCCTGAGCCACAGCACGTTCTGCGACTCCGACCGCTACGGAATGATGCTCCTCGCCAGCAATGTCCCGCCCGGCAATATACAAAGTATGTGCTCCGCCATTTTCGCCGACGGTGAGCTGAAAGCCAACGCGCAACGGGAGCACTACAATCTCGCCAAGACCGACTTCCTCGCCGCAATGGAGACCGAGAATTTCATCAAGGACCTCTACCGCGTCGCTGTGATAAACCCCGTACGGCATGGCGTCCTCTCGCTTTTCGACGAATCGCAGTGGAACGTCAAGTCCAACGCTTTCCGCGCCTTCTTCGCCTCCGACACCTCGTATGACGATTTCGGCTCCACCCTCGTAAAGTACAAGTGCTACAAGCCCGCGGCCTCCATCTTCCAACAGCTCTTCGCCCTTACAAAAGATGCCAACCACGCCCGCAAACTGGCTTTCTGCCAATACGAGCTTCAACAATATGACGAGGCCATAAAGTCGCTCTCCACAGCCGACGTCATCGACAATAGCGACTCGTGGACAAAACGAACCCTCGCCAAGTGGTTCTTCGAAAAAGGCAACCACGCCCTCGCCCTCAAGTTCTGCCTCGAAGCCGAAGCCCTCAAGCCCCTTAAGGCGGATGTCCTCGCCATCAAGGCTTTCTGCCAACTCTCCGTAGGGCGCACCTCCGACGCGCTCAACTCTTTCCTCGGGCTCACTTTCAACTCCCCGGAGATTCCCGACGGATACGTAGGCGCGGCGTTCGCACTATTCCGCCTCCGACGGATTGACGAGGTCGCCAAATATGTCCAAATTGCCAAGGAGCTTGACGCGCCCTCGTCGCCTTTCCTTCCCGATGTCAATATCGTCGCGGGGCTGGCTGCCCTCGCAAGAATGGACGTGCCGGCCGCCCTCGATTCCTTCCGCCAATCCAATGGTGCGGAGGCGGCAAAGCACCTCTGCGCCGAGGTGGACACTTTGCTCTCCTACGGCATTCCGAAAAACGACTTCTTGCTCTTCCTTAGGCTGATCTAAACCACGCGGCAAAACTAAGTCACGCCTCGCAAGTTTCGTTATCTTAGATTAATTCATTAGTTTTGCCCGTCAGAAACAAGAATTGCGACAAAAATGGAGTTCACAGCGCAGCAAATAGCTGAAATGCTCGGCGGGTTCGTAGTTGGCGACCCGCAAGCAACGGTTAACGACGTATCAAAAATTGAAGAGGGTCGCCCTAAAACCCTCACTTTCTTTGCCAATCCCAAATACGAGCATTACGTCTACTCCACAGAGGCCTCTATCGTCATAGTAAACGCCGATTTCAACCCTTCTCAACCAGTCAAAGCCACCATGATTAAGGTGGCCAATGCCTACGAGAGCCTCGCAAAACTTCTCGCGCTCTATCAGCAGATGCAGCCTCAAAAGGTCGGTATCGAACAACCCTCTTTCATTAGCCAGTCCGCAACGGTAGGCAAGGATGTCTACGTTGGCGCTTTCGCCTACATCGGCGAGAAGGCTAAGGTGGCCGACAACGCCAAGATTTACCCCCAAGCCTACATCGGCGACGGCGTTACCATCGGCGAGGGAACAATTATCTACCCCGGCGCAAAAATCTACAAAGGTTGTAAGATTGGCAACCGCTGCATAATCCATGCGGGCGCAGTCATCGGTGCCGATGGCTTCGGCTTCGCTCCCAATAAGGAAGGTGTTTATCAAAAAATTGAGCAGGTCGGCATCGCCGTAATCGAGGACGATGTGGAGATTGGCGCCAACACCTGTATCGACCGCTCCACCATGGGCGCCACGCGTGTTGAGCATGGCACGAAAATCGACGACCTCGTCATGATAGCTCATAACGTCATCGTCGGTCACGATACGGTCATCGCCTCGCAGAGCGGCATTGCCGGCTCCACCAAGATTGGCAACAACTGCGTCATGGGCGGTCAGGTCGGCGTGGCTGGCCACATTGAGATTGCAGACCGCACCACGATAGCCGCACAAAGCGGCATCCAAGGCTCTGTCCGCAAGTCCGGTCAGACGCTCTTCGGCTCTCCCGCCTTCGACTATATGGGCTTCACCCGCTCGTTTGTCGTTTTCCGCCACCTCCCCGAGCTCAAACGGCAGATTGACCTCCTCATGCAAGAGCGTAACCAAAAATAATCTCCCTCAATGCAAAAACAAACTACGCTCAAAACCTGCGCCTCGTTCGAGGGGAAAGGCCTCCACACGGGAGCATACGTCCATTTGTCCATAAATCCCGCCCCCGCCGACTACGGTTTCCGTTTCCGTCGCGTCGACATCGACGGCCAGCCCGAGATTCCCGCCCTCGCGACACGCGTCTCTTTCACGCAACGCGGCACGGTCCTCACGGGCGACAATAAGGAGACCATCTCAACCATCGAGCACCTCATGTCCGCACTCCGCGCCAATGGCGTGGACAATTGCCGCATCGACCTCGATGGACCTGAAGTCCCCATCCTCGACGGCAGCGCAAAACCTTTCACCGATGCCATCCGCGCCGTAGGCCTTGAGACCCAAGATGCCGAGCGCAAATATCTCGTCGTGACCCACAAGACCGTCTACGAGGAGAAGGAGAAAGGCCTGCGCATCATAGCCCTCCCCGAAGATTACTTCGCAGCCGAGGTCAATATCGCTTTCGACGGCACTCGCTGCCTCGCCAACCAATGGGCGCAAATTGAGTCCCTCGCCGATGAGTACGACCAGGTCTACGACTGCCGCACCTTCGTCTTCCTCCACGAGATTGCCCCACTTCTGAACATGGGCCTCATCAAGGGCGGCGACCTCGACAACGCAATTGTCTTCGTCGAGGGGCAGCTCACCAATGAGCAAAAAGAGGAATTGGCAGCAAAGCTCGGCCGCAAGGAGGTCACCATTCACCCAAGCGGCGCCCTCAACGACCGTGACCTCAAATATGCCAACGAACCCGCTCGCCACAAGCTCCTCGACCTTATCGGCGACCTCGCCCTCGTCGGCCTCCCCATCAAGGGACGTATCCTCGCAACACGCTCGGGCCACGGCTCCAATACCGCTTTCGCCCGCCAACTCATGAAGGAGTTCCTCAATTAACTTCCTGCCTTCTCAATCACATCCAAACAACTTACCCCTCGGAGAGAGCAAACAATGAATTTCCCAGAAGACTGCAAAATAAGCCCTTTGGCCTCTGTATCCCCCGATGCGCAGATCGGACACGGTGTCGAAATTGGACCTTTCGCCACAATTGAGTCTAACGTCGTCATTGGAGACGGTTGCAAAATCATGAACGGAGCAACCATCTGCTGGGGTACCCGCATGGGCAAGAACAATCGTGTTTTCCAAAACGCCGTTATTGGCGGCATCCCGCAAGACCTCAAGTTCCACGGCGAGGAGACTACCTGCGAGATTGGCGACAACAACACCATCCGCGAGTGCGCCACAATCAACAGGGGCACAGCTTCGCGAAACAAGACCGTCGTCGGAAGTGGCAACCTCATCATGGCCTACTGCCACATTGGTCACGATTGCGTCTTCGGCAATAACATCATCATCTCCAACGCTTGCCAGTTCGCTGGCGAGGTAGAGGTTAGCGACTTCGCCGTAATCGGTGGCGGCTCTCTCTGCCATCAGTTCACGCGCGTAGGCCGCTATGTCATGGTTCAGGGCGGCACCCGCTTTGGTAAGGATGTCCCCCCATTCACCATGATTGGCCGCGAACCCGCCGCCTACGAGGGTCTCAACATCGTCGGTCTGCGCCGCCATGGCTACACCGCCGAGCAAATAGCAGAAGCTCAAGAGGCCTATCGCCGCATCTACCTCTGCAAGATGAACACGTCGCAGGCCATCGCCTCCATCGAGGCCGAGATGCCAAAGTCCGAAATCGTCAACGAGATTGTCGAGTTCGTCAAGGCCTCAAAGCGCGGCATCATCAAGTAAAACCTCCTTCCGCAATTATTAGGTCAACATACACTTCGCCCCGCCCGAAAGAGATGCTTTCGAGCGGGGCGAAGTCTTTTTATTTTCCTGTTCTCTAATACGATACGCTGACCTCAGGCACAATCTCCCGCGCCCGTGCGGCAATTGCGTCAAGCACTGCCGGCGCCGTCTTGGCCATCGTCTTCAGAGGGGTCTCGCGGTCAATGGTGTAAATCATCAGACGCGGCGGCGACAATCGGCGCAATATCTCAAGCCATGGCTTCACGTCCTCTTCGCGTGAGTTGTCATGCTCCACGCCATCCTCGTCGGTCCACGTCACGAACATGGTCTGAATTGTCAATGCGTCGCCAAGTCTCTCGCGCAATGCCGCGATACGCTCCACGACGGTGTCGAGCGAATAGGCTCCCGTAGGGCGGTCCAGCATCTTGACGGTCGATTCAAGTCCTGAGTCGATTTTCAAGATGGCTTCGTCGGTCAGGCAAAGCCCCTCAACTACTTTAGCGTCGCCCAACCTCGTGGCATTGGTCAAGACGCACACTTTCGCTTTCGGCGCATACTTGTCGCGCAAGGCCACCGTGTCGCCCACAATCTCCGCAAAGTGGGGATGAAGGGTCGGCTCGCCATTTCCAGCATACGTTATCACGTCCGGGCACTCGCCGTCTTGCACCATCTTGACCAATGCGTTTTCTAATTGCTCGGCCACTTCGCCACGCGTGGGCAGAGGGGAAAGCTTTTGCGCCCCATCACCTCGGCGATTAAATCCGCACTCGCAATACAAGCAGTCAAAAGAACACACCTTGCCGTCCGTCGGCAAGAGGTTGATTCCCAATGAGACGCCAAGACGGCGGCTATGAATGGGACCAAAAACGGCCTTGTTGAATAAGATTGTAGACATGAGGGCAAAGTTCGACAAAAAAACGTTTCGCCGTGCCATACCACCCAACGCTTTCGCCCAATCCCCTCGCTCCAAAAAAATCACTAAATTTGAAGAATATTTGCGCCTCAACAAAAGAGACGCCGCCTTTCACTCTGCTCATCGCAATGCGCTTCGCCGATGTCATAGGTCAAAAAGCCATCAAGAACAGACTTCTCGCCATGACGGCCGAGAACCGTATCCCACACGCCATGCTCTTCTTGGGCGCAGAAGGGGTCGGCTCGCTCCCCCTTGCCATTGCGCTGGCCCAATATATCGACTGCACGGGCGACAAGTCGGGTGGCGACAGCTGCGGACAATGCCCAGCCTGCCGTAAGAACGAGCGGCTTGTCCACCCCGATGTCCACTACATCTTCCCCATCGCCAAGTTAGGGCAAAATGATGACACCGACACCTATCTCCCCCAATGGCGACAGACCGTTACGCGCACCCCATATTTCGGACAAGCCGACTGGACTGAGGCCATGACAGCCCACAAGTCCGCCTCGTCAAAAAGCGACGACGACGCCGCGCCAGCCGCATCGCCCAGCAAACAAATCCTCATTGCCAAAGACGCAGCTCTGGCCATCCACACCAAGCTCAGCATGAAGCCGACCGAAGCCGACCGACAAATCATGATTGTCTGGAAGCCCGAGCTGATGAACGATACGACAAGCAACAGCCTCCTGAAGATTCTCGAAGAGCCACCCACCGACACCATTTTCATCCTCGTAAGCGAGGCTCCGCAAAAAATCCTCCCCACAATCTTGAGCCGCACCCAGACTTTCCGCATTCCGCCAATCGAAGAGACCGACCTCCAAACGGCCATCTCCCGCTCAGCCGGAATAGTCGGCTCTGAGGCGAAACGCATAGCCCACATCGCCCAAGGGAGCTTCACCGCCGCTCTTCGCCAAATAAGCCAGTCCGAGACCGATGCCCGAAACCTCGCCACGTTCCAAGAGATGATGCGAGCCGCTTGGAAGGCCGACGTCGTGATGATGAACAACATCGCCGAGGCTTGCCGAGCCATGTCGCGCGAGCAGGCCAAGTCTTTCCTCGCCTATTCGCAGAGAATGATCCGCGAGAGCTTCATCCTCAATCTCGACGACACCAGGCTCAATTTCCTTACGCAGCCCGAAGAGGATTTCCTCGTCAAGTTCGCCCCCTTCGTCCACGTCAATAACGTGGAGAGGCTCGCCGCGCTCATCGACGACACCACGGCGCGCATTGAGCAGAACGGCAATGTCCGCATGACGCTCAAGAGCATGATTCTCAACCTCACAGTCCTCATCCGAAAAACTCAAAGACCTGCGGCGACAGTCTAAAAGACTGCCGACCGCATCAACATATTTCACACACCCCTTTACCCGACACCACAATGGAAGACGAAATAAAACGAGCCGACGAACAAATTCCTGACCTCAAGCCCGACGACGGACAGGCCGAGGTCCTCATCCCTTCAGCCGGCTTCCGACCCGAGGACAGAGTGAGCTGCCGAGGCACGTCCGCAATTCGTGGCGGCAAGCTCCACGCCTACGACTGGATGGCCGACCTCCCCACCCCGCCCAACGCCTCAGACCTCGTCGAAATTCAGTTTAAGAACACGCGCAAGGCATATTTCCGCAACTCGACAGGCCTCCAGCTTAAAGTCGGAGACATTGTCGCCGTAGAGTCCTCGCCAGGTCACGACATCGGAACGGTCACTCTCCAAGGCCGCCTCGTGTACCTCCAGATGCACAAGAACCACATCAACCCCGCGACCTACGAGTTCAAGAGGGTCTACCGCGTAGCCCGCACCACGGACATCGAGAAGTGGGAGGAGGCCAAAGGCCTTGAGCATCAGACCATGCTCGAAGCCCGACAAATTGCCCAAGACCTCCATCTGAACATGAAAATTGGCGACGTGGAGTATCAAGGCGACCGCACAAAAGCCATTTTCTACTACATCGCCGACGAGCGTGTCGATTTCCGCGAGCTCATCAAGGTTCTCGCCGACCGTTTCCATGTCCGCATCGAGATGAGGCAAATCGGCGCGAGGCAGGAGGCCGGACGCATTGGCGGCATTGGTCCTTGCGGCCGCGAGATGTGTTGCGCCTCATGGATGACGAGCTTTGTCTCCGTCTCCACGCACTCCGCGCGTATTCAAGACCTCTCGCTCAATCCCGTGAAGCTCGCTGGGCAATGCGGCAAGCTGAAGTGCTGCCTCAATTACGAGCTGAGCGCCTACGTCGACGCCATAAAGAGCTTCCCGCCAACCGACAAGCCCCTCGAAACAGCCGAAGGCACGTATTACTTCTACAAGTACGATATTTTCAAACGCCTGATGTGGTATTCGCCACAAAAGGACTCCCCCACCAACATCGTCGCCGTCTTGGCCGACCACGTGGCCGAGATTCAAGCCATGAATGCGCAAGGGCAGAAGCCCGACACTCTCGGCGCGACGCAGACCTCCGTCAACACCGAGGACGACGGCTATTCGGGCGTAGTGGATCTTAACGACGACCTGACGCGTTTCGACTCCAAAGGGCGCAACCGACGCGGCAATAACGACAGGCAGAACAGAGACCGCGGGCGCGGGCGCGGCAATAACAACCGCCAAGACCGCCGCACCGAGCAACATCAACCACAAGCCGAAGCCGCAAATGCCGACAAGGCTAACGCCACGCCCGAGCAGCAGCAAGCCACCGACGGGCAGCAACGCCAAGAGAGGCGCGACAGACGTGACAATAACCGAGGCAACCGCAACCAACGCGACAACCGCGGCAACCGCAATCAACGCGAGAACCGTGAGAACCGCCCCGACAACCAGGAGCAGCAGCAAGAAGGACGCGAGAACCGCCCACAACGCCGCGACAATAACAACCGCAACAGAGGCCAACGACGCGACGGCAACAACGACCACCAACAAGGAGGAGGCCGCCAACAACGTCAAGACCGTCAGCCGCGCCAACCCCGCCCCGACGCGCCAAGCAGCCCCGATAACAACAAACAGCCTTCAGCACAACCCTCTGAGCAATAAGACGATGAGAACCCTCCTGATTCTCTTGACCGCAACGTTCGCCCTCTCCCTCGCGTCTTGCACGGGCGACAAGGTTGCATACAATGAGTTCGTCAGCCTCGCCGATGCCAAGTGGGACAAGGACACTCTCGCCGTCTTCCGCGCCGAGATTTCAGACACCACGAGCTTCTACGACATCCATGTCCAGGTTCGCAACGATAATAGCTACGCCTTCTCGAACCTTTGGCTCTTTGTCGACGTAATATCACCCGACGGGCGTATGCGACGCGACACTATCGAATGCACTCTCGCAAACCCCGACGGCTCGTGGATTGGTGGGGGATGGGGAAGCCTTTATTCCACCCGATGCCCCTACATGATGGCCGTCCGCTTCTTCACCCCGGGCCCGTACACTTTCCGTCTCACACAAGGGATGCGGAAAGACCAGCTCTCAGGAATCCACGACATCGGCTTGCTCATCGAAGGCCGACAAGACACTAACCAATAACAGCGACCGATGGGCAAGAACAAACTCAAGAAATTTGCCGACATGGCCTCCTACGACCATGTCTTCGAGGCCGACTTTGAGCAACTGAGCCAAGGTGAGTTCGCTCAACGAGGCCGATGGTCCGAATGGTTCGGAAACGACAACCCTATCGTCGTCGAGCTCGGGTGCGGACGAGGCGAATACACCGTAGGCCTCGCTCGCCGAAACCCGGATAAGAACTACATCGGTGTCGACATCAAGGGCGCACGTATGCACGCCGGAGCGACAGAGGCCGCCAACGAGGGTCTGAAGAACGTGGCCTTCTTGCGGACGCGCATCGAGTTCATCGAGCGTTTCTTCGCCTCGGGCGAGGTCAGCGAGATTTGGGTCACATTCCCCGACCCTCAGATGCGCAAGCCCCGCAAGAGGCTCGTCGGGACGCTCATGCTTTCCCGTTATCGCAACTTCCTCCGCCCCGACGGCCCTGTCCACCTAAAGACCGACAGCCCTTTCCTCTTCGAATACTCGCAACACATGATGGCCGCCAACGCCATAACGGCGCAAGCCCTCAATGCCGACCTCTACGCCCAAGGCGTACCCGACCCCGCTCTTGGGATTCGCACATATTATGAGCAGAAGTGGATTGATGCGGGCATGACAATTAAGTACGTCCGTTTCCTCATTCCCCAAGACGTCGACCTTGTCGAGCCAGATGTCGAGATTGAGCGAGACAATTACCACAACGTCGGGCGCAACGTCGTAATCCGCTCCGACAAATAAGCACCAAATAGTTAATTATCAAACATATACCACCATAATGGCTTTCTATCCCGCACAAGTCATACAGGCTCTCAAAAGAGTTATCCACCCCGAAAAGGGCATCGACATAGTCGAAATGGGAATGCTCGAAGACGACATCCGCATTAGCGGAAACCGCGTCAGCTTCTCCCTCCTCTTCGACCGCCCCAACGACCCGCTCATCTCCATCATCAAGCAACGCGCCACAGCCGCCATTAAAGAGGAGATGGGGCCCGACGTGGAGATTAACGACAACATCTTCATCAAGATCCGCCAACGCCCCAAAGCCCCCGAGAAGCCCATCCTCCCCGGCGTGAAGAACGTAATTGCCGTAGCCTCGGGCAAGGGCGGCGTAGGCAAGTCCACCGTTACGGCAAACCTCGCCATAGCCCTCACCAAGCTCGGCTACAAAGTCGGCCTGCTCGATGCCGACATCTTCGGACCCTCCATCCCCATAATGTTCAATACGGAGGACGCCCGCCCCACCCTCTCCGAGAAATCCACCGAGGGCAACGACCTCATCGACCCCATTGAGCAATATGGCGTCAAGATGCTCAGCATCGGCTTCTTCGTAGACCCGAAACAAGCCGTAGTATGGCGCGGCGCAATGGCCACCAACGCCATCAAGCAGCTCGTAACCGAAGCCGATTGGGGCGAATTGGACTACCTCCTTATCGATATGCCCCCAGGCACGTCGGACATCCACATCTCGCTCGTCGGTCTCGTCAAGCTCACGGGCGCTATTGTTGTCTCTACGCCTCAGAAAGTGGCTCTCGCCGATGCTCGCAAGGGTTGCGATATGTTCCTCAACCCCAAGGTGGACGTTCCCGTCCTCGGCATTGTTGAGAACATGGCGTGGTTCACTCCCGCCGAGCTTCCCGAGAATAAGTACTACATCTTCGGACAGGGCGGGGCCTCGGCTCTTGCCGCGGAAATTGGCGTACCTCTGCTCGGGCAGATTCCTATTGTCCAGTCCATCCGCGAATGCGGCGACAACGGTTCTCCTGCCGCTCTTGACGAGAGCAGCATTGCGGGCAGTGCCTTTGCCGCACTCGCAGAGAAGGTCGCGCAGATTTGCAATAAATAATAGGTCTCGCCCTGACGTAATCTAATTGACTATGAGTACCATAAAGCCACGCATCTTCTCGACGCTCGCCTTGCTTGCGACACTCATGGTCGCCATGTCTGGCTGCTCCGATGGGGTCATCTTCTCCATCGACCCTATCGTATCGTCCGGAGCCGTGCTTCAACAGCAAAGCCTCGTGACAATCAGCGGTCGCGCCACGCCTGGCACCCATATCAGGATTACGACAGATTGGGACTTCTCCGTAACGTCGTCAACAGGGCCCGACAGCCTTTGGAAAGCGCAAATCCGAACCCCTGCGGCCGACACCGTCCCGCATCACGTGACGGTAAGCACAACCGCTAAGCAGCAGATTGTCTACAACATATACATCGGCGAGGTATGGTTTGCCGCCGACCAACGCGAAGCCCCCAATTTCCCCAAACCCGCCATTCCGCAAGACTCCACGGCAACGGAAATCTTCGACTGGCTCGACGACAATCTCGTCCGCATTTTCAAGATTGAGAAAGGGGCGTCTCATAAGCCGACCTCCGTGGTCGACGGCAAGTGGATGACCCTCACGCGCGACAGCAGACCCTCGGCAAGCCTTTCGGTCACCAGCCTCGCCAAGATTTTGCAAGACAGCCTGCGAATCCCCCTCGGCATAATCTCCGCCTCCAACGGCTGTGCGCCATGCCGCTCGTGGGTCTCGCCCTCCCTCAGCGACAGCGACGACATCCATGAAAAGATTGACGCTTGGAACGCCAAGCACAACGAGCTCGCCAATTGGCTCTCCACCCTCCCGACAATCAACATCCCCCACCCCTACACCCCCGACGCCCTCGCCACAACGAGCGTCTTCGACGAGGTCATAAACTTCTCGCTGCCCGACATCTCCGAATGGCGGACCATGACGCTGCCCGGGCTGTGGAGCAACCAGGGGCTGCCTGGCTTCGACGGAATAGTATGGCTGATTAAGGAGGTGAATCTCCCCCGCGAATGCGCCAAGCACAACGCCAAGCTCATCATCGGCAACGTGGCGGACAACGACCTGACCTACGTAAACCAGACCCTCGTCGGCTCAAAAGTCGACCGCAAGTCATGGTCTGAGCCGGGAGTGTACAACATTCCGCGCAGTGTCCTGAAGCAACACACCACAATAGCCATCCGCCTCAATGGCTCGCACCGCTTGGCGGGCATCTTTGGCCCGGCTGACGGCAGCAACATAAGAATCGAAATCCCCGACATAGACTTCTCCGCCGACATATCGGGCCAATGGAACTACGTGGCCGCCGCAAAGTTCTCCGACGACAAGAGGCTCCTCTACCTGATGGGCGTCGCCAACAACCCCTACATGACCGATTTCCGCGGCTACGACGTTACGCCATGCTCACACCGCGGCACGGTCTTCAACAAGGTCATCGCCCCCTTGCAAGAGTTCCCCTTTGCCGGCGCGGTCTGCCACTTCGGCGAAGTAGACATGACCGATAAGCACTATGCGGAAGAGTTCCCCTCCGAAATTGCGAAATTCGTCACCTCAATCCGCGAGACGGCCAATAATCCCTACCTCCCCGTCGTCTTCAACCAGCCCGCGCCCCCAACAACGGGACAAATACGCACTTCGCTCACCGACGCCGTCAACAACGCCGGTCCTAACGTCTACATCGTATCGCTGGCAGACCTCGGCCCGTCCTCCTCTTTCAACACATTGACGAAGCAACAGATGGAAGAGGGCAAGCGAGATGCCAAGACCATCCTCTCCTCCGTCTACGGACACAAAGCCCCGGCTAACGCCCTCTGCCCCATACCACGCGCCGCCACGGCCGAGTACCAGGTCGTCAACGTTGAGTTCGACAACGCAAAATCCCTACACGTCGACACCAGCACCCCCTCGGCCTTCGAGATTGCCGGTGCCGACTCCACTTTCTTCCCCGCCAAAGCCCTTGCCTCCGGCAAATGGGTCACCATGTTCAGCCACATGGTTGCCGAACCTGTCTACGTCCGCTACGCCTGGGCCGACTCCATTCCTCCAACGCTCAGCGGCGACGACGGAATGCCCGCCCCTGCCTTCTGCCTCCGATGCAAGACACCCGAGACGGACGACAAATAGCCGCCCCCCCCCCACTTCATCCACACACTTAAAAACTATCTCACTTCCCGACAATGGTCTGGTTCGTCTTGGCACTGCTCTCGGCTTTGTGCCTCGGTTTCTACGACGTGTTGCGAAAATATTCGCTCAAGAGCAACGCCGTCCTTCCCGTTCTTTGCGTCAGCACTCTCACGTCGTCACTCATCCTGCTGCCCCTCTGCCTCGCCTCCTACGGCGGCGCTATAAGCCCCGACTCGTGGGCTTACATCCCCACAATCTCGCTCCACGACCACTTGCTCCTCGTAGCCAAGGCGGCCATCGTGCTCGGCTCATGGGTCTTCGTCTATTACGCCATGAAGAACTTGCCCCTCAGCATCGTCGCGCCAATCAGGGCCACAGCCCCCGTATGGACGCTTATCGGCGCGTTGCTCATATTCTCCGAGAGGCCTAATGGTGTCCAGTGGGCTGGCCTCTCCGTGGCGTTCCTCTTCTTCTTCCTTTTCAGCATGGCTGGTCGTCGCGAGGGGATTAGCTTCAAGGCGAACAAGTGGGTATGGTGCGTTGTCATCGGGACGTTAATTGGCTCATGCTCAGCCCTTTTCGACAAACACATCATCAGCGGCGCCCACATCAACCGCATGGCCGTGCTCTTCTACTACTCGGTCTACCAGTTCCTGATGACAATCCCGCTCTTGCTCATCATTTGGTGGCCAAAACGTCGTCAAGAGCCGTTCAAATGGATGTGGACAATTCCGGCCATTGGCATCATAATCATTGTGGCCGACTTCTTCTACTACGGCGCGCTCAACTCGCCCGACAGCATGATCTCCCTCATCTCCCCAATACGGCGCAGCAACTCCATCGTCTCCTTCACCCTCGCCGCCCTCATCTTCCACGAGAAGAATATGCTGCGTAAGGGGCTTTGCCTGATGGGCATCCTTGCGGGCATAGCCATCATCATCTACGGCTCAATGGACTGATTTTCACCCATTCGTAGCCAATGATCGAGAGACAAAAGAGCTTCCGCGTCGACATCATTGGCGCCGGCATAGCGGGCCTATGCCTCGGCATTCGGCTCCAACGCGATGGGATTCAGACAACCATCTACGAGCAATCGGCCTCGCCAGGAGGGCTATGCACGGGATGGAGACGCTCGGGCTACGATTTCAACGGGTGCCTCCATTGGATTCTCGGCTCGGCAAAGGGGTCCTCGTTTCACGATATGTGGCTCTCCGTTGCCGACATCGACACCCTCTCTTTCAAATATTTCGACGAGAGGGCGGACATCGAAATCCCTTCGACCGACGGCTCACGCCCCTGGCATTTCCACCTCTACAACGATGTCGACAAGTTTGAGGCATACCTCCTGAGCATAGCTCCCGAAGACCGCGACGTCATCAGCCAATGGACGGGCGACATACGCATGGCCGCCTCTTTCCTGCCCGACCTCCCTCCCTTCCCCACCGAGAAGACGCGCCTCGCCCGCGCCCTCCACTACGTCCGCCTCTGGCGGATGTGGCGTCTCCTGCCCATGATGAACAGATGGCGACGCCACACCAACAAGACCTTTGCCCGCAAATTCCGAAACGCCCGCCTCGCCCAAGCCGTCGCACGGCTCTACATGAACGAGACGCCCATGACGGCCATCGTCTTCGGCCAAGCATACATGACGGCACGCGTGGCCGGCACACCCATTGGCGGTTCGCTCCCCCTGACAAGACTGCTTACCGACACATACACCGCCCTCGGCGGCTCGCTCCGATTGTCAACGCCCGTAAAGTCCGTTCGCATTGAGGACGGACGGGCGGTGGGCCTCACCCTTGCCGACGGCACTCTGACGTGCGCCGATGCCGTCTGTTCGTGCGCCGATTGGCGCTGGACGGTCGGGACGGCTCTGAAAGGCGTACGCATCCCTGCCGCCATGCGCGCACTGCTCGCTTCGCCCAAGGAGGCCATTTTCTTCTCATATTGCCGCGTGCACATAGGCTATGCCGCCCCGCTCGAATCCCTGCCCCACTTTCTGCGTCTCGCCTGCCCCCTCCATCTGCCGGACGGCACGTCCTTCGAGCAATTGGAGTTGGAGATTTCCAACTTCGACGACACCATTGCCCCACAGGGCAAGACGACACTGACAGCCAACTTCACGACGCGTGAGGGGCAATGGTGGATTGACCTCCGACGCTCTGACCCTCAGGCCTATCGCCGCGCAAAAGAGGCCGTGCTGCAAATGACGATGGACGCCCTCGCCCTTCACTTGCCACGCGTCCACGGTGTCTCGTTCTCCCCATCGCTCGTAGAGGTGGCCGACGTCGTCACGCCAGCCACCTTCCTCCGCTTCACGGGCAATTCGCTCGGGAGTTCGCAAGGCTGGTCGCCCTTGCGCGACCTTCTCCACAGGTCGCCAGTCCGCCCCACAATACCGGGGCTTGAGTGTTTCGTCATGGCGGGTCATTGGCTCAAAGCCGGCGGTGGTGCGCCTGTCGCCTTAGTTTCTGCACTATTCGCCGAAAAAATAATCACCGAATTGGCAAAAAGATTATCTTCATAGCCACAACAACACACACTCAACAACATGATTAGCTTAAGACTTAAAACCTGGGCATTGGCGTTCGCAGCCCTTAGCCTTGCGGCTTGCGACGACGATGACGACAAGACGGTGCCACACGCGCCAACAACAGACACCGACACCACAACAATTAGCTCAACCACCATCGAGGCAAACCGCTTTGTGAGCGACGTGATGGAAGAGTATTACTACTGGAACAGCGAACTCCCGAACCTCGACTACACCAAGCAGTCCAACACAACCGCCTACTTCTACAACCTCCTCTCGTCAAAAGACAGGTTCAGCTTCATAACCGACGATGCCGAGGGCTACTTTTCCGAGGAAGAAGGCAACTACACCAGCTTCGGCTGGACATACACCCTCTCCCTCGTCAGCTCAGGAAGCGACCAAGTGGTGGCCATCATCACGCAAGTCTTCGACAACACCCCAGCTGCCGCGGCGGGCGCAAGACGTGGCGACGTCATCTACACCATCAACGGTACGCAGATGAACACCTCGAACTACAAATCCCTCATCGCCCTCACGTCTAACGTCACGTTCGGGGGTACGCACGCCGCCGAGGAAATCTCATACACCATGACCGCCGCCGAAATCAGCGTGAGCCCCATTGCCAAGACAGCCACCTTCACCCTCGACAACGGACAACTTGCGGGATACCTCCTCTACAACGACTACAAAGACCCATTCCTCGACGACCTGAAGGCCGTATTCGACGACTTCAAGAGCAAAGGGGTCAGCGAGATGATTCTCGACCTCCGCTACAACCACGGTGGCAGCATCACCTCCGAAATAGCCCTCAGCAGCGCCCTCGCCCCAGAAGACGTAGTAAAAGCCCACGACCCCATGATGTACTACGATTTCAACAAGACGCTCCAAGCCCTCTATCCCGATTACTACGCTCGACAAAACACCGCCGAGTACTTTGTCGACGACATTGCCAACCTCAACCTCAGCCGCCTCGTCGTCCTCTGCGGAGGCGAGACATACTCAGCGGCAGAGGCCACCATTTGGGATCTCAAACCCTTTATGGATGTCGTTACAATTGGCTCCACAACGGGCGGCAAAAACACGATGATGTACGTGTTGAGTCCCTCCGACTTCACGTATTCACAGACGGGCAAGCCCTACTATTCGACGACTATCAATAATTGGCTCATATTCCCAATCGTTGCCGTATATATGAACGCCAACTACGAGGCTTTCGACACCACCGACGGCGACGGCATGGACCCCGACTTTGAGGTTAACGAGTTGTCGGGCCTCATGACCAGTGGCCTCTACGACCTTGGCGACCCAAAAGAGAGGCTCCTCATGTCCGCCCTTGAATACCTCAACACAGGGTCCGTCACGACCAACAAGGCCTTGGCAGCCGACGCGCCACGGACGGTAACCACCTCCTTGGCAGAGAAGCCAAAACTCTTGTACAAGAAACACAAGGTCAATCAGTAAAAAACAGTCCTCAGAAAGAGGGCGTTGAGAAAGAAATCGGGGCTGCGGCTGAATTTTTACGATTCAGCCGCAGCCTTTGCCATAATTAATTAACAGCAAGGTCGTTGCGATAATTGCAATTTATTAACTTTACGGGCGAAAAACATCACCAAACGCAAAAAATGCCAAGCTATTTGAAATACGTGGCCTGCATTGCGACCACTCTCGCCCTCGCCTCCAGCGCTTCTGCGCAAAACTCTAATCTCACAAAAACAGAATTAGCGACGTTCAACGAAGCCATAGAGCTGGCGGAGAGAACTAACAACAGGGCAGCAATAGCCTTGCTCCGACCGCTATATGAGCGTCATCCCGACAACGCCGATATAGCCTACAACCTTGGCATCTGCTACATCAACGCCAGCGGAAACCCCGACTCCACTCTCTACTTCCTCAAGAGAGCCGAAGAGCTTACGCCCGACGCCCCATGGGACGAGCAGCGCATAACAAACAACCTCGCCACAGCCCGCGCCCTGCAGCTTTGCGCCCTACCCGACGAGGCCCTGATGCTCTACGACGTTATTGACCAAAAAGACACCGCCGGCCTTTTCTCCGAGATCACACAATACGAAAGGCAAGTCTCTAAGACCGCCAAGATATTGATGTCCAACCCCGTACACCTCACCATGCGACACGCCGGGAATGGCATCAACTCCGAGTGGAACGACTACCGCCCCGTCCTCACCACCAACGAGGACACCATGTTCTTCACCTCCCGCCGCCCCAAGAAGACAGCCGACAAGCACATAATCTTCGACGACGGACAGTTTGAGGAGGGCGTATATATGTCCGTCCGCAAGGGCGACAAGTGGAACGGCTCGACATGGTCCGAAGCCGAAGCCGTTGAGGGACTTATCCCCGGACGCAGAGGGCGCAACGGTCAAGAGACCGCCACAGCCATCTCGCCCGACGGCAACGCCATGTACCTGTGCCAAGACGGCAACATCTACGTCTCACACCGCGACTCGCTCTCGGGCAAATGGCTTCCCGCGGCGCCCATGCCCTACCCCGTCAACTCCGATTTTTATGAGGACTGGGCATACATCACGCCCGACGGCGAAGAGCTCTACATCTCGTCCGACCGTCCAGGCGGCTTTGGTGGCAAAGACATCTGGCTCTGCCGCCTCCTGCCCAACGGCAAATGGGGAACGCCCGTAAACCTGGGCCCCGCCGTCAACACCGAGGAGGACGAGGACGCGCCCTTCTTCCACGCGCCTACAAACGTCCTCTACTTCAGCTCCACGGGTCACAACGGAATGGGCGGATATGACATCTTCTACGCCCCGCGCAACGCCAATGGGCAGTTTGAGGCTTCGCAAAACATTGGCTACCCCATAAACTCGGCCGACGACGACCTCTATTTCTCCCCCTCCGTAGACCGCGACCGCGGATATTACGCCAGCATCAGGTGGAGCCAAGAGGGCAAAGCCCCCTCGTATGACATCTACGAAGTAGAGTTTGAGCAGCCCGAGCAAAACACCATGGCAATCCTCGCCTCAAAAATCACCGCCTCAAACCTTGCCGACGTGAGAGTCTTCACCGTCAAGGACGGGGAAATCATAGCCATTGGTCGCCCATCGCCCAACACGGGCCGCTTCGTGACCATCGTCGCGGCTGGCGAGGAGTATGACATCGTAGCGACACTCGACACCGACACCCTGCGTCAACACGTCTCAACCCTCAAGTCGCAGAGCTATCACCTCTTGCAACAGCCCGTCGCCATCGAGGACTTCGTCTTCGAGGATAAGCCAAACGAGGCTTTCGTCAACAACGAGAGCCTGACCGCCAACACGGGCAGCACAATCGACGGCGACGACCTGCCATACACCGTCCAAATCATGAGCCTCCGCAAGATTCTCGACCCGAAACTGATCCGCGGCAATCTCGAAAAGGATAAGATTACGGAATACCGTTACAACGACGGCTGGTTCGTCTACTCCTACGGAAGCTACAAGACATTCTCGCAAGCCCTCAAGGCGCAGAAGCAAATCAGGAAAACGACACCCTACTCCGACGCCTTCGCAAGGAACAAGAAGCAATACGAGAAATTCACCAAGGAGAGAAGCGGCATAAGGAACACCAGGCAATGAAGCCGACAACCATCCGCCTCCGAGCCCTCGAACCATCTGACGCGCAGACCCTCTTCGAATGGGAGAACGACCCCGTCACGTGGGATGCGGGAAGCCGGAGGTGGCCCATCTCCCTCGCCGACATCAAAGCGTTGATTGAACACTCCGACCTCGACATTTGGCACACGCGACAAGTGCGCTTCATGATTGAGCGGACCGACAATGGCGAGACCGTAGGGTGTGTGGACATCTTCGACTTCGACCCGCTGAATATGCACTGCTCGGTCGGAGTCCTCGTCAAGCACGATGCGCGAAGGCAAGGCTTCGCCCGTGAGGCGATAAGGCAAGTCTGCACATTCGCCCGCGAGACACTGCTCGCCAATGCCATACTCGCGACAGCCGCCGCCGACAACGACGCAAGCATAGCCCTCTTCACATCCGCCGGATTCAGCGAGTGCGGCAGACTTAAAGGCTGGATTCGCCGTCAGATGAACTTTGTCGACGAGGTCCTGCTCATCAAGACCCTTTAAATTAACCGACCGACAACAAGATGAACTACCTCTCGGTAGAAGACCTCAAATACCGCTGGGGGGACACCGTCCTCTTCGACGGCATTAGCTTCGGCATAAGCCAAGGCGAGAAAGTGGCCCTCGTGGCAAGAAATGGCGCCGGAAAGAGCACCCTCCTCGGGATGCTTGCCGGCTCACGCCCCGACACCATTGGCGACTTCACTCCGCCCGACAGCGGCAAGATTACGTGGAACGACCACATCCGCATAGGGTGGCTGAGCCAAGACCCCGAGATGGACCCCGACCACACCGTCCTCGAACAGGTTTTCGCATCGGGAACGGAGACAGCGCAAGCCGTGCGCGACTATGAGGCCGCCGTGGCGCGACATGACGACGACGCCCTGCCCGCACTGGTGGAGAAGATGGACGCGCTAAAGGCTTGGGACTATGAGAATCGCGCAAAGCAGACCCTCAGCCGACTGCAAATCACCGACTTCGACAAGAAAGTGGGCTCCCTCTCGGGCGGTCAGCGCAAGAGGATAGCCATAGCGGCCATGCTCCTTGCCGAGCCCGACTTCCTGATTCTCGACGAGCCGACAAACCATCTTGACGTTGAGGTCATCGAGTGGCTCGAAGAGTACCTCTGCCGCTCGACAGCTACGCTGCTCATGGTGACGCACGACCGCTATTTTCTCGACCGCGTCTGCACAAAAATCATCGAGATAGACAACCACCTCGCCTACGCCTACGACGGTAACTACGCCTACTACCTCGCCAAGAGGCAGGAACGCCTCGACACCCGACAGTCCGAGGCCGCCAAAGCAAGAAACCTACTACGCCGCGAGCAAGAGTGGATGAACCGCCAGCCGCAAGCCCGTGGCACGAAGGCGCAATACAGGATTGACGCCTTTGCCGACCTCCAGGAGCGAGCCAAGAAAATACGCGACGAGCGCAGCTTCGCCCTCGAATTTGGCAGCGCAAGGCTGGGGCGGAAAGTAGTCGACGCATACGACATTCATAAGGAGTTCGGCGGGCGTACCGTAATTGGCGACTTCTCCTACAAATTCGCACGCGGCGAACGTGTCGCCATTGTCGGCCCTAACGGCAGCGGCAAGTCGACCCTCCTCAATATGCTCACGGGCAATCTGGCCCCAGACTCTGGCCGCATTGAGACGGGCGACACCGTAGTGACGGGATATTATAAGCAGGGCGGCATAAGCGTCGCACCGGGCAAGACGGTTCTCGACGTAATCGAAGACATTGCCGACCAAATAGAGAAAGAGGGCGGACACACCGTCCCCGCCGCGCAATTCCTCCGCCAATTCCTCTTCCCCAACGAGATGCACCACGTCCGCGTAGAGAGCCTCTCGGGCGGCGAGCGCAAGAGGCTGTATCTCGTGACCGTATTGATGAAGAACCCCAACTTCCTCATCCTCGACGAGCCTACAAACGACCTCGACATCCTGTCGCTCAACGTCTTGGAGGACTACCTCACGTCGTTTGGCGGGACAGTCATCATAGTCTCGCACGACCGCTTCTTTGTCGACAAAGTGGCCGACCACCTCTTCGTACTCGACGGGCAGGGCGGCGTAAAAGACTTCCCGGGCAACTACTCCGAGTTCCTCGCCTGGAGCAAGCAGTCAGAACGCCAAAAGCGCGAAGAAGAGCCAAAAGCCACAGCGCAAACGCCGACCCAACAACCCGCAGAGCGCAAACAGACACGCGCCCCGCGACTCTCATACGCCCAAAAGAAGGAACTCGAAAAAATCGACACCGAGCTGCCAAAACTCAACGCCCGCAAAGACGAGATAGAGAGCCTACTCTCGGGCGGCGAGACCGACCCGCAGAAAGTAATGTCCCTCTCCGACGAATATCAGACCGTAAAAGACCAGATTGACGAAATGGAGATGCGATGGCTTGAGCTTCAAGAACTTATGGGTAATTAATCATGGCAAAAATCATAGGCATAGGCGAGACCGTCCTCGACATCATCTTCGACGACAACAACCAACCTCTCAGCGCACGGCCGGGCGGCTCAGTCTTCAACGCCATGGTATCTGTGGCGCGGAGCGGTCATGCGGCAGAGATGATTAGCGAGACCGGCTCAGACCACGTGGGCGACATCATTTGCAAGTTCCTCCGCGACAATGGTATCTCCGACACCTGCGTCAAGCGCAACAGCGGCGCGGCAAGTCATCTCGCCCTCGCCTTCCTCGACAGCGAGAAAAAGGCCAATTACCAATTCTATAAGAACTACGCCGCCCAGCAGATAGACTTCCTCACGCCCGACATGGCCGAGGGCGACTTCCTGCTCTTCGGCTCTTTCTTCGCCATAAACAGACGGCTGCGCCCCAACGTTCTCCACGTGCTTGAGACAGCCCGCCAGGCTGGGGCTCTCCTCTTCTACGATGTCAATTTTCGCCCCAATCACTCCACCGACGCTGCGGTCCTATGGCCTCTAATAGAGGAGAATATGCGTCTCGCGCACATCGTCAAAGGCTCTGACGAGGACATTCTGAATATGCTCGGGACGACAGACTGGCGGCAGGCATACGCCGACACCATACGCCCCCTCTGTCCATACTTCATCTGCACGCGTGGCAAGGATGGCGCCACCCTCCTGACGCCCGACGGCGAGACGGACATCCCCGCGCCCCACATCACGCCCATCAGCACCATCGGCGCGGGCGACAGCTTCAACGCCGGTACGCTCTGCGGCCTCATCGACGCGGGCGTCACGGTGGCCTCGACCACGCAGCGCGACTTCGCCCCGACCCTCGCCCAAGCCATGCAAAACGGCATCGCCTTCGCCACCGAGGTTTGCCAGAGTTTGGATAATTATATTGGGGGGAGGGGGTGCTGATTAGGAGGGCATTGCGCCGCAAAGAAGAGCAACGAACCGTGAATCACCAGACTAAAGTGGGCGGTTTATCAACGATTCGCTCTCGGAACACGCGCAAATATTTTCCTATTAAGACGCTCTGATTTCCAACAATCTACAATTTGAGCTACTTTTGCCACACCAAACAATAAGAGCAACATATTTTCATATAGCAATGACTGCCAACGAAGTTCGTCAAAGCTTCTTGGACTACTTCCGTTCGAAGGGTCACAAGATCGTCCCATCAGCACCCATGGTCATTAAGGGCGACCCCACGCTGATGTTCACCAACGCGGGAATGAACCAATTCAAGGACATCATCCTTGGCAACGTCCCGATCACGGACAGCCGCGTCAGCGACAGCCAGAAATGCCTTCGCGTCTCGGGCAAACACAACGACCTCGAAGAGGTAGGCCACGACACCTACCACCACACAATGTTCGAGATGCTCGGCAACTGGTCCTTTGGCGACTACTTCAAAGAGGAGGCTATAGCCTTCGCATGGGAGTTCCTCACCGACGTTATCAAGCTCGACAAAGACCGCCTCTACGTCACGATTTTCGAAGGCTCTAAAGAAGAGGGCGTGGCCCGCGACTCTGAAGCCTACGAGGCTTGGGCAAAACACGTCAGCAAAGACCGAATCATCGACGGTAACAAGCACGACAACTTCTGGGAGATGGGCGACACCGGCCCTTGCGGCCCTTGCTCCGAGATTCACATCGATATGCGCCCCGACGACGAGCGCAAGCAAGTCTCTGGTCGCGACCTCGTCAATAAAGACAATCCACAGGTCATCGAGATCTGGAACCTCGTCTTCATGCAATACAACCGCAAGGCCAACGGCGAGCTTGAACCCCTCCCCAATCACCACGTCGACACAGGCATGGGCTTCGAACGCCTCGTAAGGGCCGTGCAACACAAGACGTCCAACTACGACACCGACGTCTTCACCCCACTTCTTGACAAGATTGCAGAAATATCTGGCATCAAGTATGGCCAAGCCGAGAAAACCGACGTTGCGATGCGCGTCATGGCCGACCACATCCGCACCATAGCCTTCTCCATCACCGACGGCCAGCTGCCAAGCAACAATAAGGCGGGATACGTAATCCGCCGAATCCTCCGCCGAGCCGTCCGCTACAACTACACCTTCCTCGGCGGCAAAGAGGCCACTCTCTACAAGCTCATCCCGACCCTCGTCGAGACAATGGGCGGCGCATACCCCGAACTCATTGCGCAGCAAGAACTCGTAACAAAAGTCATCAAGGAAGAAGAGGACAGCTTCCTCAAGACGCTCGCCACGGGCATCAATATGCTCGGCTCAATCATGGAGCAAGCCAAGAAAGCCGGTCAGAAGACAATAAGCGGCAAAGTGGCCTTCGATCTTTACGACACATACGGATTCCCTCTCGACCTTACCGAGCTCATCCTCCGCGAGAACAGCCTTGAGGCCGACACAGAGGAGTTCGACCGCGAGATGACCGCCCAGAAGAACCGCGCCCGCAACGCTACTGCCATCGAGGCTGGCGACTGGGTCGTCCTCGACGAGACTGCCGTAAAAGAAGACTTCATCGGCTACGACCAGACAGAGGCCGACGTCCGAATTGTCCGCTATCGAACCGTCAAAGCCAAGAACAAGGAGCAATTCCAAATCATCTTCGACCGCACGCCCTTCTACGGCGAGAGCGGCGGACAAGTGGGCGACACGGGCATCATTGTCGACAAGAGCGGCAAGACGGTCAAAGTCATCGACACAATTAAGGAGAATAACCTGATCACCCACATAACGACCGAACTCCCAGCCGCCCTCGACACCGAGGTCCACGTGGCAGTAGACCAGAAACGCCGCAACCTCATTGCCGACAACCACTCCGCCACCCACCTCATGCAAGAGGCCCTCCGCGAAGTCCTCGGCAAGCACGTTGAGCAGAAAGGCTCGCTCGTAACGCCAGACGGACTCCGCTTCGACTTCAGCCACTTCCAAAAGGTCTCCGACGAGGAGCTGGCTCGCGTGGAGCGACTCGTCAACCAAAAGATTCGCGCCAACGTCCCTCTCCAAGAGGAACGCGCCATGCCTATCGAAGAGGCTCGCAAGCTCGGTGCCATGTCGCTCTTCGGCGAGAAGTATGGCGACAAAGTGCGCGTCGTCAAGTTCGGCTCATCCATTGAGTTCTGCGGCGGCACGCACGTGCCGGCCACGGGATGCATCGGCTTCTTCAAGATTGTCTCCGAATCGTCAGTATCCGCCGGTGTGCGCCGAATAGAGGCCGTGACGGCCGATAAGGCCGAGGAGATGATCTCCGAACTTGTCCAAACGCTCAAAGACCTCGGCGAGGCTCTCAAAGGCGCAAAAGACGTCCGCAAGAGCATCGAGCAGCTCATACAGAGCAACGCCAAGCTTCAAGAGCGGGCCGACAAGATGATGACAAGCATGATAGCCGCCGAGAAGCAAAACCTCAAGGACAAGGCAGAGACCTTCGGCTCGCGCCACCTTATCGTGACCGAGGTCAAGTCCATCTTTGCGGACAAACTCAAAGACCTCGCGTTCCAGCTCCGCGGCGAATATGACGACGCCGTAATCGTCCTCGGATGCGTAACCGATGACAAGCCCCAACTGCTCATCATCATCACAGACAGCCTCGTAAAAGAGCTTGGACTCAACGCCGGCACGACAATCCGCGACGTTGCCAAGTTCATCCAAGGCGGCGGTGGCGGTCAGCCGTTCCTCGCCACGGCAGGCGGCAAGAACGCCGCAGGCATGGAGGCCGCCCTCCGCGAGGCTAAATACTTCTTCACCTCGAAGCTCAACGTCTAACGCTTCAAAAAACGGTAGACAACAACTGGCCCGCCACAGGAGGGAGAGATTTCTTCTCTTGGGCGGGCATTTTTGTGTTTTGGAATAGCTATCTTTACAACATACAATCCATCACAATGTCACTCATCAAATTAGCAAAAGGTCTCGTCAAAGCACCGTACGAGTTCATCGAAGCCCTCCCCCATCGAAAAGACTACAAGGGTGAGTTTTGGCATGTTGTCTTGCCGAGGATGCGTAGAGCCACGTTTCCAACGAAGCAGAACTGCGACCGCTACAACCAGGCCGTTCTAAACTTCCTGGAAAAGAAGCTCCCCTTGCCGGCCGACGAGAGACTGCCAGAGCCGCACACATGTTGAACAGATGAGAGTGTGGGGATGTGGTGGCAAGGGAAAGAGCAGATGTCCCCAATCGTCAAGGCATGCCACGAGAGTCTGCTCCGCCATACCCGTGGACTTGAAGTAGTTCTCATCACGCGAGACAACGTTAGCGACTACGTAAAACTTCCCGAAACAATCCGCCGAAAGCTGGATGAGGGACGGATATTACTCCCCGCCTTGTCAGATTATGTCCGTGCGAGCCTACTCTCCAACTACGGCGGTATATGGGTCGACAGCACAATGTTTTTTGTCCGCGACATTCCCAATGCGGTAATCAGCAGCGTCGTCTTCACTAATCATCGTACCCGCGAAACGTCTGATGGCATCTGCATTAGCAAAGCGAGATGGAATGGACAGTTCTTGGCGACCAATGAAACGCACAGCCGAATATTCGAAAAGATGCGAAGAATGTGGGAACAGTACTGGACACTCTTCAACTCAAACATAGAGTATCTTATGGTTGACTTTTTCATGGCTCGCATTTTCGAGACAGACCCGGAAGCCAATCAACTCCTTGAGTCCGTTGATATTAACAACAACAACCTATACAAGCTAACACAAAACATCAACACCCCCTACGATGAGGACCTTTGGCAACAGCTATGCCAAAATGAGGAGTTCTTCAAGCTGACATACAAGATGCAATTCATAGACGGTGACACTTTCTACAAACGGCTGATTGACGGAAAGTTGACCATACAAACAACAAGTGAATAGACACACACTAACGCATGCCATTATGAGCAATTCTCAAATCTCGATAATCGTACCTGTCTATAATTCTGAGAAATATCTCAACGGGTGTATTGATTCAATTCTATGTCAGAGTTTCACCGATTGGCAATTAACTCTCGTCAACGACGGTAGCACGGACACATCCCGTCTTATCTGCGAGGAGTATGCATCCAAAGACTCGCGTATCTGCGTTATCAACAAGCCAAATGGCGGATGCAGTTCCGCACGTAATGCAGGTATAGAAAGCGTTAGCAACACAATATGTAATAAACTATCGAGCGGAAACCCCATGGTCGACGCATCTGATAAGTTTTTTTACTTTCCAGACTCGGATGACAGATTAGAACCGAATGCTCTACAAATCTTACATCAAGCAATCAGCAATGGTAAGTTTGATTTGGCTATAGCGGGGTATAACAGATTTGACGAGAGCGGTACAAAGATATTCGGAATGCGCAACAGCAACACCGAAGTTTTAACCCACAAGGCGGCACTGAAAGAGATGTTCGTCGCCAAAGACCATAACTACCAAGGCTACTTATGGAATAAACTGTTCAGAGCAGACATCATAATAAATGCCAAAATACGGTTTGATGAACGTATTTCATTCAATGAGGACAGACTTTTCATAACGCAATACCTATGCGCCTCAACCAATAATGTAGCATACACCACGACCCCTGTCTACAATTATTATCAAAGACAATCTGGGGCAATGGGGTCATTGGAACACGCATACAATCCTCTGTATGCCACTGATTTTGATGCCTTCATTAAGATAAAGGAGAGTATTTTTAATCACACAAATGATAAAGAGCTGCGAACTCTTGCCCTCCGTGGCATTTGCCGCTCCTATTACATGAATCATGAGTTGATGGTAACGCGTAATGGCTACGACGACTCCATTCACAAGAAGTTGCTCCGCTCACTAATACGGCATAGAGCCTTGTCACAGTACTTCATCCTCATGCTCAAACCTGCACTTCGACAACTCGTACTCCTCTTGTGCCCCAAAATAGCGACCAAACGTCACAATAAGAACAAATTCGCGAGAGACAATAACATGATTGGTACTATCAAGTTCAAGAAAGTCAAAAAATGCAAGACACAAGAACCGCCAAACTGACCATCAAAACGATTGTGTAGCAAGAAGAGCGTTTTTGACGAGGTGAAGTGGGCAAAAAAACAAATCACGTACAAGGACGTCTCGCTTAGCGCAAATGTACTACCTTAGCAATACTTCTACTGCGCGACACACACAATTAAAGCAAGGCTTACCAAGTTGTTAAGAATCGTGGCAAGCTGATTTCATATCTAACGTTGGCGTAGCCTATGCCACACAAAAAACTTATGGCAAATGGGAAATGAAACGCAAACCTCTCAAAGCAACAAAGAAGAGAATGAAGTATTGGAACGCCAATACGCGGAGAGTTATATAGCAAGTCGTCTCGAAAAAGTGAGGGACTACTACGACAATCGCGCCGACGGATACAGGAAACGGTACATGTCGAATCAAACATGGATTATTGTCTGTGGAGCCATTATTCCTATCGTAACATTGCTCAACGAGACATTCGAGTGCTGTCCCGTTTTTAAGTGTTGGCATCTGGGCAGTATTCTGAATGCGGTAATTGCCGCCGTGATAGCCATAATTGCTGGCATTGACAAACTTCACCCAAAGCCGATGGAACATCACTCGCTATTGCGCGCAAATGCTCCGCCGCGAAGAAATGCTATATCGAAACCGAGTAGGCAGGTATGGTAGTGGCTCTGAAAAAGAAGCCAAACAGCTGCTTGTTAAGCGAACGGAAGATATACTCTACTACGACATCGCGTCTACTCTTCAATTCTCGTCAAAGGGAGGAAATGGCTTGGACAACAACGAGCAGTTGTCACCTGAAACAAACCGAGACAAAACGGAATAGCGGATAGGTTGAATGAGTACCTAAGATAATGGCGGGGGTGAGAGTTTTAATCCCCGCCATTTTCAGTTACTTTTGCATTGCCCCCCCAAAAAAAGGTGAGGGCATTTAAACACAAGAAGCTCAAAAAGTCTCCAAAGCATATTGTCTACCAGGACAAAGCGCTCCCCCGCTTCCCTCGGGACCATATAACATTAAGCCACTTAATTATTATGGCATTTCTGATATTTGGTGGCTCTGGCTTTATCGGTTCACATTTGACCAATGAGCTGAAGAAGAGAGAGCCAGAATCAATAATATACAATCTTGACATTGTAGATAATAACCACGACGGTAAAACCAAATATGTGCAGTGCGACGTGCGAAATCCAATAACCGTTCCGCTTGATGTTTCGCCCAACGACGTTGTCTTCAATTTTGCCGCCATACACCGCACGCCAGGACATCCTGACTTGGCATATTTCGACACCAATATCCGCGGAGCCGAGAATGTGTGCGAGTTCGCAAGACGACACAAAGTGCGTCAGATGGTTTTCACAAGCAGCATCGCACCCTATGGGGCATCTGAAGAACTGAAGTCGGAACAGACTTTACCTACTCCAAATACTCCATACGGAATATCAAAGTTAGTCGCGGAGAAGATTCATCAGATATGGCAGAGTGAGTCTCCCGACCGTGAGCTGACAATTGTGCGGCCAGGTGTGGTCTTTGGTTATGGGGAGAATGGCAACTTCACGCGCCTTTATTGGAGTCTACGCAAGAGAAAGTTCATGTATCCAGGAAGAAAAGACACAATAAAGGCTTGCGTCTATGTTAAAGACTTGGTCGGATTCATGCTCTATATGCTTGAAAATCATAAACATGGCACCTCTGTGTATAATTGCACTTTTGAGCCAGCGTACACAATTGAGCAAATAGTCGAACACATGAAAGCATCTGCCGGGATAAAACAAAGGACATTATTGGTTCCGGCTTGGCTTCTGATGCCTGCTGCTTACTTGGCAAAAATTGTCGGTTCGCCAATGGGAATTTGCCCTGAACGAGTGCGAAAGCTGATGATTTCGACCAACATCTGCGGCAAGCAAATGGCAGAATCCGGCTACAAATTTGCGTATACTTTCGACTCGGCGATAGAGGATTGGCTGAACGATAGCGGAGGTGAAGGGCTGAAATAACAACTAAAAGAGAACAACCATTGTTTTCCGCAAGTAGATCATTATGAGGTTATTACAGTCAGCTAAGCTTCATGTATCACGGCAGAAAGCTGTTGTTGGTTTGAAAATATTCGGGTAAAGAAAACAAAATCCATCCTGATCAAGCAGTTCACAATATACTTAAGTTGTCACAACGACCTATTTACTACGGTTATATTTTATACCAAAGTATTTGGCTGCGAGGAAACCCTTTAACTTAGCGAAGAAATTCTCATCGCCGAGCATAACCATCCCAGTTTCAACATACTGTATCTTATTGTGCGTAATCCAAACATCAAGTAACAGCTCAGCCACGCGCCCTGGCCATCGCGCGTCGAACGGCGTAAGTGTCTTGAAGTCTACTCCTTTCTCCATCTCAAATAAAATGCAGAAAAGCCACTCACAATATGCGTTTAAGATAGGCCGTTTCATGACCATCATGTTGAACATGTGTCCCGAGCGTCGCTCCATTACCTTGTCAAAAGACTCAATATACTCGGGGCATATCGTCTCTATTGTCGCCCTTGCAATCTCAAGGTGCGTGACATCATGCGTATGTTTATAATGGGAATAGAGCGTTTCAATGATATAATAACGCTTCATGGGAAGAATCACGTCCGCCTTCGCAAGATAACGCTCCATCTCTGCCCTTTTCATAATGAGACCGAACTTCCACCTACCGTATCGGCAACTGAAATATCTCCTATAGTGTACTAGGCCCAAATACTCGCTGTCGAGGTTCTTCCATCCCCAATATAGAGCCGTTAGCTCGCACATGAATGGGTTCTTTTCTGATATGTTGTCGCCAACATTGTCAGCAGCATAGCCAAAGTCCATGCTGTTCAAAGCCTTGCCGACATGAACAGGCAGGTACATATCGTCTTTCGGCATCTGCGCCTTCTTATGAGCCGCAATAAGTATTTTTATGTCCATACGAGCTAAGATAGATATTTTTACTTTTTCAGAATCTTGTATAGATAGAAATATGGCAATGGGAGCTTGAATGCTTTCTTCATAAACCCTGTTTTCCAGGAGCTTTGGTTAAGAGCGTAAATGAACTCTTTCAAACCGTATGCCATAAGTCTCTTCTGCGGCAACAAAAATAGTTTAACACCTCCATCTAAGTTGTAAAACGGACTGAAAATCCGCAACCATTTTGATGATGGGTTCTGTCCAAAATCCAAAAACGCATCAGAGTTGCCTCTGTCGCCTGTCTTTACATACTCAACCGCACTTTCTTGGATTTGACTAATATATTCTACAACAGTATCTCCCGCCGCAAACTCAAAGTTTTCTTTGATTGGACTAACTTCGTCTCCCGTTATCTTATAACCGGATGTTGAACCTTCGAAGCACTGAAACAGTTTCTCTACAACACCAAAAAAACACAAGATACGGCTTCGGCGTGGGTCGGTCTCACCGTTATACAGGAATCCTTTCGCTGACCCTTTCAACTTTTTGGGCGTTCCAATTCCGACGTATAGACCAAACAACTGAGCATCAATACCACATTTTTCAATAAAAGTCTCTAACGCATGCTGCATTGAGCCATGCCAGCCAATGTCCACAATCACCGCTTTTCCTTGCATCTCTATTTGCGAAAGATATGCTTTGAGCGCATCATACTGCTCTTGCGAACGGTGTACAATCAATTCTTTATTTGCCTCAAAGACTGTTCTTAAGAACTTATCCTCTTGAAGAGTTTCAAACAAAATCGTCTCATTTGTCTTTTCTGCTGAGACTCTCGCCTCCTCTGCTGAAATTCCCCAATACGACAGTACTTCTTCGTAAGATATAAATCGTTGCCACGACAGATGGTCAAATACTCTCTCGTAGGTCGGGTTAACACAAAGTAATGGGGCTCGGAGGCTCTTACGCGAGAAGTAGACATACTCACTTGGAATGCCGATGGGGGCGACAGTCTCCATCATGTCATAACACCGCTTCATGAGATACCCATCTCGCGAGAAGAAGAAGACCTTCTCGGGCTTTATCTCGCCAATCTCCCGCCGGAGCCAATGCATATAATCAGCCAAGAAAGGTCCGAAAACCTCCCTACCGAACTCTGTACAGCTATCCAATATCGTCTTCACGCTCTCTTTAATACCTTATCCGCAAACTCAATTCGACCCCCATTTTGCTAAAGAGAAGCCTCTTCAGAAAACTCTTTCGGCATACCAAAACCGAGTCAATACCTGCTTTTTTGGCGCCAAGATAGTCAGCTTTCATGTTGTCCCCAACATGTACTATTTCGTCTGAAGTCACTTTCATAGTTTGTTTAAGAACCTCAAACAAACCTCCAGACACCTTGTTTCTTCCGTACTCGTTCGAGAGGAATATGTGCTTATAGCCTTCTATTCCGCATTTGCTCAATATCTGCTCAATAAAAGACTTGGACAAATACATATCGGTGGTCAAAACAATTGTCGCCCCGGATGCCATAGCTTTCGTAAGTGCATCGACGCCAGACTTCTTGGGTCTGCACACCTCCATCTCTGTAGACAATTCAAGTTGCATGAGAGAGCGAATGACTGCTTTATCCCAATCAATGAACTTGTATATCCGGTCCAAAGTGGTCTCACCGTCGGGCATACCTACTTTCGAACGCACCTCGGCAAGCATCCTTGCTTTCGCAAATCCTATGGCCTTATCCTTATCGCTGTAGAATCTCTGAGCGGCAAGAAAGAACACGTCGAACGGCACAAGGCACTCCCTCTCAACGAGAGTGTCAATTCTGTAGATAGAGACTATTTGCTTGGTTTGAAGTGCTACGTCGAGGTCTAATCGTGACATTATTTCCCGCGTTGGTATTTATGATTCACACCTAAATGCCCTTTCAAGCCGTCTACAAATGAAGCCTAATTTGTCAGCACTCTGCACAAGCCAATCTGCAGTGCCATCAGAAGAATGATTATCAACAATCAGAATATCGGGCCTTACATCAGAACTACTGATAGCCTCAACGCACTTCCGAAGTTTTTGCAAACGATTATACGTCACAATAACCGCAAGAACTCTTGACGGGTCTACTAAAAAATTTGCTTCTTCGTATTCAAATTTACTCATAATATCATTGCCTTACACATAAATTATTCTCGACAATATAACCGCAGAATATAGAAACCGACTAAATATTGTGTAGCCAAAACCTTATAGAATTTGTACATCGCCGTCTCAACAGGTTCAAACGCTCCATAGCTTTCATCTCAGTATTTATCACAGGAACATTCCGAACTTTAAGACCATTGTGCAAGACCCAAACATTCAGGAGCCGCTCAGACAAAAAACCAAACAACCTCTTTTGGTAATCATTAAGGTTTGTCAAGTCCACTTGCTTTTCCAGCTCAAACAAAATTGCGAAAAGCCACTCGCAGTATTGGTCAAACAACTGAGCCCTACAGAACATCATATTGAACAGAGTACACTTATTCCCTCTAAAGAATGCATCAAACGCGTTAATATATTGTGGATACAGCTTTAAAACTACAGCCCGTAGATTTTGGAAAATATCCTCTGTACAACACGACACCAATATTTCTCGATGAGCATCTTGGAGAAAATACTCAACATATGGTAACACTATATCATTGTTACTTAGCTTGTCCAACAAAGCGTCATACGTGTATATGTCACCTGCTGAACTGCTCATGTTACTCTTCCCAAAGTAACGTCTATAATGCACCAAACCTTTGTACTCGTCACTTGTATTCTTCCATATCCAATAGAGTCCTGTCAACTCGCAAAAATTTGGATTTTTCTCAGAAATATTACAGCCATCGTTATCACGGGCATATCCCAAATCTGAGTGTATTGCAGAACCCACCTGCAATGGTATATAATCCGACAACTTAGGCACATCAAATGTCTTGTGCGTTGCTATATATATCATAATTCAACTTCTATAAATGCTAATCAGATTATCAATTGCATCCTCAAGGCCAAATCCCTTCTGTTTGAGTTCTTGCGAGGCATCAAGTCTCTGCACGTTTTTGCCTTTAGTCAACGCACTCACCCAATCATCTATTGACGTTTGGTCTATCGGAATAAATTCTGTCGTGTCCAATAATTTAGCCTCTCTCGTTATTTCCGAAGAAAAAACAACGGGCAGACCAGAAGCTTGCGCTTCAACTCCCACAATTGGCAGACCCTCAAAATGAGAAGGCAATGCAAAAGCATCCATTGCCTGGAATAGACCTGCAACATCGGAGCTCGTGCCCCAAAAAATAACGTCTTCAGCCAACCTCATCTCTTTGACTTTCGTCATGATGTCGTTTTGCAAAGGACCTTCACCTACTAACAACAGAACCGCATCTCGTCTTACTTTGTGCAGTCTGTAAAAGACTTCGATAAGGTAGTCATGGTTTTTCTGATATGCAAATCGTCCCACATGACCAACTACAAATTTCCCCTCGACTCCAATTTCCTTTCGTAGTACGCCTCTCTTAGCCTCGTCGTACTTAAACTTGTTAAGGTCCACACCATTTTTCAACATTCTCACCTCAGATTTCGGAACGTTTGGGAACATCCAGTTCGACGCTAAATCAGAGCATGACATAAAAGTGGTCCCAATAAATCTCAGGAAACGACGGCAACACGCATGAAAAATTCTCTTTGCAACACGATGTTTGCCGTCCACCCCAGATGCATGCGAATGCAAAATAATTCTTTTCGCTCCTGCTAATTTTGCCGCCAAACCCGCGACCAACAACTTATTAGCTACATCAGAATGAATATGAACGCAATCATAATTCTCTCGCTTAAATAATTTGAACAAGTTTCTGAAGCATATAAATTGTTTCAAAACCTTGTTTCCTCTATAACCCACAAAATACACAGAACAACCATATTCACGCAATTCCTGAATGTTGCGCTCATCTTCAAATGGCTCTAATGCGGCAATGTCGATTCTAATTGTTTGTGGTGCGTTCTTTATTATATTACGCACCAACGAATAGACTCCACCGCGACCAATATCGTCTACGTTTACCTCTATTAGTTTCAGACCTTTCATTTTACTAACTTTTCAAAACATTCGAGTTTCACTATATACAACAGCTTAAGCGCCTGTAATCCGTACACTTAAACTGCAAATAATACCAAAGTATGAACATTCAACGCTACATAAACTCACATGTTCACTCAAAAGCCTTTCTTATTAAGATACACTCAAAATATCATATATTCAATTTCAACTCCAAATATACTGGTTCTTAACGTTTCTTTTATCAACCAATAGTACAATTAGAGAAGAAGACATCACAGCATATGTCAAAAGCAGATACGGACTAATAGTGATAGAAAAAACCAAAAAATAGAACAAAACGAAATATTTTAGGCCTTCATTTTGCGCAAGAGCTGACAATTTAAACGGCAAAATCACAAGACATAACAAGTACGCAATAAACAGCCAAAGACCGCCCTCCGCCAAAATCAAAGTGATTGAATTACTCGACCCAATAGCGAATGAACAATAACCATGTCCAATAAAAGGAGCCTCCGAAAAAGCCCTCAATTCTGTCAACATATAATATGCCCTTACAGCAAAAGAGGCCCCTTGTGACTTTGCGTCCAATATCATTGTTGACACAACTACCAAACATACAACAGCGAAAATCGCAACGATAGTAAACACTATCAATTTCAATATAGACATTCTCTGTTTGCGCAGTACAACAAAACGAACTAATATTGATGCCATCGCCACCAATTGCCCTGTCGTCGAAAACGTTGTACCAATAGTCAGCAATAAAATCATTAGTCTTATCTTGCTGACCTTCGTCCGCATGAACAGCTCGAAAAACAATGCTGTACACAACACTATGTTGTACATGGGAGCCTCAACAAACTGTCCACAATTACGCAAGCCTTGAGCTCCGAAATGGAGATAATAAAAATTCACTACCGTGCTTTGGCTCCATCCCGAATAAACTGTTCCCGTCGAAGGCAAGACATGCAAGAATTCACCGAAAATCCAAAAAAACAGAGAGACAACTGCGAAGAATATAGTTATCCGTTCAAACTTTTCAAACAAATAATATACTCCTCCTCGACCCATTACACAAAAGTTCAAAACGAGAAGCAAAAAATGGCAGACGAAATTCACTACACACCCCACCGCTGTCCCTGAAACAACGGACATAGGAAACAGACCCATTAGGATTGCTGTGAATATAACTATCTTTAGAATAAAACCCTCTCCAGTAACACGAAGACTTCTCCAGAACAACAAGCGAAGGACTAACGGCAGCAACAAGGCTACAACCTTTAGCAATTGAGTTACTAACACTGGAGCCGTAGAAAAAAGCATCGAGTTCGTGCTATAGAAAAGAATTAAGGCAAGCGGCCACGAGAGATCCCGTTCGCTCACAATCACCTCGGTTGGCGTATCCACCCCACCTTGCGTTACATTATTCATTCTCTCCCCAACACCCATCTTGTTATACGCCTGACCGCATAATACCAAAACCAAAAATGTGTCCTGACGCCCGTCAACCGATAAACTTTTAGTGTCTCCCAGGCCTTCCTTCTCGCTTCTCTGCTCTTTCCCACTAAGTCAACAAGTGTTATGTAATGGCTTCTGTCCACTCGGTCAAGCAAGGCGTATGGCGTATTGTCCCTCATAAACCTCTCTTTTCTTGCAAACACATCAACTCTTGCCAATAGATTCTCCTCACTAATTGACAAGTGAAGAGAGCTTGGTCGATATGTCACACAATATACACAATGTTTGTCAATCTCTATTTTTCGGGCATAGTGACCACACATATAAACAAAAGTTGTGTCATTGTGGATAGGTGTCGCATCGAAACGAAAGTTATTCTCGACTACCATTTTACGACGGAACATTTTCGCCCAAGGTTCACCCCATACATAACGCAAGTACACTTCCCCCTTGCTTCTCCCTTCAAGACACCACCCGAACAACCTATTGATATGTTGTTCGCGCCAATCCGTCTGCTTCGTATGGCAATAGCACTCACAATCAAGACTGTTAGCGTTAAAATACACAATATCAGCCTCCGAATCCGCATACTTGTCAAGCAATGCATTGAAGCAATAGTTGAAATAATCGTCAGCGTCCGCAAAAATCAGCCACCGACCGGTAGCAACCTCAATGCCTTTATTGCGAGCCGTCCCCGCCCACCTTTTGTCGTTTCGTAGAATCTTTACGTCAGGACGGTCTTTACCCGGGAAGTTGTCAAAATCAACAACAGCAGGGTCGCTATTGTCGTCAACAACAATCACTTCCAAATCATCCCTTTGCGGAATTGAATCCAAACATCGCTGCAGAAGGTCAGGAATGTTGTGATGAGGAATAATTATTGAGAAAACCATAGTCGTATTAAGCGTTAGTAATCAGGTTCAACATCCGGTAATTCCTACTCTCCCCCCACCATCTCCACCTTCGGCCAAAAGAAAAGACTCGCAACAACTCCCTTCAGGACAATCCAAAAACGCAGAAAGTCCAAGTGAAGGAGACACCAAGCCACCCAAAGGCAATCTTTGGCGTATCTCTTGAAAACATAGAATCTCCCTTTTTTGCGCAACACAACATACCTATTTCTGAACTCATAGAAATACATCTTTATCCGCCTCGGGTTACGCTCCTTCAAGAATCCGTAGTCACTACCCTTGTGGGTCACGACACTCTTGCAGGCCACGTAAC
>JALEMI010000071.1 GCA_022768325.1 Bacteroidales bacterium
TCTCGAGGTTGTCAAGACAGCCGCCTTCACAGAGGACGAGCTTGAGATGTACGACAGGTTCTGGGATCACGTGAGCTATGAAAGGACAATCATTGTCGACGCGGAGGAAAATGCGGCAAAAGCCAGCGAGGAAGCACGTGCAGAGGGTCGTGCCGAGGGAATGGAGATAGGAATTGCCGAAGGTGAACTGCGAGCCAAAAAGGCCATCGCACAGTGCCTCCTTTCTCAAGGAGTCCCAACCCCTGTCATTGCCGCAAGCACAGGTCTGTCCGAGTCAGAAGTCTCCGCTCTAAAAAACATCTTGTAGGCCAAATCCGCCCCAAATAAACACCACACCAAAGCCCACCTACCCCACACAACACAAAAAAAATCAGGGCGAAGAGCCAAAACTCTCCGCCCTGAAAAAAAAAGGGTATCTCTCCAACTTACAAATTAATACCCACCGTCACATAGTTCTGGATGGTCTTGGTCTTATTGTCCCCATCCTTCTGGAACGGAGACAAGTCGGGCTGGAAGTTATACCCCACGTAGAAAGAGCGGAGGTTGACACCAACGCCAAGATTGAGACCAAACTGGAAAACCTTGCCGTCGCCCTCATCATCCTTCAGCATGTGGGACTTCGTCTCTTGCTTGCCGTCTGCACTCTCCCACTTGTTCACTGCGAGGAAGTTAAACTTGAAGTTAGGACCGAAGTACGGAAGAATCGTCACGTTAGGTGCGCTTGAAAAAGCAATTTTGTATGCTGCGTTCACGGGGATGGCGATGTTCATGAAGGTATACTTCCACTCGCCGTACTTGTCGTGTGTCCAGGTCAGACGACCACCAAGGTCAAGGAAGAGGGGAATCTTGTTCGTAAGGCTGATGCCCTTCATAACGCCGAATGCTGCACCCTTAGGGTCGCATATCTCGTACTCCGAGCTGCCATTCTCACCCTTGAATTTCTCTGCTACGAAAGAAAGTTCCACGCGAGTCCACTCGCTGAGGTCCTTCTTGAGCTGTGCTGTCGCCTCGGCGGCAAACGATGCCAATACAGCTACTACCAAAAACTTGATTGCTTTCATTTCCTTAGTTTCTTACTTTATAAAATTAAGTTGTACAAATTTAGAACATTATGCCGTACTCCGACGTTAAAATATTTATTTAACAATGCTTCATGTTTGTAACACATACGAAGCCTCTGTTTCCCGATTCCTTCTAACATCTTGCGCCGAAGTAATCATTTTGAATACCATTTTTATATGCCACATACACAAAAGCAACCCATTTTCGGCACTATTCTCCGAATCCAGGCAGATTAGTTGACTTAATTTTGTTAAATCTGATAACACTGGCTTTTGCCCTGTAAAGACTTTTATTAACCCCCAAAAAATTAGTGATGCACTTAAGACACTCATTCTCACGTGCATTGCCCGCCATCATGGCGGGATGCATGGTCCTTGCCTCTGCGACGTCTCAAGCGCAAGAGCAGGGACGTGTCATCACCGGCAAAGTGATTGACATCTTCGGCCAGGCCATCCCTGGCGCAACAATCGTTGTCCCCGGCACCACAAGCGGTACCATTTCCGACGGAAACGGCAATTACCGCATCCTCATCCCCAACGGGACCGAGACTCTTCAAGTCAGCTTCATCGGCTACGACACCGAGACCATTGCCTTAGATTCCGAGTCCAATGTCAACATCACCCTCATTGAGGACATGACAACCCTCAGCGATGTTGTCGTCATCGGCTACGGCACTCAACGCAAGGGCGACCTCACCGGCGCCATCCAAAACGTCACGGCCGACGATTTCAACCAAGGCCTCATCAGCAGCCCCGAGCAACTCATCAACGGCAAGGTCTCCGGCGTGCAGATCATCTCCGCAGGAGGCTCTCCTACCTCAGGCTCGACAATCAAAATCCGTGGCGGCGCATCCCTCAATGCCAGCAACGACCCGCTAATCGTCCTCGACGGAGTCCCCCTCGAAAATGGCGGCATCAGCGGCAACTCGGGCAATTTCCTCGCACTCATCAACCCCTCCGACATCGAGAGCATGACGGTCCTCAAAGACGCGTCCTCAACAGCCATCTACGGCTCTCGCGCATCCAATGGCGTCATCATCATCACTACCAAGAAGGGCGCGCAAGACAAGCTCAAGGTGACATTCTCAACCACCAACAGCCTCCAAAAGGCCGATAAGTTCGCCGATATGCTCAGCCGCAGCGAGTTCATCGATGTCGTCAATTCCGACGGCTCCGAGGCGCAAAAGGCCCTCATTGGCGACGCCAATACCGATTGGAATGACGAGATTTTCCGCACGGCCTTCGGTACCGACAATAATGTCTCCATCGCCGCTAAGGCCGGCGTGGTCCCCATCCGCTTCTCCGCTGGCTACTACAACCAAGCGGGCATCCTGGACACCGACCGTGCCGAGCGTCTCAGCGGCAATATCAATGTCTCACCCTCGCTGCTCGACGACCACCTAAAGTTCACCCTCGGCGTCAAGCTCAGCCAAAACAAGAACCGTTTCGCCAGCACCACAGCCATCTGGAATGCAGCCGTCGCCAACCCAACGTCCCCTGTATATAAGGACTACGGCACGGCCGAGAACCAATGGGGCGGCTATTACGAGGCACTCAATCCCGACGGCACGCCCGTCACGGGTGCCAATGCCAATCCCGTCGGCATCCTCAATCAGAATAAGGACAAGAGCACGGTACGCCGCATCGTCGGCAATATCGATGCCGAGTATAAGCTCCACCCCCTCCCCGAGCTTAAGTTCCACCTCACCCTCGGCTACGACTACGCCAAGGGCAAGGGCACTGTCTACTGCCCCAAGGAGTCCTACCAGGGCTATTCCACCAATGGCACCGACTATGAGTACGGCCCGCAGGAGATGTCCAACAAGCTCCTGACTTTCTACGCCAACTACAACAAGAATTTCAACTACACACATACCGTCGATTTCACCGCCGGCTACGATTACCAGCTCTGGATCTCCAAGACGCCACAATACAGCACGTATAACTGCCTCGGCGATGTCGTCTCTACCATTGCCGCTGCCGACCAACGACACTCCCTCATCTCCTACTACGGCCGTCTCAACTACACGCTCCTCGACCGATACACCCTCACGGCCACCGTCCGCCGCGACGGTACGTCGCGCTTCAGCCCCGACGACCGATGGGGCACGTTCCCCTCTGTCGCTTTCGCGTGGCGTCTCTCCGACGAGAGCTTCATGAAGAACATAAACAGCATCTCCAACCTCAAGCTCCGCGCTTCCTACGGCGTCACGGGTCAGCAGGAGGGCATCGGCAACTATAACTACCTCCCCGTTTACACCGAGAGCCAGACGGGCGCCAATTACCAGTTTGGCGATAAGGTCGTGACCACCCTCCGCCCCTCGGCCTATGTCTCAGACCTCACGTGGGAGACCACCAAGGCGTGGAACTTCGGTATCGATTTCGGCTTTGTCAATGGCCGCATCAACGGTTCGTTTGAGTACTACACCCGCAAGACGGAGGATCTCCTCGCGACCGTCCCCAGTGCCGCCGGCACCAATTTCGCCAAGACCATCACCACCAATGTCGGCAATGTGGACAGCCAAGGCTTCGAGTTCAATGTCGGCGTGAATGCCATCAATACCGAAGATTGGGGACTCGACATCTCGTTCAACGCCACGTGGCAAGAGCAGACGGTCAAGAATCTCTCCCTCGTCAAGGGCAACGAGAAGACAATCACACCCGTCGGCACGTGGATTGACCAATACCAGTTCCAAGTCCTGACGGAGGATAAGTCGCCCTACGTCTTCTACCTCTACCACCAACTCTACGACCAGCAGGGCAAGCCCATCGAGGGCGCCTATGCCGACATCGACGGCGACGGACAGGTCACGTCCAACGACCGATACATGGTCCACAAGCCCTCTCCCGATTGGATTTTCGGCCTCTCCGCCAATCTCCGCTTCCGCAATTGGTCGCTCGGCACTTCCCTCCGTGCCAATGTGGGCAACTACATCTTCAACGGAATGGCCATGAATACGGGCGCGTTCCGTACGCTCAGCTACAATAGCTATCAGCTCAATAACCTCAGCTCCAGCTATTTGGACACCCGTTTCCAACAGCGTCAATATATGTCCGACTACTATCTTGAGAACGCCTCGTTCCTCAAGATGGACAACGCGACGCTCGGCTACAATTTCGGCCGCATCAAGGACGCTTTCAATCTCAACGCGTCGTTCATGGTGCAAAACGTTTTCACTGCCACCAATTACTCCGGAATCGACCCCGAAATCAACGGTGGCGTCGATATGAGCTTCTACCCGCGCCCGCGTGTCTTCTCCCTGACCCTCGGCTTCGAGTTCTAAGTCACTTCCTTACAACGTAACCACATGAATTCCAAATACATATCGTTGCTCTTCGCAGCATCTTTAACCGTCGCTCCGGCTTGTACCGACGACCTCGACCAATATCCCCACGAAGAGACTACAAGCGAGAGCCTCTATAAGACGGTGAGCGACTACGAGAGTGTCCTCGCCAAGCTCTACTCCTCATACACCGTCGTCGGACAAGGCAAGGGCGGCGAGAATGCCGACTTCACGTCCAACAACGGGCAAGATTTCGGCCGATGCCTCTTCAACCTTCAGGAGGCCACGACCGACGAGGTTGTCAGCACATGGCTCGAAGGCGATAAGCTGACCGACCTCACCTACCACTCCTGGGATGCCAACGACGCATGGGTCTCCGATGCCTACTACCGCGCCTACTACGCCATCACCATCAGCAACGAGTTCTTGCGCCAATGCGGCGATTCCAAAATCGCCTCTTTCTCCGAGGCCGACCAGGCTTCGCTCAAGATGTTCAAGGCCGAGGCCCGTTTCCTCCGCGCGTTCTACTATTATTGGGTGCTCGACCTCTTCCGCCAAGGCCCCATGGTGACGGAGAGCGATAATGTCGGTGCCTATATCCCCGATGTCGCCAATGCCGAGCAGCTCTTCGCTTTCATCGAGTCCGAGCTTAAGGCTTGCGAGGCCGATATGGCCGATAAGGCCTCCTGTGCCTACGGCCGCGCCCCACGTGCCGCCGCATGGATGCTTCTCTCGCGCCTCTATCTCAACGCCGAGGTCTACACGGGCAAGTCCTACTATTCCGATTGTGTCACCTATTCACAAAAGGTGCTTACCAACGACGGCTATTCCCTCGAGAGCGACTATTCCAAGCTCTTCAATGCCGATAACCACAAGCGAACCAACGAGATTATCCTCCACGCCGTTGTCGATTCCAAGCAAACCGTCACCTGGGGTTCAACAACCCTCCTCATCTGCGGCGCGGCAAGCACGGGATGCACGTCGCCCGACTACGATGTCAAGAACTACGGTGTGCAGAGCGGATGGGGCAGCATGAGGGCGCAGAGCCAGTTGCCCAATGTCTTCGCCTCGGGCGATAGCCGTTTCCTCTTCTTCTCCGACCAACAAGCCCTGGAGGTCAAGAATCCTACCGACCAAACGCAAGGCTACATTGTCACCAAGTGGACCAATATCACCGACAATGGCGAGATTGCAAGCAATACCACGTCCGACGGCGTCGATACCGATATGCCGCTCTTCCGCCTCGCCGAGGCTTACCTCAATCTCGCCGAGGCTGTCGTCCGTGGCGGCACGGGTGCCTCTAAGTCCGACGCGCTCTCTGCCGTCAATAAGCTCCGCGACCGCGCAGGCGTCAAGTGGTTCACCGATGCCGACCTCACGCTCGATAATCTCCTCGCCGAGCGTCAACGTGAGATGTATTGGGAGAACACCCGACGAACAGACCTCATCCGCCACAACTATTTCTGCACCAATACGTTCACTTGGGATCTCAAGACGAGTGCTTTCGATGCGAAGTATAACTATTTCCCAATCCCGCAGACGGAGCTGACAGCAAATCCCAATTTGAAGAACAAGGAGTACTAACACCTTTTTCACGATTCCCAAATGAAAAATTATATATCAGCATTGGCCGCTCTCGCCCTCGTGTCCGCCAGCTTCACAGCCTGCGACGACGATCTCGACGAGTATAAGGTCAGCGGACTGAGCCAGTCCGAGATGGACCTGGAGTCTTCCAATTCCGTAGCCATCACGACGTCTAATCTCTATAAGGTCGTTCTCCAAATGACGTTCACCGCCGATGGCCACGATCTCTACATCACCAACGACTACAACGCCAATACGGCTCTCGGCGAGGGCGCCTATACGCTCCAAGTCTCCACAAAGAGCGATTTCTCCGAGAATGTGCTCTCTTCGTCGCTCACCAACCCCATCAAGGGCCTCAACGACATCACCTATACAGGCCAGGACCTCAATATCTTGGCGTCGTCCTTAGGCCTCCAGGCGGGCGAGATCGGTACGCTCTATTTCCGCGTCGCTCACTCCTATACGCAGGATAATGTCAATGGCGCATCGTTCTCTTCGCCCATCGTGGTCAATGTCACGCCACTCTTCATCGATATGTCCCGAGCCTCTGTGCTCAGCAAGGACCAGACAGAGATTGTTGGCACTCTCTATTCCCCATCGTCCAACGGAATTTACGAGGGCTTCATCGGCACCTATGGCGGATGGTTCAATTTTTGGATCCAAGATGGCCTCAACCAGGCGTGGGGCAATTACGGCCAGGATGGCAATTTCGCCCGTGCCGACCTCTCCACCAATGGCGCATGGAATTTCTGGACGGCTGAACCCGCCGGCTGTATCTACCTGAGCCTCAACACCAACTCCGGAAGCCAATACATCACCTACACCAATCTCGCCTCCCTCTCCGTCAGCGGCGATGCCTCGGGTGACCTCACTTTCGACGCCGCCTCCCTCTCCTGGCTCGGCTCGTTCACCACGTCTTCCCCCGATGCCAAGATTACGCTCTCTGGCGCGACCCTCATCAACGACAATGGCACAGGCGATGCCACCGCTTCCGCTCGCACCGGCTCCATGGAGTTCTCCGCCAATGCCGACGGCTCTCTGACGCTCGGAGGCAATTCGCCCATCGTCGTCGCGACGCCCGGCACGTATAAGATCACTGTCAACCTCGCCGCCGAGACATACACTTACACGCTCTCCTCAATGGGCGATGTCAAGATTTACCCCGCACAAATCACCGCCAAGGCTGGCGATGTCGAGGTAACCGTCGCTTCCGAGGTTGTCGATGGTCTCGCCACGGGTCTCTATGTCGGCAAGATTGAGAACGCCACTCCCGGCGCAACGCTCTCGTTCACCGATGCCGATGGCAATGACCTCGGCCTCTCCGCAACGCTCGACAACGCTTCCACCTACTCCTTCACCGTCAATCTCGCCCTCACGTCCGACCAGCTCACCGTCACCGAGATTGAGTATTCCGTCGCCGAGACGCTCGGCCTCTACTACGATGCTAATTATGAGTGGATTCAAGCCACCATGTACAGCGGATATACCGACGAGGGCGAGTTCAACGGCGTCTACAGCGGCCTCTTCTACAAGGGTGCCGACGATTGGAATTTCTTCGCCAAGGATGCCAATGGCGTCTACTTCGGCGTCAACTCCACTACGTGGGATCAGTTCTCGTTCCTTAAGGATTCTAAGGCCAATTTCTGGGTAACTGCCACGCAGGCCACCTACCTCTACTCCTTCGATGTCAATAACGCCTCTTGGTCCGAGACGGCCGTCGAGAAGATTGCCCTCACAGGCGACTTCACCAAGGGCGAAGGCCAAGACAGCTGGGACCTCGACGAGAAGTTCACCGACAATGGAGACGGCACGTGGACGCTCGCCGATGTCAACCTCATCGACGAATCCTGGGGCCCCTACCTCGTCCTCAATGGCGATTGGGATCTTAAGCTCTACATCGCCGCCGACGGCAAGTCTCTCACTACCGTCAACACGGGCAATTTCTTCGCCACTCAGGGCGCCGGAACCTACGACATTACCATCAACGCCCTCACCAACAGCGTAACAATAACTAAGAAGTAAATCCCCTCATAAAATGAATAAATTCATTCTCTACCTCGCCGCAGCTGCCCTCTTCGCCCCAATGACCGCCTGCGACGACGACGACGAGCCAAATATCAAAAAGGAGTGGACCGACGAGGAGGTCCCAACACGCACTCCCCCCACTTTCGTCAAGGGATGCGACCCCAGCTGGGTCACGGCCATGGAGGATGCCAACTGGCGTTTCCGCGATTCCGAGGGTAACGACGGCGAGTGCCTCGCAATCCTCAAGGGCGTCGGCTTCAACGCCTGCCGCCTCCGCGTCTGGGTCAACCCCTCCGACGGCTATTGCAACACCGCCGACTTGGTCCGCAAGGCCGTCCGGGCCTTCAACCTCGGCTACACAGTCATGGTCGATTTCCACTATTCCGACAGCTGGGCCGACCCCTCTCAGCAACGCAAACCCTCCGTCTGGGACGATTGCCAAACCGTCAACGAGATGGCCGATAAGCTCTACGCCTACACCAAGAAAGTCCTCACCGCCGTACGCACCAACGGTGTCGATGTCGCATGGGTGCAAATCGGCAACGAGACCTGCGGCGGCATGATGAAGACCAATTCCGACGGCTCTGCCACCAATGTCGCCGGCACCATCGGCCCCGACTACGTCACCCTCCACGCCGCCGGATGCAAGGCAGCCAAGGAGGTCTTCCCCAATTGCAAGACCATCGTCCACTTCGAAAACGGGCAACGTGCCGATAGGCTCAGCTGGGCTCTCTCCACCCTCGCCAACAGTGGCATTGACTTCGACATCCTCGGCGTGTCCCTCTACCCCGACTTCTCCGACGCCGACTGGTACGCCAACTATATCGACGCCACCATCGCCAACCTCAACGACATCCACAACACCTACGGCTGCGATGTCATGGTCTGCGAGACAGGATGCGACATCTACAACTCCAACGCCACCAAATGCCTCGCCGACATCGTCTCCCGATGCCAGTCCGAAGTCCCCTCTTGCCGTGGCGTCTTCTATTGGGAGCCCGAGTGCTACAACCCAGGCTCAGGCAGCTGGAACGGCTACGGCCTCGGCGGCTTCAACGCCAACGGAGCCCCCTCCGACCCGCTCATAGCAGCCTTCTCCAACTAACACCTCTCCCCACCATCCGCCTCTCTCCCCAAGCTCGGCGTGCCACCCCCTCGGTGCACGCCGAGCTTTTTTCCCTCAAGCACGAAAGCCCTCCCCCACCGTCCATCAGCCAAGAACTCCTATCCGTCTGACCCCCACTGGTAAGGCCATTCTCCCGACCGTCCATCATCATCACACTCACCACGTCACACCCGCCCCACCTCTCCCCGCGTCACTACCACGCCACGCCATTCCCCACTCCACGCCACACCCACGTCACACCCCGCATCACACACCCCGCCACCCCCACGTCCAACCCACGCCTGGCCCGTAGGGCCATTCCTCACTAACCTGGTACACACGCGCAGCGGGTGTGCCAGGCCGAAAGCGCAGCAGATGTGCCCCCCACTGGTAAGGCCATTCTCCCGACCGTCCATCATCATCATCGCACTCCCACGCCCGCCCCGCAGACCCACACCTCACTACCCAGCTACACACGCCCAGGAGAAGCGGCTTCCAGCCACTTGCCCCCACTGGTAAGGCCATTCTCCCGACCGTCCATCATATAAACTGATCCCCAAAAAAATTTCTTTTCTTTGCACTGCGTAAAAATCCGCACTCCACTGCGTAAAATGTAAAACCATGTACAAACGACCTGAATACCAAACAATTAAATCTCGCCTCCAAGAACCCCGAAAGTTCATTCAAGTCGTCATGGGCGCACGCCAAATAGGAAAATCCACCGTCGTCAAGCAAGTTCTGAAAGACTTAGACACACCCTTCCATCTCTTTTCAGCCGACAACGTTCCCGCAACAAACCGCTCCTGGATCTCCGATTGCTGGGCTGCCGTTCGAAGCCTCAAGAAAACAAACAACTGGGACAGCGCAATCCTCGTCATTGACGAAATCCAAAAAATCGACAACTGGAGCGAATCCGTTAAGAAAGAATGGGACAGCGACACCTTCAACGACCTCAACATCAAAGTATTGATTCTGGGCAGCAGCCGCGTCCTGCTCGAAAAAGGTCTCTCCGAGTCTTTGGCCGGGAGGTTTGAGGAAATCCGCATGAGCCACTGGAGCTTTAAGGAGATGAACGAAGCC
>JALEMI010000112.1 GCA_022768325.1 Bacteroidales bacterium
GCCCACAATAAGGAGGAGTTCCGCCCCGCCCACACAGCCGAGCACATAATCAACCGCACCATGGACAACACTTTCCATTGCGGTCGCGCTGTCGAGGCTCATATCGAGCGCAAGAAGTCGAAATTGGATTTCTCTCTGCCCCAAGAACCAGACGACGCCCTTGTTGCCAATGTCGAGCAAGCGGTGAACGAGGTCATAGACCGCCATCTGCCCGTCACGTTCAGCTTCATCTCGCAAGCCGACGCCGCATCGGAGTTCGACCTCAAACGATTGCCTGACGGGGCATCGGAGACGGTGAGGGTTGTCAGCATAGGGGACTATGACCGGTGCCTTTGCATCGGTCAGCACGTTGCGAATACTGCAGAGATTGGACACGTCCGCTTCATCAGTCACGACTACGACGCGGAACGCAAGATTCTGAGGATAAGATTTAAGATTGTGGACACGCCTATGGCGTGACGCATCGGCTGCTACTTACGCATCCACTCCGCCACATGGCCGTCGAGCAGGACTAAGAGCAACACGGCGTTAATCACCCAAATGATGATGACGTCGAAGAGGTAGGTGTCTATCATCATGCCGCAGAAGGTCTTATAGGCCGAGTAGAGCGGCGCACGGAATGACTCGTCGGTATTTTGGAAAACTTGGTCGTTCTTTTGCCAGAGGCGACCGTCGTATTCCGTTATCACCTCCGACAATATGCCCGACGGACTCGTCACGAGGTCTGAGATGCTGGTATTCTGATAATTGCGGCGCAAATCGTCAATTTGCTCGGCAGTGAACTGTTGCTTGTACTTGTCGAGGGCAATGTCCGCCTTGTTGTAGCGCAAGACGTTATATTGCCTTACCTTTTCGAGATACTGATAGACAACGTTGTAGGCCGCCAGGCCGAATAGCCCCGACTCGAACATCTCTACGCGTGGCCTCTCGATGTCGGGGAAGAGGTCCGCCTTGTCCTTGATCTCGTTAGAGATGAGCGTCAGAACTCTCTGAATCTCAGCAGGGTCGGACTCAGCCTTGCTCGAATTGATGGAGACCTTGTCGAGGTAGGACTTCATCGCCGGAACCCAATAATCCTTATAATAGGCGCTTTGGCTCTTCGACTTGTCGAATTTATAGAAAAGGGTCTCGTAGTCGTTGTAACAGAACTGGTTGACGGCCAACGCCTCAAACGCCCATCGGGCTGTGATTACGTTGCCGTAGAATGGCACACCCGTGGCGGAGCTCATGTCCGGGTTCATCTTATCAAATCGGACAAACACGCCGCTCAAAATGAGCTGGGGAATGACCATGAACGGAATCAATATGTAAATGTTGATGGTCTTGCGCATCATGTCCGACAGATTCAGACCGAGCATATTGGCAGAGACAGCCGTCGAGAACAAGACAAACCAATAGTCCCAAAACATCCCCTTTATTGAGAGTATAGTATTGGCTATCAGCACAAAGAAAGCCATCTGGACGGCGGACAAGACCGTTGTCTGCGTACATTTGGAGAGGATGTAGCTGGTGCGGCTCAGGTTGAGGAACGACTCGCGCTTTAAGATCTGCCGGTCTTGAATTATCTCCTCGGCACTGACGGTCAGTCCGACAAAGAAGGCGATGATGACGGAGACAATGATGAAGACGGGCATATTCTCATTGTCGGCAAAGGTGTACCCGTCGGGCGAGGTGACGTTGAAATATCGCAAGAGCGAAGCGACGCACAACGCCATGAGCGGGGCCTCGAAGAAGTTCAAAAGCAAATATTGCAAGTTGGACATCTTCGACTTGACGTCGCGCAAGAGGTAGAGCCACCACTGCTTTACACGGTTCGGGGTCTTGAAGTTAATGGGCGGCAGAGGCTCGGGGTCACCTACGTAGTTCGTGTCGATAGCCCCCCAGCTGAACTTCTCGTACCACTCGGCCGGCGTGACCTTACGAACCTGCGTATTGTTGCCATACTCGTCCATGACGGGCTGGCTTATTATGTCGAGGACCTGCTCCACATTGACGTTGCCACACCGTTGACACTCAACCTCATGCGACGAAATCATGTGGAGATTGAGCCTGAAATAGCTGATGCTCTCAATAGGGTTGCCGTCATAAATAAGGTAACCGCCCGTGTCGAGAATAAGCAGCTGGTCGAACATCTTGAAGACGTCCGACGAGGGCTGGTGAATGACTACGAAAATGAGCTTGCCGTTGATAGACAGGTCTTTGAGCAGCTCTATGATGTTCTCTGAGTCGTGAGACGAGAGGCCGGATGTTGGCTCATCGAGAATAAGGATGGCTGGCTCGCGGATTAGCTCAAGGGCTATGCTCAAACGCTTACGCTGGCCGCCGCTAATCTTCTTGTTGAGGGGGCTGCCCACCTTGATGTCCCTTACCTCATAAAGACCCAAGAGGCGCAGGAGCTTATCCACTCGCTCGTGGATTACGGGCAACGGGAGATTGCCATAGCTCATCCTCGCGATGAAGTAGAGATTCTCGTAGACCGTGAGGTCCTCAACGAGCATATCGTCTTGCGAGACGAAGCCAATGAGACCTTTCACGGCCTCCTGGTCCTCATAAATATCGATGTTGTTGATGTAGACATTTCCCGACGACGGCTTCGCCTTGCCCGAGATGACGTTGGCAAACGTACTCTTTCCCGAGCCCGAAATGCCCATGATTCCCACAAGCCGCCCTGAGTGCGACTCAAAAGAGAGGTTGTGGATGCCTATGGTGTTCTTATTGAACTTGTAGACAACGTTACGCGCCTCGATGGTGATGGGGACATAGTCGCCATTGGTCACCACCTGACGCATCATGTCGTAATAGAAGATTGGCGAGCTGACCCCGTTGCGAATCGAGTTGCCAGCCTTCATGATATACGTCTTGCCCGGCTCAACAACAGAGCCATTCATGTCAAGATGCTGCTGGCCCAAATACTTGAACAAGAAGATGTTGACAACGGGCAGATAGACAAAATCGACCTCGCCGTCGAGGTCTTCCCAGAAGACGTGCTTAGGCTCGACAATGTCCTCACAACCGCTCACTCCGCAGAAGACCACCCTCTCGGAGACGTTCTGAGTGTCGAGAATAAAGTTGCGGATTAGTTCAAGCTCGTCGCTCTTGATATTGAGCTTATCGGCTACGACATCATTGACGAGACCCTGCTCTACGTAGGATATTTGCCCAGTGTTGAGGTACTCATAGAGCTGGACGAGGACGATGCACTTCTGGAAGAGCGACAACTCCTTATTCATCCCGTACGTTATACGCATCACTTTAGATGCCACGCGCGAGATGTTCTTAAACTGGTTTTCGCTCCTAAGACCAAGGCGGACGTTGTCGCGGTAATACTCGTCGAATTTTCCAATGTACTTGTTCGCCATCTCCGAATTGAGCTGCGAAGCAAGGAAGTGGTACACAACGAGCCTTCTCTCGCTCATATCGTTCGCACCGCGCACAGAAGCCACGACGGCAAACAGCTGGACGAGAGCCTCCAGGATAGTGTCGCTCATAAGAGAGTGCCTACGTTATTTTAAGGGGATGGGGATTTTCGAGACCGATGGGGAGGGGCTTACTCCTGCCCCTCGTTGAGCTTGAAGCCCGTCATGACAATGGCGAAGCCCGACGTCGCGACAGTGTTGTCAAGACGCGCCTCGACGATGCAGTCCATGTAGCCGTCGACCGAGAAATCCCAATAGGGGGCATTGCCGTAGTCCTTGCTCGAAAAGAGCATATTGTGGTTGGTGTCGTAGACGGTGAAGATTACGTTGCTCTTCTCCCCGTTGCCGACGGCAATGCGATAGGTCGTGCCGGAAAACAACGTCGCATGGAATTCCGCAATCTCATCACCCGTAAGGATGGAGCGGAAAGGGCGTCCGGAAATAATATAGGGGTGTGGGAAGCAAGCCTTGCAAGAGTTCTCAATTGCCTCAGCCTGGCTGTTGACCTCCTGAGGAACGCACAACGCTGCGAGCGCCAAGGCCGCAATAATGTTTCTAACTTTCATGACAGAATGGTTTCTTCGCTATAAAAATATATAAAAATCGTCCCGCATGCAAACTTTAAGCTCGATATTTTTCTCTCTTACGTCAGAACGGCCTCCTTGTTACAACTCCGCAGCCCCTTTCTCGCTTAACGTTTAATAAATTACCAACGCGCCCAAATGGCTTACACTTCGCTCTTTTCGCTTATTTTTGTGTTACGAACTACAAGAAACTCAACAACATCCACTCCTCGCCAATGACAAAAAAAGCACTAATTGCCATGAGCGCGATCTTAACATCCGCCTCACTACCCAACACAACGGCGCAAGAATTGCGCAGATTCGACCTCGAAAACTGCGTCTACGGAGGTAATGACATCGGCCAGTACTACCCCTTCAGCCTTAGCTCATGGGCTTGCGGGAATACGGACGGCATCCTCTACTACAACCGCGAAGGCCTCCTCCTCTTCCGCAACGCCGACGGCAAAGAGTCCGAAGTGACGACCTTCGACAAGCTGCGCGGACTGGTTGGCGACCAATATGCCAGAATCCTCTCCGCCGAGACGCCCGAGATTCTCTGGATTTCCAACGGCAACGACATCATCAAAGTAGATGTCCGAGCAGAGCAGAAACTCGTGACCGTGGAAGGTCCCGCAGACGACATGGTCATAGCCCCCGCCTCAGGGTGGGTATCCTTCACCGAAGGGGCCGACCTGTACGTAAGCAACGGCACAAAGCGAATCCGCGTAAACAAGGAGTCGGAGGAGGGCCTCCGCTTCGGCTCAGCTGTCCACCGCCTCGAATTTGGAATTGAGGGCGGCATGTTCTGGAGCCCCGACGGCAAACGCCTCTGCTTCTACCGCAAGGACGAGCGGATGGTGACCAACTACCCCCTCGTAGACGTGACGGCCAGGATAGGGAAGGTGGTCAACACCCGTTACCCGATGGCCGGCGAACGCAGTGAGGAGGTCTCGATGGGCATCTACGACGTCGAGAGCGGCGAGACGCTCTACCTGAAGACGGCTTCGCCCGTCGACCGCTTCTTCACCAACATCAGCTGGAGCCCCGACGGCAACCTCATCAGCATTGCTGAGCTGAACAGGGACCAGGACCACCTGTGGTTCAACATCTACGACAGCCACACGGGCGCCCTCGTCAAGACGCTTTTTGAGGAGACCGACGCCCATTGGGTCGAGCCATGCGCCCCAGCCCTCTGGACGGACAACACGCACTTGGCGTGGCAAAGCTACCGCGACGGCTTCAACCACATCTACCTCTACGACATCAACTCCGCCAAGTGCACTCAGCTCACAAGAGGCGAGTGGTGTGTATGCGGAATCTATGGCTACGACAGCAAGAACAAGAGGATTATTGCCCAGACGAATAGCGAAGGCTACCTTTTCCGCGACGTATGCGCCATTTCCCTCAAAGGCAAGATGACGCGCCTCAGCCCCGAGCGCACCGTCTCCACCACCGACTTCGCAAGCGGACACTCGATGATGGTCATCAACAGCAGCAGCCCCGCCATGGCCAAGGAGTCCCGCATCGTCACGACCGACGGCAAGAAGTCCGACGTGGTCTACAGCAGGGCGGACCCATACGCCGACTTCGCCAAACCCGAAATCAAGACGGTTGACCTCAAGTCCGCCGGCGGCGACTTTCCCCTTACGGGCCGCCTCATCTTGCCCACGGACTTCGACCCCGCAAAGAAATACCCCGCCATCGTATACGTCTACGGCGGACCCCACTCTCAGCTCGTCGACGGCAGCTGGCTCTACGGCGCATCGCCGTGGATGCTCTACTTTGCGCAAGAGGGCTACATCGTCTTCACCATGGACAACCGCGGAACGGAGAAGCGCGGCTCGAAATATGAGCAGGCCATACATCGCCAAATGGGCGTGTGCGAAATGGAGGACCAGCTCGTCGGCGTTGACTATCTCCGCTCCTTGCCCTACGTAGACCAGAGCCGCATGGGCGTTCACGGGTGGAGCTATGGCGGCTTCATGACAATCAGCCTCCTGACGACCTATCCCGACGTGTTCAAGGTTGGCGTGGCTGGCGGCCCCGTGTGCGATTGGAAATATTACGAGGTGATGTATGGCGAGCGTTACATGGACACGCCCCAGCAGAACCCTGAAGGCTACGCCAAGACAAGCCTCCTCGGCAAGATTGACAAACTCGACGCGCGTCTGCTCGTAATACATGGCGCAATGGACAGCACCGTCGTATGGCAAAACAGCCAAGCCCTGCTGAACAGTGCCATTGAGGCCGGCAAATACATCGACTACTCGGTCTATCCCAACCATCCGCACAACGTCTCAGGTCACGACCGCACTCACCTGATAGGCTACATCAAGAGGTATTTCGACACCTTCTTGAAGCC
>JALEMI010000013.1 GCA_022768325.1 Bacteroidales bacterium
TTATCCGTTGAAAACCAGAGGAGCATTTTCTTCCTCAGCCTAATGGCAAAAGTGGTCATTTCGTCTGTCCTCCTGTGCCTCTCTCTGTTTGTCGCATTCTAAAACCCGTTTCATAATAGTAACTCTGATTCATAGTGTTGCATTTTATAGCCCCTGAGATGAGAATCTCGGGGGCTTTCTTTTCGCCACAAATGTACCTTTAGCTATACTCCCCCCCCCGCAGCTTGAGGCTTAACAGTCTTTTGAGGTGTCAGATAGAGGGGTTTGTCATGTTGCGGAGGGGTAGGGGCTCGTTAATGCCATCTTCCCCTTCTCTGTCCTTGCTCTCGCTGAAAATGCCCCTTGGCCCCTTATTGCCCAAACTTCAAAACTTGAGTTTGCGGGTGCCTGAATCAAGAATTTTGCCCCGTTTGGCTTATAAATCGCTAATTATTTCCGTGAATCACGCAAAATTGCAAACATTTCCGCCGAATCTCTTGCGAATTATAATCATGAACCATATATTTGCATCGTCAACCAAAAACAAAGAGGTTGACACGAAAACATATAATTTTTCATAAACACCCCCTCTAAAAGTAGGGGGTAAGCCGAAAAATCTTAATTTCGTACAAACCCGAACGTAAAACCAAATTCTCAACAGATACCAAATAACACTAACCAATATGGCAACACTAAGGTTTAAAGCCCTCACCAATCTCATGCGCAGGCCTTTGCCCGACATGAAGTTCGACGAAAAGAGAGTTCCCGAAATCTATGGCGAGCTCGTTTTCAACGATGAGGCCATGAAGAAGTACCTCCAGTCCTCTGTCTACAAGCAGGTACGCAAGGCTATGGCCAACGGCGAGTTCATCAGCCGCGACCTCGCCGATGGTGTCGCTGCTGGCATGAAGGCTTGGGCCATCGAGCACGGTGCTGTTCACTACACCCACTGGTTTCAGCCTCTCACCGACGGTACCGCCGAGAAGCATGACGGCTTCATCAACTACGGCCCCGACGGCAAGGTAATCGAGGAGTTCGCTGGCAAGCATCTCGCTCAGCAGGAGCCCGATGCCTCTTCTTTCCCCAACGGCGGCATCCGCGCCACGTTCGAGGCTCGCGGCTATACGGCTTGGGACGTCACCTCCCCCGCTTTCATCGTCGGCAACACCCTCTGTATCCCGACAATCTTCATTGCCTACACGGGCGATGCCCTCGACTATAAGACCCCTCTCCTCAAGGCTCTCCACGCCGTAGACAAGGCTGCCGTAGACGTTTGCCAGTACTTCGACAAGAGCGTCACCAAGGTCGTCTCCAACCTCGGCTGGGAGCAGGAGTATTTCCTCATCGACCGCGGCCTCTACCTCGCCCGTCCTGACCTCGTCCTCACCGGCCGTACCCTCATGGGCGCTTCTTCCGCAAAGAACCAGCAGCTCGAGGACCACTACTTCGGCTCCATCCCTGAGCGCGTCGCTTGCTTCATGCGCGACCTCGAGATTGAGTGCCACCGTCTCGGCATTCCTGCCAAGACCCGCCACAATGAGGTTGCCCCTGGTCAGTTCGAGTTGGCGCCTATCTATGAGGAGGTCAATGTCGCCTGCGACCACAACATCCTCCTCATGGATGTCATGAAGCGCATCGCTCGCCATCATGACTTCGAGGTCATTCTCCATGAGAAGCCTTTCGCCGGCGTCAACGGCTCGGGTAAGCACAACAACTGGAGCCTCTGCACCGACACGGGCATCAACCTCTTCGCCCCAGGCAAGAATCCTAAGGGCAATATGCTCTTCCTCACATTCCTCACCTGCGTCATGGCTGCCGTACATAAGGGTCAGGATATCCTCCGCGCTCAGGTCCTCAACGCCAGCAACAGCCACCGTCTCGGCGCCAACGAGGCACCCCCAGCCATCATGTCCATCTTCCTCGGCACTCAGGTTTCCGCCATGCTCGACAGCATTGTCGAGAAGGTTTCCGACGCCAAGATGACCCCCGAGGAGAAGACGGCTCTCAAGCTCGGCGTAGGCCGTCTCCCTGAGATTCTTGTCGACAACACCGACCGTAACCGTACCTCTCCATTCGCCTTCACTGGCGACCGCTTCGAGTTCCGTGCCGTAGGTTCTTCCGCAAACTGCGCTGGTGCCATGACCGCTGTCAATGCCATGGTTGCCGCTCAGCTCCGCGAGTTCAAGAAGGACGTCGACGCCCTCATCGAGAAGGGTGTCAAGAAGGACGAGGCCATCTTCCAGGAAATCCGCAAGCTCATTGTCGAGTCCTCACCCGTCCACTTCGACGGCAACGGCTACTCCGACGAGTGGAAGGAAGAGGCTAAGCGCCGCGGTCTCACCAACATCACGAGTGTCCCCGAGAGCATTGACACAATGCTTTCCGACCACTCTAAGGAGGTCTTCGTCGCTGGTGGCATCCTCTCCGAGCGTGAGCTCGCCGTACGCCACGATGTCGAGATTGAGAAGTACGTCAAGAAGATTCAGATTGAGGCCCGCGTCCTTGGCGACCTCGTCATCAACCACATCGTCCCAACCGCCATCGACTACCAGAACATCCTCATCAAGAATGTCAAGGGCATGAAGGAGGTCATGGGCGACGAGGCTGAGGCAATGACCGAGAACGAGCGTGAGCTCATCCGCAAGATCTCCGAGCACGTCAAGACCATCCGCACCTCCGTACAGCTCATGATTGACGCCCGCAAGAAGGCCAACAAGATGGAGGACGAGCGCGAGAAGGCTTACGCCTACGAGAACGAGGTGCGTCCTCACTTCGAAACCATCCGTTACCATGTTGACAAGCTCGAGCTCATCGTCGACAACGAGATGTGGCCTCTCCCCAAGTATCGCGAGATGCTTTTCCTCTTCGACTAATTGTCACTGAGAATCTCTATAACGTTTGCCCCGGCGGTCTCACCCCCGCTGGGGTTTTCTTTTGTCCGCATTTCCCCCTCTTTTGCTCAATTCTTCCCCCTTAAAGCCCAGCAAATGGTGTCGAATCGCTATATTTGTGGCATACAATCATTTAATAAAACAATTCAATCAGCAAAACAATGAGAGACAACGCCATATTCGACCTCATTGAGAAGGAACACCAGCGTCAGCAGCGCGGTATCGAGATGATAGCCTCCGAGAACTTCGTCAGCGACGAGGTCATGCAGGCCATGGGTTCTTGCCTCACCAACAAATATGCCGAGGGCTACCCTGGCAAAAGGCACTACGGCGGTTGCGAAGTAGTCGACGAAGTCGAGACTCTCGCCCTTGAGCGCATCAAGAAACTCTATGGCGCGGAGTTCGCCAATGTTCAGCCCCACTCTGGCGCACAGGCCAACGCCGCTGTCCTCCTCGCCGTCCTCAACCCGGGCGACACGTTCATGGGTCTCGACCTCGCCCACGGTGGCCACCTCTCTCACGGCTCGGCTGTCAACACCTCGGGCCTCATCTATCGCCCCGTGGCCTACCACCTCAATCAGGAGACGGGCCGCGTAGATTACGACGAGATGGAGGAGGTAGCCCTCCGCGAGAAGCCGAAACTCATCATTGGCGGTGGCTCGGCATATAGCCGCGAATGGGACTATGCCCGCATGAGGAAGATTGCCGACCAAGTTGGCGCAATCCTCATGGTCGACATGGCGCACCCCGCTGGCCTCATTGCCGCCGGCCTCCTCGACAATCCAGTCAAATACGCCGACATCGTCACTTCCACGACCCACAAGACGCTCCGTGGCCCGCGCGGTGGCATCATTCTCATGGGCAAGGACTTCCCCAATCCGTGGGGCAAGAAGACCAAGAAGGGCGAGGTCCGCACCATGGGTTCGCTCCTCAACTCCGCCGTCTTCCCAGGTCAGCAGGGCGGCCCTCTTGAGCACGTCATCGCCGCCAAGGCCGTCGCATTCGCCGAGGCTCTTCAGCCCGAGTTCAAGACTTATCAGCAGCAGGTTAAGCTCAATGCCGCACGACTGGCGCAGGACCTCATCGACAGAGGCTTCTTCATTGTCAGTGGCGGAACCGACAACCACTCCATGCTTGTCGACCTCCGTCCTAAATATCCCGAGCTGACGGGCAAAGTTGCCGAGAAGGCCCTCGTTGCCGCCGACATCACGGTTAACATGAACCTCGTGCCTTTCGACACGCGCTCTGCCTTCCAGACCAGCGGCCTCCGTCTCGGAACGCCTGCCATCACCACCCGCGGCCTCAAAGAGGCTGACATGGACGTAATCGCCGACATGATTGACCGCGTCCTCGCCGCTCCTGAGGATGCTGACGTAATCGCTAAAGTACGCGCTGAGGTTAACGCCATGATGAACGACCGCCCGATGTTCGCTTGGTAAAAAACCATTAGCAACCTCATAAAAAAGTGAGGGTCGCCACGAAGAAATATCGTGGCGACCCTCAGCTTTTTTATGTCAATCTGCCCGTTTTAATCCCGGCCTAAGAAATAGCACAGGCCGAAGGTGAGCGTCTTGAACTCAGGACCATGTTTTGAGGAGAACAGCGGGGTCGGGACAAAGTTGGCGTACAAGCCAAGTTTCTTGTAGCCGAAGCGGGCGAAGGCCGAGCCTCCCAAGATGTTGTGGCGCAAGTCGTTGTCCCTCATTTTCTTGCACTCCCCGTCAACCTCGTACTCCGTGTAGAGGCGAGCCGTTGGCACAAGCTCCAGGGCGACTCCAATCTGCACAAAGAACGGCTTTCCGCCAAAGTTTTGCCACTCGTAGGCAATGGGAATCATGAAGCGGAAGGTCCTCATGCGCGACATCGTCACGTCCATCGTGTCTTGCGCCTCGGTCACGTTGAGCTTCTTGGCCTTAGCGTCCCAGTCAAAGAATCGCCCATCGTCCAAGCGGAACGTGCGCCAGTTGAAGCTCAGGCCGTACCACATTCCATGCCCAGGGCCATGCTGGTGCTCGCGGCTTATGACGTTAAAACCAATCTCCGACGAGCGGCTCATGGCGTTGTCTATGCCCGTGTCGAACGTGTGGCTGAAGCCCGCATGGAAGAATTTTGAATGAGCGTCGAAGCCGCCCTTCTTGCGAGGCGACGACCACGGGAGAAGGTCTTTAAACGTGAAGTCGTCGTCTACGCTCCATGTCTCTTCGTTTCGCGCTGAGTCGGATGTCGAGACGTAGATTTGGGAGAGCGACTTGCCCTTTGTGTCGCTCACGCTTACGCTCACTTTGTTGCCGTCGTCGGTCACGACGATTTTGCGGCCGCGGTAGGTTACTGTTGTGTCTGCGTCTGCGATAGTGTTTGGGTTAGCAGCCTTAGCGGTTGCTGCTGTTGTCATGATGGTTGGCAATGCTATTGCCATGAACAAGAGATTTTTCATTTTCACCTATTTGTTGATTTTTACGTTTACTATTTTGTCGAGGGTTGTCGGGCCCTCAATGTAGACCAGCATGGCCTTTGTCTCGCTCAGTCGGCGGAAGAGGACGAAACGGTTGTCTTTTTGCCCTGCCGCCGGTGGCAGTTGGACGTATAGGGCCATTAGCGTATTGCCGTTGACGACCCTCTTCACGCTGTTGCCCTTGCGAGCGTCTTCCTCGGCCGCGTCGCCCATCTCCTCCACGTCGTCTTCTGAGCCCGTCGAGAGGATGCTTCGGAACAGTGTCATGTCCCGTCCGTCGAGGTTGGAGCCCGAGAGGTAGACCGTCCGGATCTTCCCCTCCAATGGGGAGTCGTCGCCGAAGAACTCTTCCACCGCAAGGTCCTTCTGCCCTAAGGCCGGAAGGGCTGTCAAGAGCGCAAAGAGCGTCAACACGGCCCGTAATGTCTTTGTAAGTCGCATATCTTCAAAATTTACGCTTAGTTTTCCGAGTCGTCTGAACCCAAGAACAGCGTCAGCTCCTCATCCACTTGCGGGCAGACCTCAGCCAAGAGGGCCAAGTCGTCTCGCATGAGGTCGAGCGCCCCGTCGGCTTCCGCCACGCATTCGCCGTCAATCATGACGCTGCCCGTCATGACGCCCCCACGAGCCCAAAAGGCAGCCCCGAGCGTCATCAGCAGGGCAATGCTTGCCGCGGCGGCCAGTCTGCCCCATCGGCTTTGCGTCCGAGCCGTCGTGGAACGTCGTACCTCGCGCCCTACGGCCGTATAGGCCATTGTGGCTGTCGTCGCGTTCACTGTCCCTCGCTTGGCGAGTTCTGCTATGTGACGCTCCAGCTCGGCCTCTTCGGCCTCGGTTGTCTCGCCGTCAAAATAGCGGCGTTCCAGCTCGTCCCAGTACTCTTTTGCGTTTTCCATTTCTGCACTCGTTTTTCTTATTGGCATTCTTGCTCGTAGATGCTCCTGACGGCTTTTCTTGCGCGGCTCAGGCACATCCTGACGGCCGACTCCTCAATCCCCATCTGCTGGGCAATCTCCGCGTAGGGCAAGCCCTCGATGTCGCGGAGCGTCATGACCTGTTGCTGCTGCGGGGTGAGGCGTGTGGCGATAATGCGGCGGACGCTTTCATATCGTTGCCGCTTCTCCTCCTCGGCCTCCGTGTCGTCGTCGGTCATCTCGTCACGGTTCTCGTCTATTGAAGACAGGCCGTGTCGGCTCTCGCGACGCCATGAGTCTATGGCAAGGTTCTTTGCCGTCCTGGCTGTCAGGGCTGTGGCCTCGTCGGCCGACATGGAGTTTGCACCCTTGCCCCAGAGCTTGAGGAACGCGTCTTGCAAGATGTCGGAGGTCTCTTCGGTCCCCTTTGTCATGCGCCCTATGTATGCGCCTATGCTGGCGCGGACGCGCCAGTAAGCTGCCACAAGGGGTTGCTCGATGTCTGTGGGGCTGTTTTTGCTTGCCATCTTGTTCGGACTTCTGACAGGATAACGCCGACGATGTCGTTTTGTAACGCGGTGAGGTGAATTTTTTTCTTCGGAAAGTGATTATTTTCTTGTTGCGGCCTGATAATCAGTGTTTTATGAGCCTGAAAAAAACTTGGCGAAACGGCCACTTATTAATATCCGGCGGCGGATTGATGTGGGCATAAAAAAATGGCGAGTTAGCCAAAACCTTGACTCACTCGCCCTAACATTATGACAGGTGGGCATTAACGGATTCGAACCGCTGACCCTTTGTCTGTCAGACAAATGCTCTGAACCAGCTGAGCTAAATGCCCGTCATGAAACTGTTGTGGGTGCTGAGGGATTCGAACCCCCGACCCGCTGCTTGTAAGGCAGCCGCTCTGAACCAGCTGAGCTAAGCACCCGAAGTTTGGTCTTGCGCCTTAAGCGTGTAGAGGCTTATGCATGGTGGGCATTAACGGATTCGAACCGCTGACCCTTTGTCTGTCAGACAAATGCTCTGAACCAGCTGAGCTAAATGCCCATGTTTCTTGAGCCTCTACTTGCGGTTTGTTGCCGTCGCCCTGACGCACATCCGCAAGACCTTTTCAATACGTGAAACAAAACGGAGAACTCGTCTTGTCGTGGGTGCTGAGGGATTCGAACCCCCGACCCGCTGCTTGTAAGGCAGCCGCTCTGAACCAGCTGAGCTAAGCACCCGTGCGCTTTCCAGTAGCGTTGTTCCCGTTCTGAATTGCGATGCAAAGATAGGGAATTTTTATTACGTGCCAATATATTCTCTCAAAATGTTTAGAAAAAATGCCGCGCTGTGAAGCTGCGGCATCATTTTTAAACTTACAACGATTTGTTGCGGCTATGTTGGGCGTGTGTGCTAATTGTTTGATTGACTGCCAATTACTTCGCCGACAATGAAGTTGCTGCCTCCAACGAAGATGAGGTCGGCGGGTTCGGCATATCGGCGAGCCCTGTCCATGGCTTGCGCCACGGTGGGGTAGAAGTGGCAGTTGAGGCCCAGCTTTTGGCCAATCTCGTACAGCTCGGAGGCGGGTGTGGCGCGGCGGGTGTTGTTGGCCTGGGTGAAGTAATAGCGGGCGTCGCGGGGCAGGAGGGAGAGGACCTTCTCGGGCTCCTTGTCGTTGCACATTCCCCAGACGATGTGGACGTGGATATATTTTGAGAATTGCTCTTCAAGTTGCTCGGCCAAAATCTTCACGCCGTGCGCATTGTGACCCGTGTCGACAATGATGTCGGGGCGCATCCCAATCTTTTGCCAACGGCCCATTAGGCCTGTCAGCCCCTGCACGTCGGCCATGCCCTCGCGGATGTCCAGCTCCGTAATGTCGTAGCCTTGCTTTTTCAGCACGTCGACTGCCGCCAAGACGGTCAGCAGGTTGCGCGTTTGGCAGAGACCCGTGAGTGAGAAGCGGTGCTCGCGGGCGGGCTGCTGCCCGGCGTGTTCCACTTGCGCCACCATTTGCCCCTTATCTTCCTTGTGGCTCAAAACCTTGGCCATGTCCTCCGCAAAGAAAATCTCCGAGCCTTGCTCTTGCGCTTTGGCAATGAAGACGGGGTCGGTCTCGGGATTGCGCTCGCCGATGACGACGGGGACGCCCGGCTTGATGATGCCCGCCTTCTCGCCCGCAATCTTGCCAAGCGTGTCGCCGAGGTACTGCGTATGCTCAAGGCCAATGTTCGTGATGACGCTGAGGTCGGGCGTGATGATGTTCGTGCTGTCCAGGCGGCCGCCGAGACCGACCTCGATAACCGCCACGTCTACGCCGACGCGCTCGAAGTAGTCCAAGGCCATGGCCGTCGTTATCTCAAAAAACGACGGCTGCAGGTCGTTGAGGAACATATCGTTACGATCAATGAACTCTACCACGCACTCTTTGGGAATCATGCACCCGTCAATCCTGATGCGCTCGCGGAAGTCGACGAGGTGGGGCGAAGTGAAGAGGCCCGTGACGTAACCTGCGCTCTGGAGAATGGCCGCCAAGGTGTGGGAGACGGAGCCCTTGCCGTTTGTGCCGGCCACGTGGATGGTCTTGAACTTATGGTGCGGGTGGCCAAGCCTCTCGTCTATGCGCAAGATGTTGCCCAGCCCGGGTTTGAGGGCCACGGCTCCCACCTGCTGATAGACGGGGAACCGATTGTATATGTCTTCAAGAATCTTTTCGTATGTCATTTTTGTCTCTCTTTTTCGTCAGAAGTCGTCGGCGGCGTCCTGAGTGTCAATTAGTTTGTCTAAGGCGTGGCGAATTGATGCGTAGTCGAAGCCGCGTTGCATTCCGAAGCGGACCATTGAGGCGAAGAGCTTCTGTGGGTCGTCTTTTTTTGTTGTGCGGAGCTTTTGCCGCAGGGCGTGGAGGAGAATCTCGTCCCATTCGTCCTTGTCGAAGGCCTCGACGGCGGAGCTTGCCGTCTCGTCGTCAATACCCTTGGCGCGGAGTTGCGCCCTCACCTTGACGGGACCCCATCCGCCAAATCGCGCCTTGTCGCGGACGTAGAGGGGCGCGAAGCGGTTGTCGTCCACGAAACGTTCGCCTACGAGTTGGCTGACAACGCGTTCGGCGGCGTCGGGCGTCAAGCCCCATGCCTTGCACTTGTCGAGCATCTCTTGCCGACAATGTTCCGAGGCGGCGCAGAGCGTAGCCAGCTTGTCGAAGGCCTGAGCCTCGCTGAGCGGTTGGCGTGACGGGCGTAACATGGTTTTGAGGGTGACGTGTGTGTGGACTCTTTACGGTACGGGGTCGTAGCCCGAGCCGCCCCAGGGGTTGCAGCGCAAGATGCGCCAAATGGCGAGGCGCAAGCCTTTTATTGGCCCATGTTTGCGGAGCGCCTCAATGGCGTATTGCGAGCAGGTGGGCGTGAAACGGCAGGCTGGGGGAGTGTGGGGCGAGATTGCGACTTGATAAAAACGTATGGGGAGGATTAGGAGTTTGGAGACCAAGCGGCCGATGGTTGCCGCCACGGTCTGTCTCTGCGGCTTGTCGCTTGTTGCGCTCATTGTGCGGCCTCCGTCACGATTGTTGCCAAGCGGGCGGCGGCCTTGGCCATGGCTTTCTCCACGTCGGGCGTCGTGGGCAGCCCGTCGCCGCAGAAGATGAAAGCCACGTGGAGGCCACGGACGGTGTCGCTTGCCGCCACGGCTTGCTCGACAATATGCTTCACCTTGCGCCACGCCTCGCGGGCTTGACGCTTGACCCTGTTGCGCTTTACGGCCCTCTTGAAACGCTTCTTGCCGACACTGATGAGCATCCTTACCGCCGCCTCGCCCTCGCGAAGTTCGGTGAGGGGCAGGTAGACGACCCTGAAAGGGTATCTCGAAAACGCCTCCCCTTTCTCGAAGAGCCGTTCTATCGCCTTGTCGCCACAAAGCTTTTGAGCCTTAGGGAAATGGAGGTCTATGTGTTCGTCGGATGTCAGCATCAGAATCATGTTATATATGCACAAAGTTAATCAGAATCTGTTAGCCATTGCGCCAATAAGTTTTAATGGCATATTGTTTGCAAAACTCTTCACAGGGCGTAGATGGTTTCTACCGCAGGGCATAACTTTCTGTCATTTAGTTTATATTTGCATTCGGGTGTCAAAAATATGAACAATGCCTACGGAACCTGAATCCGGAGCGGCGAGGCAAATACCCCTCGTTCCTGAGCCTACGCTGAGCCGCTTGCCCATATACCTGACGTACCTCAAGTTGGCGAGAAAGGACGGAAAGAGATTCGTCTCGTCGACCATGATGGCCAAGGAGATGGGAGTAGACCCCACGCAGGTCACTAAAGACCTGAGCCACACCGACATAGTGGGCAAGACGCGCGTGGGCTACGAGGTCGATTCCCTAATCGATGAACTGGAGGGTTTCCTCTGTTTCAACACGATGGACTACGGCTATCTGTTTGGCGCAGGAAGTCTTGGGACGGCTCTGCTTCTTGACCACGGGCTTGCCCAATTCGGATTTAGCATCCGAGCCGCATTTGATGTCAACGCCGACAAGGTTGGCCTTAACATCGGCGGCACGACAATCTATCATCTTGACGATTTTCAAAAAGTAAAACGCCCCGACGTGAAAATAGGGATTCTCACAGTGCCTGTTGACCAGGCTCAGCGAGTGGCCGATGTCATGATTGGCGGGGGGCTTACGGCCGTATGGAATTTCACGTCGGTAAGAATAAAGGTCCCCGAGAGCGTTGTTGTTCAAAACACGTCGCTATATGCCCATCTGGCAGTGATTTTCAATAGATTACACTCAGTAAATTCAACCAAATAGTTCAAATTAATTCCAAACACCATGAAATTCTTAGTAAAACTGATTGTCGCCATCGTCTCGTTCTTCATGTCGCTGTTCCCGATAATGGCTCAAAGCTCATTCACGACAACCGTCACGACGACGCAGACCAGCAACGTAGGCGGCAAAGACACGACAATCGTGACCCGAACAGTCACCACGACAACGATTGACACCGACGTGTTCAGCACACTTGGCGCAGCCTTCACGGCCATGATGCCCGACTCGGCAACGATGAACCGCTTCATGAAGTCCATAGTAGTTGTTGGCGACACCGTGGCATCGAAGGTGAAGAAGTCCACCGTAAAGGGGATGCAGAATGCCAAGGTGGCAATACAGAACGCCAAGCTGACCCAGGCTGAGGCGGACAGCATACGCGCCGTGCTCGACGTTGCCGCGGCAAAGATTGACGACTGGTTGAAGTCCGTAACAGAGAACTCGAAATAACACTAAAACAAAACCATACCACCGTGAAAGTTTTATCCATCATTGCGACGGTAGCCCTCACGATGCTGTCCGTCAGCGCCATGGCGCAGGAGCAGAAGAAATTGACCCCTGCCGAGCGAATAGAGGCGCGGCTGGAGCAATTGGCGCAGAAAGTAGAGCTGGCCAAATCGCGTAAGGCTGAGGCCGAGAAACTCATTGCCCAAGGCGACTCAATAATTGCCAGTGCCGACTCCGCAATTGCGCAAGCTAAAGCCGACAAGGCCAAGACGCTGGAAGAGTGTAAAGCCAAAAGGAAAGAGCTGAAGGAGTACCTCAAGTCCGACGACGAGCAGGTGCGCAAAGAGGCCGAGGCATCGCTCAAAAAGATTGAGGCAGAAGAGCAAAAGGCCGTCAAAGACTGCGAACGCAGCCTGACAAATGCGCAGAAAGAGCTCAGCAAAGGCAAGTCGACAATGGCAAAAGGCAAAGCAAGGCTTAAGCCCTCGGACGCAGCCGTCAAGGCTGCGCAAGACCGATATGACGAGGCCAAGAAACAATTTGAGTAACGCGTCAGAATGGGTACGGCAATCTTCATAAGCGGGGTTGATACGGACAGCGGCAAGACCTACGTCACCGCCCGCTTTGCGGCGCAAATGCTCAGCGAAGGGTATGACGTGATAACGCAGAAGCCCGTCCAGACGGGATGCGACGACATGGCCGAGGACCTCGTGGAGCATCGGCGCGTCATGGGGTGCGGCCTCTTGCCCGACGACAGAGACCGGCTCACGTGTACGTACCTGTTTCGCAAGCCGGCGTCGCCCGCCCTTGCGGCAAGCCTGGAGGGGCGGCGCATTGACCCGGCGGAGATTTCCCGCGACACGGCGGAGTTGTGCCGTCGCCATGAGGTCGTCCTTGTTGAGGGCGCGGGGGGGCTTATGGTCCCGCTCTCCGACGACCTCTTGACAATAGACTACGCCGCGGGGCAGAAGCTCCCCATGATTCTCGTCACGACATCGAAATTGGGCGGCATAAACCACGCCCTTCTGAGCATTGAGGCCTGCAAGACGCACGGTGTGGACCTGAGGCTCGTGGTGTTCAACCGAATGCCGTCGGACGACAAGGTAATGGCCGACGACTCGCTGGCCGCCATACGAGCCTTTGCGGCAAAGATGTACCCCGCCGCGCGGGTGGTAGACTTCACGTGCCAAGAAAGCCTGTCTGGCCTTGGTCAGGAATTAATTCCTAAAGAATAAGTACTCCGAAGAGAAATTATATACATGAAACCAGCCCTGTTCTTGCTCATTGTCGCGTTGTATCTCGTAGCCAGTGGATACATCGCGGCGAGAGTATGTCGTGTTTTTAAGTATAGGCCCAAGAGTTGGCGCATCAGTGTATGGGTCATTGTTGCGCTGCTCGACGTCAGTTTCCTATTGTTGCGCTTGTTTAGCCAGGACTGCGTGTGGCTCAACAGGGTGATCTACATTGTCTCGACGACATGGATGCCGATTGTATTGTACGGCTCATTGTTGCTCGTCGTGATGGACATAGTGAGGCACATCCTCATCGTGACGCGTGGCGAGATTCCGTACCATACGCCGTGGTCGGTCAAGTGCGCGGGTGTCGTCACGGCCTTGTTGCTCTTGTGGGGGCATATTGTGGCCGTTACCCCTGAGGAGCGGCATTATACGGTCTATTCGGACAAGCTGCCTAAAGGGCAGGAGCTGACCGTGGCCCTCGTGTCCGACCTTCATGCCGGCTATTCCGTGACGGAATCGGACATCAGCCGGCTTGCGGAAATAATCAACACCGAGAACGTCGACCTCACCATCATCTGCGGCGACCTTATTGACAGCGACCTTAAGCCCGTTCTCCAAGAGAACACGCTTGCCCCGCTCACGACAATAAACAGCAAGTTCGGGGTATGGGCTATCATGGGAAACCATGACTATTTTGACGACGCGTCGGTAATGATTGAGTACGTTAACGGATTGGAGGGCGTGACCCTCTTGCGCGACTCGGTGGCAGAGGTTGGGCCGTTCCGTGTCATTGGGCGAGACGACGTCTCCATAAGCCGATTTGGCGCTGTGCGGCGCGACATTGAGAGCTTTGGGCAGGTGGACTCGCTCTTCACGATTGTTGCCGACCACCAGCCGAGCGCAATACGCGACGCCGTCAACATCGGGGCCGACCTGAGCCTGAGCGGGCATACCCATGCCGGGCAGATATGGCCAATGGGTCTCTTCACCAAGCGAATCTACGAACTTGACTACGGATGCGGTTGCTACGGCGAGACGACGGTCATCGTGACCTCGGGCTTTGGCACATGGGGACCTAAGGTGAGGCTTGGCTCTCCGTCGGAGGTAGTCTTTGTCGACATCAAGGGAACGCGTAAAAGCTGATGGAGGGGCAATATTCATCGAAGCTGCTTGACGACGCCGTAGGGCAGTTTGCCAAGCTCCCCGGGATTGGGCGCAAGACGGCTTTGCGCCTTGTTCTCCATATTCTTCGCGAAGAAAAAGAGGAGGTGAGCCTCTTCACGGAGGCCATCCGCGCCGTCAGGAACGACATCCACTATTGCACCGTATGCCACAACATCTCGGACACCGAGACGTGCGACATTTGCGCCAACCCGCAGCGAGACCACGGGACGGTATGCGTTGTTGAGAGCGTCCGCGACGTGATGGCCATTGAGGCCACCCGCCAATATGGGGGCGTGTACCACGTCTTGGGAGGCGTAATATCGCCCATGGACGGGATAGGCCCCGACGACCTCAACATTGCGTCGCTCGAAGAGAGGGCTGCCGCGGGGCAGATTGGCGAAGTGATTCTCGCCCTGAGCGCGACAATGGAGGGTGACACGACAAATTTCTATATTTACAAACGGTTGGCATCGTATGGCGTAAAGCTCACGACCATTGCCCGCGGCATATCGGTAGGCGACGAGCTTGAATATGCCGACGAGGTGACACTGGGCCGCTCGCTCGTGAACCGAGTGCCGTTTGAACAGACAATTTAGTCAAACACAGTTATAAACAACATCGACGAAAAAATGGAAGACTTATTACGAGAGCTGCGCCATTATTATGTGCGCGTATTCATTCCTTCGGTTGTAATATTTATAGCCAGCTTTGTTGCCACGCGCCTTATGGGCAACGTACCGATGGTTGACATCACGGCCTCGTCGTACATCATGGTGGCCTTGCTGGGCGTCACCTTTGTGGCGTTCGTTGTCACGTGGTTCATGCTCCGGAACGCGCGGGGCAAGGTGGCTGCGGCCAAGGGAGAAGAGAAATTTGCGCCCTTTGCGCTCGCGTATAAGGCGCGAATCATGAGCATGAGCATAATCTCGACATTGAGCAGCATTTGCTACATATTCACTGTCGACTCCAACGCCGTCTATCTTGTCGTCATCACGATGCTCCTTGTGCTGCTCTACTACCCGTCGGAGAGCTTCATTGGGAGGCAAGTAAGCTCGGCGGAACAGGAAGGCAATAAAGAGTGAGAATGGCAGAAAACATTGAAAAGAGGAAGATTGCCGTAGATTTTGATGGTACGATTGTCGAAGACCGTTATCCCGCAATAGGGCGGGAGCGGCCGTTTGCGCTTCAGACCTTGCGCGAGCTGCAGAAGCGGGGCTTCACGCTCGTGCTGTGGACGTGCCGCACGGGCAAGGAGTTGGAGGAGGCCGTAGAGTTCTGCCGCAAGGGGGGCGTGACCTTCTTTGGAGTGAACGAATGTTTTGAGGGAGAGCTGTATAGCGGCGTGTCCGTGCCTCGCAAGATTGATGCCGACATATATATTGACGACCGCAACATTGGCGGCTTGCCGTCGTGGGGCGTGATATATCAGAAGCTGACAGGGCAAGATCCTTTGGAGCAAGAGGAAAAGCCTAAGGCAGGTGGACTTCGCGTCCGCCTTGCTAAACTATTGCTTGGCGAAAAGGATTGACCATTGCCGATGGATATTTCTGTAATAATTGTAAGCTACACCAACGCCGAGGCCGTCTTGCTGACCCTCGCCGCACTTCGTCGTGCCATGTCGGACGGCGGGATAAGCGCGGAGGTCATTGTCGTGGACAATAAGTCGGGCGACGGAACGCCCGAGAAGGTGCGCAACCTCGCCCCGTGGGCAAGAGTGATAGAGATGGGGCAAAACGCAGGCTTCGCCAAGGCCAACAACGTGGGGCTGCATGAGGCCACGGGCGACGTATTGTTGCTTTTGAACCCCGACACCGTAGTCTGCCGCGACACCCTGTCAAAACTCGTACGCCACTTTCGGGAAAAGCCCGAATCGGGGGCTGTGGGGGTGAGAATGGTGAACGGTCAGGGACGTTATCTTGGCGAATCGAAGAGAGGCTACACGACCATCCTCACGTCGATATTCAAACTTACGGGTCTGTGGCGGCTTGCGCCAAAATCGAGAATCTTCAACGCCTATTACCTTGGTCATGAGCCTGAGACGGGCGTATGCCATGCGCCGATACTATCGGGCGCATGTGTGGCATTCTCGCGTCAGCTATACGAGAGAGTGGGGGGGCTTGACGAGAGCTACTTCATGTATGGCGAAGACATCGACCTCTCGTGGCGCATGGAGAACGGGGCCAAGATTGGGAACGTATATCGTGGGGACATACCCATAATCCACTTCAAGGGGCAGAGCACCCCAAGGCAGCGGAAATACATTGACAGTTTCTATCGGTCGATGCATATTTTCGCCCAGAAATATGAGTTTCCACGTCACACGCGGTTTGTGAATTGGCTGACGGCTATTGGCATACGCGTGGGGTATTATGTCGCCATGACGCGATGCGTCGTAATGCGCGCCGTAGAGCGGAACAGGGGCTTCACATACCCTCGGAGCGTCACCATAGTGAGCGACGAGAATTGCGCCGGCATTGCGGAAGAGATTGAGAGACAAGGGGCTAAGGTGCGGACGATGAGATATGAGGAGCTGTGCGACGCGGCATTGGACGAGACAATGGTCTTTGGCATTGACGGCGACGTGGGCAAGGCGATAGAGTTCATGCGTCGCCATGAGCGGGCCGCCTTATTCGGCTTTGCAAATGAAGACACGGGCGACGCCCTCGTATACTTCAACAACAGGCTTCACAACTTGACATAGCCGCTCGGCAAAAGATCCAAAAGAACAGACAATGAAAGCCAGACTAACCTCACTAATCATAACCCTCTTCTTCGCGTCGGTAGTCATTGTGGCACAGCCAAACCAATTCTCCGATGCGGCATCGAGCAAGGCGTTTGAAGACGTCTACGCGATAGACAACGCCGCCTTTGCGCGCGACATTCAGAAGGTGGGCGACAAGGCAAGGGCGGCCTTCCTGCGCGAGTATATGGCCCTGATGAACTATACCGCCGCCAATAGCAAGACCAACTACGACGCGTATTTCAAGGCCTCGGACGCTGCGTTTGACGCAGTGAGCGGCTCGCCATACGAGGCCAATTTGCTCTGCCAGCTCCATATCCACAAATGCATGGTCTACCTGTATGACGGCAGTATGTTGAGCGGTGGAATACAGTTTTGGAAATCGTATCAGAACTTCAAGGAGGCCGAGCGGAAATATCCCGGATATGAGGGGCAGCTTCCGCTCAGGGGGCTTTATAACATTCTCTTTGCGCAAATTCCGGAAAAATGGAAAAGCCTAAAAGGGCTGCTCGGGCTTGGCGAGGGCGATACGGCGTTGGGACTTAAACAGATAGAGCAATATCGGAAGAAGGTTGCCAACGTGCCAGGCGTTGGGGACGAGGCCGTGTTGTACTCATTCACCAACATATTCTTCAGCCATAGGCAGGAGCTTCCTGAGGAGATAATTGCCGACATCAAGGCGAACGACAAGCCCGTGGTCCGCTATGCCTACGTCCTCAGTTGCGGACGTTCGCAAGAGGGTGGGGAGGCCGTGGCGCATCTTGACGCCACGCCCAGCGAGGTGATGGACCGATTCCCATTGCTATACCATCAAAAGGGGAAGTATGCCCTCCGGCAGTTGAAACCGGACGAGACTGTGCAGTGGGCGAGCCGCTTCTTGGGCGTATATAAGGGCGTATCGAATCGCAACAGCGCATATCTGGAGATGGCGTATGCCTACATCCTCAAAGGCGACAAGGCAAAGGCGCGGCAGATGGTTGACAAATGCATTGCCACGACATCGGACTTCGACATAGACAAGAGGGCGCGGGCGGAGGCTGAGATAGCCATGGACGCGTCGGAAGAGATGCTCCGCGCGAGGTTTAACTTCGAGTTCGGGCGTTATGAGGAGTCGTTGCGAATCCTTAAGTCCTTCACGCCCAGGGCGCAAGACGCTGCGGAACACGCATTCCGCACGGCTCGCGCGGAGGAGAAGTTGGGGCGTGTGGACGTCGCCATGTCGGGCTATGACAAAGTGATTTCGCTATCGGCAAACAGCAAACGGTATTTTGGACCCTATTCGGCCGTCTATGCGGCGGACATCTGCATTAAGAGGGGAGACAAGGCGCGAGCAAAAAAGTATTTGGCTACGGCGCGGAAATTGAATGTTGGGGAGTATAAGAAAGAGTTGGACCAGCGGATAGAGTTGACGGAGCGGGCGATGAAGTGAGGATGGGAGAGTATCTCTCACCAGTGGTGAGAGTTTTTGGTTTGTGGACGTAAGTGTCGGGCGTATGCACATTGTACGAGCAGTGTTTGAAGGGTTTTTAAAGTGCGTTTAACAGGGCAAATAAGCCCCCGCCTCTTGGACGCAATAGGGCGTTTGGGAGGCGGGGGCTTTCTTGTTGGCTGGATATAATGGTGGATGGCGGCAGAAAGAAGCCCCCGCTCGTCGTGGAGTGACGGGCGGGGGCGGAGGGGTTATTGTTATAGCTGATCAGGATGGGCTACTTGATGACCACCTTGGTGGTCTTGGAGCCTGTCTTGACGATATAGATGCCCTTGGGGAGCTGACTGAGGCTGCCGTTGGGGAGCTTGCGGCCTGCGAGGTCGTAGACGGTCATGGTGTGAGAGCCGTTGGTTTGGCTGTCGGTGTTGACCATGATGTCGTTGATGGCAGAAGTGGATATTTCGCGGATGTTTGAGAAACCATTCCATCCAGAAGAGTCACGGTAGGTGTCTACTGAATTATCGGGGACGTAGAGAGTGCCGTTGTAGAGGAGTTCCCAGTAGAAGGCCCAATCCCCCACAATAGTAGGAGGCGTTGTGTTCAAGCAGGTCATGGTTGTCAAGTTTTCGCAGCCATCGAAAGCTCCTTCACCGATGGAGGTGACGGTCTTTGGAATGGTGACACTTGACAGCTTGCCTTGCTTGAAAGCGCCGCTGCTGATGGACACGACCCCCTCAGGTATGGAGATGTTGTCAGTCTTGCCTGCTGGGCAAGAGATTAGTGTTGCCTTATCTTTGCTATACAAAATGCCATCGACTGAGCAGAAATTGTTGTTGGCTTCATTGACGTCGATTGAGGGCAGGCTGGAGCTTTCAGAGAAAACACTTTGTCCAATTGCTGAGACAGAGCTGGGGAGAATGACGGTTGAACGGCATTTAAACAGTGTTCAAATGCCGTTCTGAGTGTGTGTGGAGGGGTGCTTATTCCCAGGTGTATAAGTAGTGGACATACCAGGTGTATGTGCCATGCTCAGTCTCTTCAATCCACTCCATTGTCGTGGAGATAACGTATCCGTCGTTGTCGAAAGTGTAGGAGTAGACCGTTTTGCTTGAGTTTTCTCCTCCGCTGAGGACTTCGGTTGTCTTATAGTCGGGTAGCAGGTTGCTTCGGATGCCAAAGAGTTCTGGGTGACAAGCAGTGATGCCGCTCAAGTCAACCGGGAAGAACCCTTTGCATGATTTGCCGTTGTAGTGGTAGGTTTCGACAGCAGAGTAGGTGGCTTCATTGTTATCAGTATGCGTTACCGTTCCTTTTGAAAT
>JALEMI010000023.1 GCA_022768325.1 Bacteroidales bacterium
GACGGGCAAGCAATGACTTGCGGTATCGTTGTATACGACACTGCGCAATACAGCAAGGAGCTCCGCCGCTTCGCAATCTTGGAAGCACTTCCCGGCAAAGGTGTCGTTTTGACCTCACTGGAGGAGTGGACTGCCCGCGGCATACCAGGCACGTTTGAGCTGCTAATACACAAGAAGTTCATCAAGGAGACACCTGATATTGATTGCAAATCTTTATTGAAGGATCTTACGAAATACAATGACAGCTATGTCCTGGATGCACAAAAAGATCTGACAGAGGCAGGTGTTACACCTGCATCATTAGTGACAAATATTTATGGGGAGTTACTGGGTCAACCTATTGCTACATCCAAACAATTTTGGGATTGCCACCTGTCCGAGAGTTACACCAAATATCTTAAAGACAATGGATTAAGCTGGGTGCTAAAAAGAAAAGCAACACCTCCAGGAGGTATTTTAGGCATAGGGTACACAGAACCCGCTGACGTTTGCCACATGATAGATATGTGCGTAGTTGCGCAAGAATTTTAGATAAAGATTTTTAAACTTTTCATATATATATAAAACATGAAAAATTATCTTTTTACAACCCAACCTGCTACCGAAAACACTGTTGTAGCAAAAAGAAGGTATCCACTCAATTGCTATAATCGGCAAGGAGTAACATTTAATGTAAGGGGAGACTTCTTCATCATGACAGACAACGCCGATGAAGCAGCGGCTGACGTCCCTTTGGTTACGAGAGGCGACAGCAGTATTCACGTCACAGGAGGACTACCAGGAGGTTACATGGGGACTCCTTACGAATCTTACAACACGCCCTTCTATAAGAAGCAAAAAGGTCGTAGCATTTACATTCAGAACCCCCGGAATTTGAAAGGGGCTGGGACGCGAATACACTTTGTCCAGGCTCCAGAAGGCTATCAGGGTCCTGTAATAAATTGGAAAAGGATTAAAAGCGAGCTGCTTCCTGTTTTTATCAATGGCATCAAAAGCACTTGGACATTTAGCGACGGCGGTAGTCTCCCTAACTACTATTCCTATCAAAATAATGGCACCATGGGGCGCTCCAACCTGCCTGACTACACAAAAGCTTACGAGGTCATTAGAAAATATCTCCCTCAGAGAGAGCCTAACATCAACGCACTGCTTTCAATCTTGAAATCGAAGTACAAAAGCCCAGAGATAGACATTGCCAGCGCAAAAGCCCTTTCGGATAAGTATCTTTCGCGGTCCAATATGTCAGTTACACATAATCCACTCAACATCCGACCCCCTTACATTAAGTATTTCAACGAAGACGGTTCTGTCAACTACCCGTCTTTTTGGAGAAGCCCTGACGACTCACTCTAAGTTGTAAAAGTGCCACACCCCCGAAGCCCATTCCAAGCTCCGGGGGTGTGTTCTTTTTATATCTATCTGAGAGCCGCCGCCCTTATTGCGCGTTCTTTGCCTCGCGCTTGCGGTCTGCCTCGTTCAAAAGGATCTTGCGGAGACGCATAGAGTGGGGCGTCACCTCCACATACTCGTCGCCCTGGATGTACTCCAAAGCCTCCTCAAGGCTGAAGATTGTGGGCGGAGCCAAGTGTACGGCGTCGTCCGAGCTCTTGGAGCGCATATTGGTGAGTTTCTTGCTCTTGCATACGTTGATGACGATGTCGCCCTCGCGGGTGTTCTCACCAACAACCTGACCCGCATAGACCTCGTCGCCAGGGTTGATGAAAAAGCGGCCATGGTCCTGGAGCTTGTCAAGCGAATATGCGAAGGCCGTGCCACCCTCAAGGGCAATGAGCGAGCCGTTAGTACGCTTGTCAATCGGACCCTTCCACGGCTCAAAGCCCAACAGACGGTGAGCCATGACAGCCTCGCCCGCCGTGGCGGTCATAAGGCTGGTGCGAAGTCCAATGATTCCGCGGCTCGGGATCTTGAAGTCCTGATGGATGCGGTCGCCATGACGCTCCATGTTGACAAGCTCACCCTTGCGCTGGGTCACCATCTCAATAGCCTTGCCCGAGCAGTCCTCGGGGAGGTCGATGGTCAACTCCTCAACAGGTTCGCACTTCTGGCCGTCAATCTCCTTGATGATGACCTGAGGCTGACCCACTTGGAGCTCATAACCCTCGCGGCGCATGGTCTCAATGAGTACCGACAAGTGGAGGACGCCACGTCCGTAGACGTTCCAAGCGTCGGCGCGGTCGGTGTCCTCAACCCTGAGGGCCAAGTTTTTCTCAAGCTCCTTGGTCAAGCGGTCCTTAATGTGGCGGCTCGTGACGAATTTGCCGTCTTTGCCGAAGAAGGGCGAGTTGTTGATGGTGAAGAGCATCGACATTGTCGGCTCGTCAATGTCAATGGTGGGCAGTGGCTCCGGGTTGTCACGATCGGCCACGGTGTCGCCAATGTCAAAGCTCTCGAAGCCCACAATGGCGCATATATCGCCACAGCCTACACGTTCTACTTTGTTCTTGCCCATGCCGTCGTAGACGTACAACTCCTTGATTTTCTGACGCACAATCTTACCGTCGCGCTTGCAGAGGCTCACGTCCATGCCGCTGGCGAGTTCGCCGCGATGCACACGTCCCACGGCGATGCGACCCGTATATGACGAATACTCCATCGACGTGACCAAGAGCTGAGGCGTTCCTTCGCTCACCTTAGGCGCGGGGATGGTGTTGATGATGGCCTCAAATACGGCGTCAATATTGTCGGTCTTCTGCTTCCAGTCCGTGCTCATCCAGTTCTCCTTGGCCGAGCCGTAGATTGTGGGGAAGTCGAGCTGTTCTTCCGTCGCGCCAAGGGTGAACATGAGGTCGAACACAGCCTCGTTGACCTCCTCAGGACGGCAGTTGGGCTTGTCAACCTTGTTGATTACGACGATGGGCTTCAAGCCAATCTTGATGGCTTTCTCAAGCACGAAACGCGTCTGAGGCATAGGGCCTTCAAATGCGTCGACCAATAGCAGACAGCCGTCCGCCATGTTGAGCACACGCTCCACCTCACCTCCAAAGTCGGAGTGGCCCGGCGTGTCAATGATGTTTATCTTGTATCCGCCCCAATTGACGGCGCAGTTCTTCGCAAGAATTGTGATGCCGCGCTCACGCTCCAGCTCGTTGTTGTCCATCAGGAGGTCGCCCACCTGCTGATTCTCCCTGAAGGTCTTTGCCGCCTTCAACATCTTGTCCACGAGTGTTGTCTTGCCGTGGTCGACGTGGGCAATTATCGCCACGTTCCTAATCTTCGCGCTATTTTCAGCTACTGACATTTTAATATCCTGAATATGCTAATGTTTCCTCTTTCAGAAATCGCAAAATTAACTATTTCAATCGCTTGCAATTTATGTCGGCGTGTTAAAGTTCCTTTTCTCAACGCCTTCGCCTTTTCTCCGTAAAAGCGTTTAAACGGAATCTTTCCTACCTTTACAATTATAGGCAACGATGCCCATGCAAAAAACATCCTGAGCAAGATGCACCCCACGAAAGAGCCACTCGTCCCAATGGTCGACCTCAAGGCCGTCTACAAACGCATGGAGACCGAACTCCGACAGGCCGTCGTTGCCGCCGCCGAAGGGGGCATCTATTTCCATGGCGAGAATGTCCGTCACCTCGAAGACGAGTTGGCAGCAGACGTCGGGACTACCTACGCCATAACTTGCGCCAACGCGACAGACGCTCTTACCCTCGCGCTTATGTCGCTCGACATCAAGCCTCTCGACGAGGTGATAGCCCCCTCAATCTGCTCAACACGTATCGCCGAAGCCGCCCGCTGTCTCAGCATAAACGTCATCTTCGCAGACATAGACCCCAAGTCTTTCAATATCGACCCCAAAGATGCCGAGGCAAAGGTCACGCCCCGCACCCGCGCCATTATCCCGTCCCACCTCTTCGGGCGAATGGCCAATATGGACGCTGTTCTCGATGTCGCCCAACGCCACAATCTCTTCGTCATTGAGGATGCGGCGCAATCGTTCGGCGCGCAGCAGTCTGTCCGCGGCGCACGGCGCATGGCTGGCTCGGTCGGGATTATCGGCTGCACCTCTTTTTCGCCCACTCAAAATCTCGCTTGCATGGGCAATGGCGGCGCCCTTTTCACCAATTCCTACGATGTGGCGAAGCGCATCCGCACGAACCGCGAGACGGCAGGCCTCGACAGCCATCTCGATGAGCTTCAGGCCGCCATTCTCCGCATTAAGCTCCGTCACCTTGACGAGATGCTCTCACGCAGACGCTCGGCGGCCCTCGCCTACCGCAAGGCTCTCGCAAACAACGATTTCTATGTCTTGCCCGAGTTCGCCGACGGTCACTCTTTCAATAAGTTCACCCTCCGCGTAAACTACGGTTGCCGCGACGATGTCCGCAAGTTCCTCTCGCAAAGAGGCATCGCCTCAGAGGTCAACTGCTCACCCGTCCACCCTCTCCCCGCCGCCATCAAGGCTGCCGACGAGGTGTTGTCCATCCCCCTCCACAGCGAGATTTCCCCCGACACCGTCGCCCGCGTCTCGCTCGCTCTCAACGATTGGCACATCGGCGCAAATCACGCATGAATAGTCCCTCCTCACCCTCTCTCGCCGACCTCGTCATTTCCGTCACGGGTCTCGGCTACGTTGGTCTCCCTGCGGCCCTCGCTTTCGGCTCTCGCTTCCACGTTGTCGGCTACGACCACTCTCCCGAGCGTGTCGAGCTGTTGCGCCAAGCCATAGACCCCAGCGGGATTGTCTCGCCCCAGGAGTTCGCTTCCGCCAATATCGAGTTCACGGCCAGCCCCGCCCTCCTCGCCAAGGCCAATTTCCATATCGTCGCGACGCCCACGCCTCTCGGCGAGAACCAAACGCCCGACCTCTCCCTCCTGAAAGACGCCATCTCGACCATAGGCCAGCACCTGAAACGGGGCGACACTGTCGTCGTGGAGAGCACGGTCTACCCGGGATGCGTAGAGGAGGATCTCCTCCCAATTCTCAAAAAGACGTCAGGCCTGACGGTCGATAAGGATTTCGCCCTCGGCTACAGCCCCGAGCGCATCAATCCCGGTGACCGGGTCCACACCCTCACCAACATCCGCAAGATCGTCTCCGGCATGGACGAGGAGTCCGCCCGGGAGATCAAGAAGGTATATGACATCGTCATTCAGGCGGGCACCTTCCCCGTGTCCACCATTAAGACCGCCGAGGCCGTGAAGGTGGTGGAGAACAGCCAGCGGGATATCAACATCGCCTTTATGAACGAGGTGGCTATGATCTGCGACCGCATGGGCATCGACACCGACGAGGTCCTGGCGGGCATGAACACCAAGTGGAACGCCCTGGGCTTCAAGCCCGGTCTCGTAGGCGGCCACTGCATCGGTGTGGACCCCTACTATCTGACCAATGCCGCCGAGGCCCTGGGCTATCACAGCCAGATCATTCTCAACGGCCGCAAGGTCAACGACAGCATGGGCGGCTTCGTGGCCGACGCCGCCATCAAGCAGATGATCGAGGCGGGCATGGCCCCCAAGAAGGCCACCGTGGTCATCCTGGGCATCACCTTCAAGGAGAACTGCCCCGACACCCGCAACAGCAAGGTGGTGGATATCATCAACCGCCTGAAGGAGTACGACATCCAGCCCGTGGTCACCGACCCTTGGGCCGATGCCGCCGTGGCCCAGCATGAGTACGGCGTGACCTTGACGGACTTTGATAAGATCCCCAAGGCCGACTGCGTCATCGTGGCCGTGGGGCACAACGAGTTCCGCTCCCTGTCCATGATGCAGCTGAAGGAGCTGTTCAAAAAGGACCTGCCCGACAGCGAAAAAGTGCTTATCGATGTGAAGAGCCTGTACCGCATGGACGAGCTGAAGGCCTCGGGCATTCGGTTCTGGAGACTGTAATACCCTGCGGCACCTGCGGCAAACACGGCAAGGATAGCTGCAAGCATAAGGAGTTTATCGCATGATAAAAGTATGTCATATGACCAGTGCCCACGAGGAGGAGGATATCCGGATCTTCCGCAAGGAATGTGTTTCTCTGGCTGAGGCCGGATATGATGTATATCTGGTAGAGCGGGGAGACAGCTATGACAAAAACGGTGTACACATTGTGGGAGTGGGCGAGATCCCCACGAGCCGTCTCAAGCGTATGACAGAGGGGGCGAAAATGGTCTATCAGGCTGCCCGCGCCCTGGACGCGGACATTTACCATTTCCACGACCCGGAGCTTCTCCCCTATGGGCTGAAGCTGAAAGAGGCGGGCAAGAAAGTCATTTTCGACAGCCACGAAATGTACACAGAGCAGATTCGGGAGAAGCCATATCTTCCCCACTGGTTCGCAAGGCTGCTTTCTCATGCCTATGGAAAGTACGAAAGCCATGTTCTCGGCCGCATTGACGGGTTGGTCTACACCTGTCTGAAGGACGGCGTCCACCCATTTGCCGGAAAGTGCCGGCATATCACAACCATCGACAATACGCCTATGCTTTGGGAGCTGTATGATCGCTACGACCCTGCGGCGAAGAAAGAGGCAGGCAGCGTGGTATATGTGGGCGGCCTATCCTATGCCCGGGGAATCACGCATTTGATCACCGCCGCTGCAAAAGCTGACTGTACGCTTTATCTGGCCGGTATGTTCGATTCAGAGGAATATCGCCATACTGTTGAGACCCTGCCCGGGTATTCCTGTGTGCAGTATTTAGGGCTGCTTGACAGAGAGCAGGTTGTCGCCTTGCTGCAGCGCTGCTGTGTCGGCGCGGCTACGCTCTTAAATATAGGCCAGTATAATCAGGATGATAATTTGGCCACCAAGGTCTACGAGTACATGTCGCTGGGCATTCCTGTACTCCTGTCGCGCTCTGCTTATAATGAGCGGGTGATGAACCAGTATCACTTCGGCCTGTGCGTAGAGCCGGATAATGTTGACGAGCTGGCCCAGGCCATCCGCTATTTGCTGGACCATCCCGACGAAGCCCGTCAGATGGGCGAAAACGGACGCCGTGCCGTAGAACAGCAATTCAATTGGGGAGTGGAGGAGAAAAAGCTCCTTGCCCTATATAATGATATTTTGAACGATAAATAAAAGGAAGTGCTGCAATTATGAAATACGCTCTCATCGGCTGCGGCCGCATTGCCGTGAACCACATGAAGGCCGCCATCAACAACAAGCTGGAGATCGTCGCCGTGTGCGATGTTCTGCCGGAGAAAATGGA
>JALEMI010000024.1 GCA_022768325.1 Bacteroidales bacterium
GGGTCTGTGGGGTCGACGTAGAAAGCTACGTTGTCGAAGACGAGGTTATTAACCTGTGCGTCTTCGTCGACAGAGCCGAAGAGACCGGACATTTGAGCCTGAAGGTTGCTGACGGTGGAGCCGTTGAGGACACCGCCGAAATTGGGGATTAGCGGGAGCTCATCCATGGTCTCGGCGATTTTGTCGGCAGTCAAGGACTCGAAATCGAGTTCGTTGTAGTCGTAGGAGATATTGTCCGTGAAATCGACTTTGGCGACACGGAAGAGAGCGGAATTGATGTCGGAGAGGAGGTCGAAGACACCCTTGACGCTTGCGGAGTCGGTGACGGTGAGGATGAGCGACTGCGTCTGGGGGTCAGCCTCGGACGTCACCTTGCGTGGCAACATATTGGGGAGGGGGAAACGATATTGGTAATCGCCTTCAATGGCCTCGCGGCCGGAAGGGCAGTTGAAAGTCCAGAGGGCAGGGTCGTCGAAGTTGAAGAGGTTATCGTCGGTTGCCCAAGAGGTGAAGATGCCTTCCTCCACAGCGTCATCGGCTTCTGTCGTAATCTCGATTAGATTTAGATCCTCAGCACACCAGGAAGAGGCGTCGAAAGTATAAGGTTGTTGATTGACAGAGAAATAGACTTTTGGCGATGGGGCCCACTGCTCTGCCTTGACACAATCGTCAAGCATAGTGTTTGTACAGAGGGCTTTACCAATAGTGCCGTTGTTCTTACCGACAATAGCACCGATGCCGAGGCTTGGCTCAGACTCAGCAACAATCGACACTTCGGTTTCAAAACTGGAGGAGAAATCGATTAATGTATCGATTCTATCGAAATCTGATACAGAGCCGACGTAGCAATCGTTCATAGAACCTTCGTTGCGCGCGACGAAGTTTGATAAATACATGCTTTTGAACGAAAAGTCGGGGTACGTTGAATTATCGTTATTACCAACGATGGCCGTTGCGACTGAGGTGGAGGAGATGGAGCCGAAGTTCTCGCCGATGAGACCACCGATTGCGACATCGGGTCCATCGAAAGCGGCGGGTGTGGGGACAGTGATTGTACCCTGGAAATAGACGGACTCGACGGAGCCGTAGTTTACCCTTGCGAGACCGCCGAACTTGGACGCCCCCACGGTCATTGAAGCATTTTTGACATTGAGGTTCTTGATGATACCGTCGGTGGAGATGCTATCTACGATTGGGTAGGTAGAGGACTCGACGGTATGGCCTCCGCCATCGAAGGGGACATTGAGCGAAAGGAAGGTGGTGAAACCGGAAGCGTAGAGGTCTTGGCCCAGCTTGACACCCGTGATGCCTCCGAGTCCATCTTCGAGGGCGTAGGCAGTGCCGTTCCATTGTTCAGCACTGGAAATGATGGAGACACCGTCCTCGTCGAGAGAGAGAGACGAGAGGAAGTCGGGGTTGGCAGTGGCGATGATGGAGGGGACGGGCGTCCTATATGGGACCTGGGAGCTGCGGTCGGGCGCAAAGAGGTTGAAACCCCAGTCGTCGGGCGAGGAGAAGAGGGAGGCGATGGCGGACTTGGGAACCCACTTCTTGTCGAACTCGGTGAGGAGTTCGCTGTCGGAAATCTCGACTTTTACTTGCTGAGTGGTATCTGAGTCCAGGACGAATCTTGGGTTACCGTAACCATAGGCATACACAGAGGAGGACAAGCTCATGGAAGAGAATATGCCAGAGGGGGCGTAGACATTTGTCACGGTAGTACCCGTGTTGGAGCCCGCCACGTAGCCCATGCCGAACTGGGAAGGGAGAGTGCTGACAAAAAACTGATCGTAGCTGCTGAGTTGGAGCGGCGACACTACGTACTGCGACTTGGCACCATCTTCGGAGACATTGGTAGAGACGTTGTCGATTACGACATTCTTGATTTGTCCTGCGCCTACGTTCTTACCGACGAGAGCACCGACATTGACAGAATTTGGGACGTATTCAGGATAACTGGTACCTTCAAAATGGTGGATGACGTTAGCGTAGATATTGGATATTGTTCCTTCATTGATACCGACGACACTGCCGAGAGCAACGTCGGCGCTGTCCTTCATGTACATAAGGTTACTAAGCGGGGAGTAGAACTCAGCAATGACGGCACTATTGTTGATTGTACCGCGGTTTATGCTGGCGAAGAGGCCTAAAACCGTCGCACTGTTATTGTACATCTCGGCGCCGGAAGCAGTCTTGACAACGAGATTTTGGACGGAGGCGTTGGCACAGATGGTGTCGATTAGAGAGTATGTGTAGGGGATGCCGTCAACATACTTCTCGTAAAAAGAGGTGAGGGTGATTGTGTGGTTAAGACCGTCGAGAGTGACGTTGTCGAAATGTCGGATGGGGTAGAATGATGCAGAAGCAGTGGCATCAGCTGAGGCGTCGAGGTCGGCTTCGATCCGGATGCTGTCGACCCTGGTGAGGAGGTCGAGGGCGTCGGAGAGGTGATTCCAATCGTCGATAGAAGAGACGTGCGCGGTTGCGCCGATGACAGAAAGCGAGCCGAGGTCGATAGTTTTATCGCCCATGCGAGGGAGCGGGGTACGATAGGTGATATCATTAATATCGGCATCGTAGTATGAGGTGGAGAATTTCCAGACTTCTTTGGAGAAAGAGGGGAGGTCGCTGAAAGAGGGGAATTTAGAACCGACGGAGGTCATGATGGGGTTGGTGACGTCGGTGCCGGAATCGAGTGGGCCATAGCGATCCATAGAAGGACGATCTATCGTCAAGGCGAGTACACCGTCGACAATTATCCCGTTGGAGCAATAGACATTATTGACACCTGACGACGAGTTATTGTCGAAGCCGACGACCTCGCCTGTGTAGTAGGAGATGGAGGCATCAGTCCATGTAGGATTCAGAACAAGGTCTTCTCCTTGGATGTTACCAGCATCGTCGGTGGCAGGGAAGGACTGGTCGATGCGGGCGTAGTCGCAGAAGATGTTCTCGACAACACCGCCAGTCTCATTGATACCGACAACACCACCGAGACAGACATTGCGGGGTGGGACTTTTGCTTCTGGAGCTGCGGTGGTACCGGCATTCTCGTTATGGAGGATACAGTTAGAATAGGAATCCTTGATTGTGCCGTAGTTGACGCCGACAACGCCGCCGTAGGCAATCTCGGTGTTTTGGTCCGTGACAGCGGCTATTGCAGAATCGAGAGCAATGGTACACTCGGTGAAGAAGTAGCAGGAGGAGATTGTGCCATAGTTCTCGCAGGCGAGAGTACCGCCGTGGGGGGCGTTATTGTAGGAGACTTTGGCTTTGGGCGAATTGGTGCTGCTACTCCTAACGATTTGAAGGTTCTTGACCTCGACGCCCTTGGCGATGGAGGTGAAAAGGGGGTAGCTGGTGTCGAAGATTGTGTATCCCTTGCCATCGAAGGGGACGGTCAGCTCGAACTGCGGGACTGAAGCGTCAGAAAACGTGATGTCATTACCGAGAACGACGCCTTTGATTGTTCCAAGGGTATCGGCGGCGAGGTGGGAGGCGAACGTCTTCCATCCCGCTTCTGACGTGACCGTGGCGATGCCATCATCGGAATAGGAAATACCTGTCTCATCCATTACCGCTGGGTCTTCAGTGGCAAAGAGAGCAGAGGGGATTGCCTCGAACAGAGATGACGCAGCAAAGCCCGTAACGGCGACGGCTACGGCAGAGCAGGCCAAAAGGGACTTAAGAGTATTTTTCATAGGACAAACTACGTTGATTTGACGAAGAAAGAAACGAAACGGTCAAATATACAAAAAAAGGAGATATGCAAGAGGGAGTGAGAGGTTTTTGTGGGGGGATGGGAGAGGCGCAATCTGTATGTGAGGGGAGTAGAGGTGCGGTATTGCGGACGGGGACACGCGATGCGGTCTCGGAACGGGTACGTCCGCGGGCTTTCGGTCTGGCACACCCGCTGCGCATGTGTACCAGGTTAGTGAGGGTATGGCCTTGCGGGCCAGTCCAAAGCTCGACGCGGTGGGAAGGAGATGGTGGCGGGTGGGACGCGATGTGTGTGAGGAGTGGGCGCGTTATTTCGACCGGGCACACCCGCTGCGCGTGTGTACCCGGCTACTAAAGGTATGGCCCTACGGGCCAGTACGGGGTGGGGACAGGGGGAATCTGCTGGCTCTATGGACTGGTATGTCAGCTGGGCTTTCGGTCTGGCACAACCGCTGCGTGCATAGGTAGGACACAACCGCTGGTGGGCTTTCGGCCTGGCACACACGCTTCGCGTGTGTAGCCGGTTAGTGAAGGTATGGCCTTACGGGCCAGTACGGGGTGGGATGCGGGGGGAAGGAGATGGTGGCGGGTGTGACGCGAGCTGTGGGCGGGGGGAGTGGACGGGGCGGGTGAGGCCGCCTCGCGTAAATGTGTTAGGCGAACATTTTTTTGACGCGTTCGACGCCATTGAGGAGGGCATCGATGTCGGCTTCGGAAGTGTAGACACCGAAAGAGGCGCGGACGGTGCCTGTGACACCGAAGCGATCCATGAGCGGCTGCGCGCAGTGGTGGCCAGTGCGGACGGCAATACCCATCTTGTCGAGGATGGAGCCGGCATCGTAGGGGTGGACACCGTCGATGAGGAACGACACGGCACCGGCATGGCGGGCAGTCTTGGCGAAGATCCGCACCCCTCCGATGGCTTCGAGGCCTTCGATGGTTTGTTGCGCTATTTTTTGGTCTTGGAGGTCGATATTGTCGAGACCGATGGATTGGACGAAACGGATAGCTTCGGCGAGGGCTATTGCGGCGGCGTAGTCGGGGGTTCCGGCTTCGAACTTTAGGGGAGGAGGGGCGAAGGTGGTACCGGCGAAAGAGACCTTATCGATCATCTCGCCACCGCCCATCCAGGGATTCATCTGGTCGAGCCACTCGCGGCGGGCGTAGAGCACACCTGAGCCGAGTGGCGCGTAGACCTTATGGCCGGAGAAGACGAGGAAATCGCAGTTGAGGTCTTGGACACTTACGGCGAAATGGGGGACACTCTGGGCGGCATCGATTAGGACAGCGGCGCCGACGGAGTGGGCCATGGAGACAATCTGGTGGACATCGTTGACGGAGCCCATGACATTGGAGACGTGGGCGGCGCAGACGAGCCGCGTCTTAGGCGAGAGGATGTCGGCGAGCTGATTGAGGCGTAGCGAGCCGTCGTCGTTGATGTCGACAACCCGGAGCGTCGCGCCGCGTCGTTGGCAGAGGAGCTGCCAAGGGACGATGTTGGAATGGTGTTCGAGAACCGTGACCACGACCTCGTCACCCGGAGCGACGAACTTATCTCCAAAGGCGTAGGCGACGAGATTGATGGACTCGGTGGTATTGCGGGTGAAGACGACCTCGGAGCTATCGGCGGCGCCGATGAACGATGCTACCGTCTGTCGGGCATCCTCGTAGAGAGTTGTGCAGACATTGCTGAGGTGGTGAACGCCTCGGTGGATGTTGGCGTTGACGCGTCGGTAGACATGGTCGTAGGCATCGATGACGCACTGCGGCTTTTGGGACGTGGCGGCGTTGTCGAGATAGACGAGACTCTTGCCGTAGACCTTCTCGGCGAGAATAGGGAACTGAGCGCGGACGCTATCAATATCGTAGGGCATGGTTGTGAGAGACGGCGTTGGGAAAGGGGATTAAAGATCGGCCTGTTCTTGCCCCTCGAGACGCGCACGGAGATTGGCCTTGACATCGTCGAAAGGGATGGAATCGACGACCTCGCCGACGAAAGCGGCGGAGAGGAGACGTCGGGCCGTGGCCTCGTCGATGCCTCGCTGCTGCATATAGAAGAGCTGCGCGGGGTCAATCTGCCCGGTTGTGGCACCGTGGGAGCACTTGACATCGTCGGCATAAATCTCGAGCTGTGGCTTGGCGAAAGCCCTTGCGGCTGTTGAGGCGAGCATGTGGCGATTGGTCTGCTCGGCGGAAGTCTTTTGTGCATCGGGCTTGACGAGTATTAGCCCCCCGAAAGCCATTCGGGCGGAATCGGCAGCGATGCCTTTGAAGAGTTGGGAGCTGGCGGAGTGTCCGGCGTGGTGCTCGACGAGCGTCTCGTTGTCGACATGGTGGTCGCGGGAGACGACATAGAGACCGTTGAGGCGGAGATCGGCACCCGGGCCGTGGATGGCGCACTTGACCTCATTGCGGGCGAGGACGGGGTCGAGATTGACGAAGATAAGCTCGACATGGGAGTCGGCCTCCTGATCGAGAGTGGTGCGGGAGAGGATGCGCTGATCGTCGGCACCGTCTTGCAAGACGACGAGGCGAAGCGTGGCCCCGGCGGCCACATTGACCTTAAGCTGGAGAAGCAACGCCGAGAGAGAAGAGAGCCTGATAACGGCATCGGCAGAGGTGAGCTGTGGGACATTGAGCACAAGCCTCTGGACGGAGAGGTCGGTGGAGACGGGGGCGTGGACAGAGATGTCGGCACGTTGGCCTGCGGCGAGGGTGAGAGACGCGCCGGCCGGGGCGGCGGCAAAGGCGAGGAAATCGAGGTAGAGAGGCTTCTCGGGATTGTCGACGACAGTATCGGCGATGGCATCGAGAATGTCCGCGCGTCGGACAGGGAAGTCGGAATCGGGCTTATCGAGGGGGAGAGGCTTTCCGCCGAGAGAAATGCCGGCAGGGCGTGCGGAAGAGAATCCACGGAGCGCCTCGGCCATATTGGTGTAGAGGAAATACTCGCCACGCGGCGTAGCATCGAGAATCTGCTTGAGATGGTCGCGCTGTTGCATAAGACCTCCTTTTGCTAATCGGGGAATTGCTCCTTAATCCAATCGTAGCCGCGCTTTTCGAGGTCGAGAGCGAGACTCTTGTCGCCCGTCATGACGATGCGGCCATGGTAGAGGATGTGGATGAAATCGGGGACGATATAGTCGAGGAGCCTTTGGTAGTGCGTGATGACGATGGTGGCGTTGTCGGGCGACTTGAGCTTATTGACCCCATTGGCGACGATTCGGAGGGCATCGATGTCGAGGCCTGAGTCGGTCTCGTCGAGGATGCGGAGACAGGGTTGGAGCATGGCCATCTGGAAGATCTCGTTCTTCTTCTTCTCGCCACCTGAGAAACCCTCGTTGACGGCACGGTTGGTGAGCTTGGAGTCGATTTCGACGAGCTTCTTCTTCTCGTTCATGAGCTTGAGGAAATCGGAGGCCGAGAGTGGATCGAGACCTTGGTACTTGCGCTTACCGTTGACAGCGGCCTTCATGAAATTGGCCATGGAGACGCCCGGGATCTCAACGGGGTATTGGAAAGAGAGGAAGACCCCCTCGTTGGCACGGTCCTCGGGTTTGAGGTCGAGGAGATTCTTGCCATTGAGCGTGACCTGTCCGGCAGTGACATTGTAGGCGGGATTTCCTGCGAGGACGGCAGAGAGAGTGCTCTTGCCTGAGCCATTGGGGCCCATGATGGCGTGGGTCTCGCCCGCCTTGACCTCGAGATTTATGCCACGGAGAATCTCCTTATTGTCGACCGTGGCGTGAAGATCTTTTATAGTTAGCATCCGTTGTTGGATTTCAGCCTTTGGTTTTGAGAAGTTTGGGGAGTGCGCCCCCCTACCCTATTCAAAACGCGAGGAGTGTTGTTTTTTTTTTCAGGAAAGTTGATTAGCCGACGGCACCATCGAGGGAGATGGAGAGCAGCTTTTGGGCCTCGACGGCGAACTCCATGGGGAGTCGTTTGAGGACATCGCGAGCGTAGCCGTTGACGATGAGACCGACGGCCTCCTCGGTGGGGATGCCACGCTGATTGCAATAGAAGAGTTGGTCTTCGCTGATCTTGCTTGTCGTGGCCTCGTGCTCGATTTGGGCAGAGGGGTTAGCCACGTCGGCGTAGGGGAAGGTATGGGCGCCGCACTTGTCGCCCATGAGTAGGCTGTCGCACTGGGAGTAATTGCGTGCGCCGTCGGCCTTGGCGGCCACCTTGACGAGGCCTCGGTAGGAGTTCTCGCTATGGCCAGCGGAGATGCCCTTGGAGATGATGGTGCTTCGGGTATTGCGGCCGAGGTGAATCATCTTGGTGCCGGTGTCGGCTTGCTGGAAGTTATTGGTCATGGCGACGGAGTAGAACTCTCCTACAGAGCCGTCGCCCATGAGGACGCAAGAGGGGTATTTCCACGTTATGGCGGAACCTGTCTCGACCTGTGTCCAGGAGACTTTGGAATTCTCTCCGCGGCAGAGGGCACGTTTGGTGACGAAATTGTAGATTCCTCCCTTTCCGTTCTTGTCACCCGGGTACCAGTTTTGGACCGTGGAATACTTGACCTCGGCGCGTTGCTCGGTGACGATCTCGACAATTGCGGCGTGTAGCTGGTTCTCGTCTCTCATTGGGGCAGTGCAGCCTTCGAGGTAGCTGACGTAGGCATCGTCGTCGGCGATGATGAGCGTCCTCTCGAACTGGCCTGTGTTTTGGGCGTTGATGCGGAAATAGGTGGAGAGGTCCATTGGGCACCGTACCCCCTTGGGGATGTAGACGAAAGAGCCGTCGGAGAAGACAGCGGAGTTGAGCGCGGCGAAATAGTTGTCGGCGTAGGAGACGACAGAGCCGAGGTACTTCTTGACGAGGTCGGGGTGGGACTTGACGGCCTCGCTGATGGAGCAGAAGATGATACCGTCTTTGGCGAGCCTCTCCTTATAGGTAGTGGAGACGGACGTTGAATCGAGGACGGCATCGACGGCCACGCCAGCGAGTTTCTCTTGCTCCTTGACGGGGATACCGAGGCGGTCGAAAGTCTTCTTGATTTCGGGGTCGACCTCGTCGAGTGACGCGAGTTGCTCGCGCTTCTTTGGCGCGGCGTAGTAGATAATCTTTTGCAGATCGACAGTTGGGAAATGGAGATGGGCCCAACGAGGTTGGGACATTTTTTGGAGCTGATTGAAGGCCTTGAGGCGGAAATCGAGCATCCATTGCGGCTCTCCTTTCTTCTCGGAGATGAGCCTAACGACTCCTTCGTCGAGGCCGGGGGCTATGGTTTCCGTCTCGATGTCAGAGGAAAAGCCGTGCTCGTAGCCCTCTTGGGCGAGTTCGTTGAGAATCTCTTTGCTGTCTGCCATGCTGAAAGGTAAAAACGTTTGCAAAGATAGCTCTTCGGCAATCAAAATTCAATTTGCGGAGGCTCAATTGGAAAATGTTAACGGAGTTGATGAATTGGCACGAAAAGTGCAACGGCAGATTACAGACCCTCGGAAGCGGTAAAACAGCTTGCGACAAAAAGAAGCAAAAGAGGCGCAATGTGCCACGTAATGGCATAGCGGAAATGTAGCTTTGCTAAAGAACAAGAACCAAAAAACGAGAAAAATATGGCAGAGACAGTAACATGGCATGACGAGATGATACGCATCAGCCCGAAGGACAGACACCGACTGGAGAGCTCGGCTGATGGGCTGGAATGGACGGAACGATTTTGCGGCAACAGGAGCGTTGGGGAATTCCGAAGCATTGGGGAGGACGGCGTAGGCCTTGTGGCGACCACGAGCCGCGGTGAGTTCTTTGCGTCGGGAGACGGGTCGATGTGGTTCCTGTGGAACAACCGGGCGGGCGACATTCCCGTGGAGAGGTGAGAAAGAGTAATTTTGCCCCGACGCCTTAGTTTTTAAAATATGCGCAACAACCTCTTTGGACGATACGTCTGGCTGATTGAATACGTTCGGAACAATCGCGGCACGACATTCCGCTGCATTGCGGAGGCGTGGGAGAACTCATCGCTTAATGAGAACGGGGAGCCGTATTCCCTGCGGACATTCCACCGGCATCGGGAGGCGATACGGGAGAGCTTTGGCGTTGACATTGTGTGCGACACGGGTGACGACACGTACCACATTGAGGGCCTTGACGACGGGTCGAAAGACAACACCCGGAAATGGCTTTTGGACTCGTACGCCACACTTAATCAGCTGATTGCGGACCAGAGTTTGAAGGGGAGGATTGTGTTTGAAGAGATTCCGTCGGGGCGGCGATGGCTATCGACGATAACGGAGGCTATGCGGCGGAACTCGGTCTTGAGAATTAACTACAAGCGGTTTGATGCAGGCGCCACTGAGATAGAGATTGAGCCGTATGCCTTGAAAGTGAGCCGTAGGCGGTGGTACGTAGTGGCGCGAAACGTCGCGCTGGGGAAGATCAGGAGCTACGCCTTGGACCGCATCAGGGGTCTTGAAGAGAGCGGGGCGAAATTCGTGATGGACGAGGGATTTGACGTGGAGAGCTTCTTTGAGGGTTGCTGCGGGATGTTTACGGGCGACGGTGGACCGTTGGTGCGGGTG
>JALEMI010000085.1 GCA_022768325.1 Bacteroidales bacterium
AAGATGCTTCTCACACGCCTCCTCGCCGTCGAATTGCTTGCAAAAGTCTAACAGTTTCATCTTGAATATCTTTCTGACATAAAGATACAAACTTTCGCCTGTTTTGACGTAGAAGTTTTGTGTATTTTGCGGATAATCATAACGTTTTTCTTCCCCCACCCCCACGGCTATTTCATTTAGACCACTTGGCGAGTTATTTTTAGTCCCAAGCGCAACCACTGGGTCGATGTGGCCGGAATGTAGTTTCTGGACTTCCGTCCGGGCACATCCGTTTCGCGTATGTACCCGGTTACTGAGGTACGGCCTTTCAGACCAGCGGAGGTTGAAACAGGAGGGAGGCCGTTACTCATGATGATTTGATGATGTAAATGAAAGAGCCGCCCCCCCCCACCCCAAGAAAATAAAAACCGGCAAGTTTCACAACTTGCCGGCAAAACCATTAAAACCAAATAAAACTCTAAAACTATGAAAAATCACCTACAAGGATTTATGCAATCCTCGTGCCAAACTCGTCGCCTCAGAATGAATATTTGAACGAGATGGAGAAATTCTCTTTCACCTGGAACTTCTCGCTCTCGTTGTCAAAATACCTGAGTTCGAGATTTAGGCGCGTCGAGATGAATCTATTAATCTGAAATTCAAAGACATTCTCCCAGTCGAACCTCTTGTTTCCGTTTTTACGGAAATACTCATAGAACAGCTCGACACGGGTAATGTAATAGACGCCGTACATGATTGTCTTCTTCCAGTTGACGGTGATGGAGAAACCGTTGATGAAGTCCGCCCTCTTGCCCTCGTCGATGCCGAAGTTCGTGGGGTCGATGTCTGCCGTGTCCGCCACGACGGTGATGATTCCCGTATATGGCGAGAGGAGGACTGAGAGGTCGTCGCCGCGCTTGTAGTCCATACCGAAGATGAACTGCAGATATGCCGGCGAGAGGAGCGTAGACTTGGGGCTCTCCTTCTCAATGTCGCTGCTGCTGTAATTGCGGAAGAGCTGCGTCTTGAACGAGAAGAGGAATGAGTAATACCACTTGTTGACGGCGTTGAAGCCGTATTTTGAGTTGATGTCCAAGAGGTCGTCGCTGACGCGGCCCTTGAGGGTCGACGTGTACGTCAGGCCGAGCTTGCTGGTGACGTTGGTCTCCCATTGGCTGCGGTCCTTGACGAATAGGGCTTTCCATCGGAAGTCGTGAAGAAGCGAGGCCGAGTTTTCGCCGCCCTTAATCCAGTTGTTCACGTAGAGCTGCGAGAATTGCAGGTTCTCCACTCCGCTCAGCGTCCAGGGGTTCACCTCCTCAACTTTCTTGGCTTTGAGCTCGTCGACAATGAAGGCTACGTCGGGCTTGAAGATTTTCGAAAGCCTCTCGTTGTCGTTCTCCTTGCTGTCCAAGAGGCGCCCCTCGCGTATGTCTTTCAGCAGGTCGGGAATCTCGTTCCACGTGTAGCGCATCAGCTCGGGGTGGGCGAAGATGATGTCCATGCGCGCGCGGTCAATGGGGTCCAGCCCCGCGGGGTCGGCAAAATTGTAGTCAACGCCGAGCGACTTGGTACGCATAAGGAAAGTGTCGCGCCGCGCCTTGGGTGTATATTGCGACTCGAAAGTGAACTGGGCGTCGATGGGGCGATAGTTGAGCATGAAGCCGGCTTTGTTTATCCGACGCTCGCGGAACTCCTCCTCGTTGAGCAGGTCTTTCAACTTGGTCGTGTCGGGCTGCTCAATGCGGAGGAAGAGGGTGTCGCCGCCGGGCAGGATGGTGTCGGCCACTTCCATAATCTTGGTATCGTAGGGCCGGAGGGTCATCCAGAGGCTCTGCCCCTCCGCAGCCACGGCCGCATACAGGGCTGCGCACAAGGTCACGATTCGTCTAAGTCTTTTCATTCTGTGTGTCGGTTGTCTTGTGGATTAAGAGGTGTGGAGGAGAGAGCGGAGGAAGATGAGGTGGCCGCCCCACCCTACTCGCACTCGGGGCGAATGACCTCGTCGAGGCTCACACCCTCAGGCCATGTCACGCTTGTCGTGCCGCAGGTGTAGATGGCGGAGTGGAGCATGGTGTCGACGCTCAGGTCGAGGGTTGCGAGGCGGGGGTTGCCCGTCACGTCGATGTCCCACAACGTGGCTCCGCACCGCGTCAAGTCCAGCTCGGAAATGTCGCATCGCGAGATGTGGAGCGTCCGCAGGTCGTTGCGCCCAAATTCTGCCATGCTGCCAAGCGTCACCTCGCGCAAGTTGCTACACGCCATGATGCGTATGTCGCACAAGAAGGGGCAGTAACGGAGGTCGATGCTCTCAATTCCGCAGGCGTCGATGTGCACCTCGCGCAGCCGGCTCAATCCGCGCAGGTCCAAACCCTTCATGTTGAGCCGCTCGATGCGGAGGGTCTGGATGTTTACGAAGTTATCCAACCCCGTGAGGTCCACGGTGTCCTCGCCAGCCCATTTCCCGAGGTCGGTCAAGTCCAGTCCCGCCGTCGATGCGGTCTCGTATCCCTCCAGTACGCCGTCGCCATTGGTATCGAATCGGTCGAGGAGGAAGCGCAGCAGCAAGGGGTCGCTCATCTCCGCCGTGGTGGAGACCACAACGGTGCGCTCGGCAACAAGCGGGCCAAACGTGGCGGTGACGGTTGTCTGCCCAAATTTAAGGGCGGAGACAATGCCCGCCTGGTCAATGGTGGCAACGGTGGTGTCAGAGCTTGCCCAGACGAGCGGCGCGTGGGGAAATCCCGTGTTGGCGTCCTCGGGGTATGGGTGTGCCGTCATGAGGGTCGTGTCGCCTGGGGCAAGCTTGTCCGTGCGGCAGGTTATGTAGATGTGGTGCAGCTTGGTGTCGCTCTTGTCGCACCCTTGGGGCAAGACGAGGGCGGCCAGGGTCGCAACCGTCATTGCCAAAAAAGTTATTATGCGTCTCATTATCAGCTGCTTTAGGGGAGGAAAAGGTCTACTTCGGAGCCTTGACGTAGAGGACGGCACCAATGATGCCGAAGCATATATTAGGCAGCCAAACGGCCAGGAGAGGGGGCATATTGCCATTGATGGCAAACGTCTGCGAGACGGTCAGGAAGAGGATGTAGACAAAGCTCAACACGAGACCTATGCCGATATACTTGCCCATTCCGCCGCGCGTCTTACGCGACGAGAGGCTCACGCCGATAAGGGTGAGGATGAACGACGCGAAGGGCGTGGCCCGCCGTTTATATAGCTCGATGGCGAACTCCTCGGTGTTGCCTATGTTGCGCTCCACAAGCTCGGAGATGTGGGTTGTCAGCTCGGTGGAGGTCATCATCTCGAAGCTCTTGCGCTCTTTCTTGAAGTCCGACGGGCGGATGTTGATGGAGGTGTCAATCTCGGCAACGGTGCTGAGTTTGTGGCGTATGCCGTCGGCCTCAAAGTCCCATATTGTGCAGTCGCGCAGCTTCCACCGCGTCGTGATGGAGTCGTAGGTTATAGTGCGGGCCGCCAGGCGGGACACCATCTTTTTGCCGTCGAATTTTTGGATGTCGAACCTGTCGCCACTCTCGCGGAAGGAGTAGTAACGCCCCATGTAGACGTACACGCCCGGGGAGATTTGCATGTGCATATCGGCAAGACCCGTCTCCCGGCGGCTCTTGACGTATTTGTTTTCAAAGTCAATGCGCGTCCTGTTGGCAAGGGGGATTACCCAGCTGGCCAAGACGAATGTTATTACCGCAATGATGAACGAGCCCACAAAATAGGGGAACATGAGGCGACGGAAGCTGACGCCGCTGGCCAAGATGGCCACAATCTCAGTCTGCCCCGCCATCTTCGACGTGAAGAATATTACGGCAATGAACACCAACAGCGGCGAGAGCATATTGGCATAGTAGGGCAAGAGGTTCAAGTAGTAGTCGAAGACAATGGCCGAGAGTGGGGCGTGGCTGTCCATGAAGTCGTCAACTTTCTCGACGAGGTCGAAGACGATGACGATGGCCAGTATTATGGCCACGATAAAGAAGTACGTCCCGAGGAACTTCTTTATGATGTATTTATCGAGTATCTTCACTATCAGTTGATTATCACCGTTTTAACCAATCTCGGACGTTCTCCTGAGAGCCTCTTCGTCCAAGATTGCTATGCTTCGCCCTTTGGTCTCGATAATTCCTTCGGTCACAAAAGTGGCGAGCGTCCTGATGGCGTTCGCCGTGTTCATGTTCGAGAGTTGGCCCAACTCTTCGCGCGTCAGGAGAATGTCGATGCATTGCGTCCCCGCCGCGTAGCCAAAGGTGTCGCACAAGAACAGGAGGCTGTCTGCCAATCGGCCACGCAACTGCTTGTGGGTCATGGCCCAGAGGCGATGCTGCGCGTCCTTCACCTGCTTGGCCATGATGCGCGTCACTTGCCCGGCCATTTTTGTGTTTTGGGCAAATATGTCGAGCGCAAGCCTCCGCGAGATTCCAACAAGCTCCGTCGGCTCTATGGCCGTGGCTGTCGTCGAATGCTTCTCGCCCGCAATTATGGCGCGGTATCCGGCAATCTCCCCCGGTCCGCGCAGCCCGACGATGACGCCCTCGTCGTCTTGGCGGCCAATCTCTATCTTTAGCTTCCCCGAGCGGATGTAATACAGGGTGTCCGCCTTGTCGTTCTCGCAGAAGAGTTCAGCGCGGCGCGGCAAGTCTATTACATAGCCCGACTCCCACACCTTAGCCCTCTCGCCAATGGTCAGCAGCGAGGCCATGCCCTTGCGCCACGTGGTGTCAATGGCCGCCTCGCTAAGTGAAGTCTTCTTCATAACCATTGCGACACGCTGTTTTTTTTTGGGATGTCGGATTCCGCTGAGGCCGCCCCGCATACACATCTGCGCCCACGGCGACCACCGGCACGAAGGTGACAGCCCACGGCAAACGCCCTGGTAGCTGTCTCTAATTCACAATGTGATTGTAGGTTATCGTTCCGCGCTGCGTTACGGGCTTCGACGGGTCGGCGTTAAACTTGGCCTTCTTGGCGGCGGCAATGTCGGCGGCCCATACCTTCTGGTCCTGAATTGTCGTGCCTTGCATCTTGACGTTGGCGCTCACGACATTTCCGTTCTTGTCGACTACGATTTCGACAACCACCTTGCCCGGGCTTTGCACCTTGACCGACGGTTTTGGCAACGTACCTTCGAGCGAACGCCCTTCGAGCGAGAAGCTGGAGCCGTGGCCTGAGCCGCCGCCCGTTGTTGAGCCTGTCGCACCGCCGGTCAGGCTGCCTTGGTTGCCTTGACCAGTGCCGTTACCTTGGCTGCCGCTTGTGCCTGTTCCCTTGCCCGAGAATCCTTTGCTGACGGCATTGCGAGCCGCTTCGGCGGCGGCAGCTTTGCGTTTTGCCTCTGCTTCGGCTTTTGCTTTGGCCTCTGCCTCTGCCTTAGCCTTGGCTTCCGCCTCAGCTTTTGCCTTGGCTTCTGCGGCTGCCTTGGCTTTTGCCTCCGCTTCGGCTTTCGCCTTGGCCTCGGCCTCTGCCTTGGCGCGAGCCTCGTCGGCTTTCTTCTTTGCCTCGGCTTCGGCTTTCGCCTTGGCCTCCGCCTCGGCGCGTTTCTTGGCCTCGGCCAGTGCCGCCGCCTCCTCAAAGTCTTGCGTCGAGGTGGTTTGTCCGTCGGCTTTTGGCTCTGCCGCCTCTGCGGGCTCCGAAGGCTTGGCCTCTTCTTCTGGCTCAGGTTCGGGTTGCGACTCTGCGGGAGCAGACTGCGTGGGCTGGCTGGCTTGTGCGGGCGCAGGCTCCTCGGAGCCGCTACCGTCGGGCGTAAAGCCATAGTTGAGCAGCAGCCCCTCCTCCTCTTTCCGCTCGGCCGTCATGGTCGTATAGTAGCAGAGGAGGGCGAGGACGATGTGGAACAGCACTGTGCCCACAAATCCGCGACCGCGGTAATTTTTATCTGAGCTGTTCTGTTCCATTATTTGGCTCGCGTGGCCAATATGAGTTTATACTTGTTCTTCTTGGCAATGTTCATGACCTTGACGACTTCGCGCATGGGTACGGTCTCGTCGACGTGGAGCGCGATGTACATCTCTGGTTCCTGCCCCAGTTTGGCTTGCAAGGCGGGTTCGAGTTCGTCGTATGAGACGCGCTTTGTCTCGACATAATAGCGCAAGTCGGCCGTTATTGAGACCGAGGTCTGAGGCTTGGCCGAGGTCTGGTTCTTGCTTTGCGGCAACACCAGTTTGAGGGCGTTGGGGTGGACGAGCGTCGAGGTCAGCATGAAGAAGATGAGCAACAAGAAAATGATGTCGGTCATCGACGACATATTGAACGTCGAGCTAATTTTTTGACCTTTTTTGAGTGCCATGTTTATCGCTCCTTTCTGGCGTTAGGCTGTCGGGTCGTTGAGGAGGTCCATGAACTCCATGGTGCGGGTCTCAAGCGTTGCGACGACGCGGTCCACACGGCTAACGAGGTAGTTGTGGGCAAAGTAGGCAATGAGGCCGACAATGAGGCCGCCTACGGTCGTGACGAGAGCTGTGTAGATGCCGCCTGCCAACGAGCTGACCTCGATGTTGTTGCCCGCGCTGGCCATTTGGAAGAAGGCCTCAATCATGCCCGTAACGGTGCCGAGGAAGCCAATCATTGGGCCGCCACCAGAGATGGAGGCCAGGCTGGCAAGCCCCTTCTCAAGACGCGCCACCTCGATGTTGCCGGCGTTCTCCACGGCTGTCTGGATGTCGTTGAGAGGGCGACCGATACGGCTGATGCCCTTGGCCACGAGACGCGCCACAGGGTTGTCGGTCTGCTCGCATAGGTTGCGGGCGTTCTCGATGTTACCGCTGTGGATGTAGTCCTTAATCTTGCTCATGAAATTCTTGTCCTCTTTCAGGGCGTTGCGCAAGGCGGCGTTGCGCTCGAAGAAGACGTAAACGGCGTAGACTGACATGGCCAGCAACACCCACATAATCCATCCGCCTGCCAAAAAGAGGTCTATAACGTTGAGAGACTGTTGCTCTACCATCTCGCCGGCCGCGTCGGTCAGCATTTCGGCCTCTTGGCCAACTTCTTGTATCATCTTGTATTTTTGTGTTGTTCGGGATTCTAATTATTGCCCTTGCCGCGCCCATATTGCGGCCTTTCGCGAAAATAATCTATTTCGGTTTATTATGCGATTGGCGGCCGCGCCATTTTGCATCATGATTGGCCTTTATGGTTCACCGTCAGGCGTGTGGCGACGTACGTATGGGGGGGCGCCTCCCGAGGCTACTTGTGTCGGCGCCACTCTTTTTTCGACTTGCCCATTCTTTCAAAGATGGCGTCTAATTCTCTTTATACTGGACCCGGGGGGCATCCGCTTTTTGAGCTCTACTTATGTGAGGAAGAGTCTACACCCCAAGTTGGAAAACCTCCCCCCCCCTTCACACACACCACAGGCGCATCGGCGCAGGGGGGGATGTAGCACCCTTCCGTCGCCGATGCGCCTGTCGTTTTGTGCGCTGTTTTGGCTTGCGCCAATGGCTATTTCTCTGCTTGCTTAAAGTCCGGCAGTCGCTTATTGTTCTGCGTGCATTTGCTGCAAAGCCCGTAAATGTAGAGGGAGTGGTGCGAAACGAGGAACTGCTCCTTCTCGGCGGCCTCCTCAATCAGGGCGGCCACGCGGTTGTCCGGCACCTCGATTATGTTGCCGCAGCCGAGGCATATCAGGTGGTCGTGAGGCTTGGCGTCGTAGGCCCTCTCATATTGGGCTTGATTCTTGCCGAATTGGAGTTTTATGACGAGGCGGCACTCCATCAGGAGGTCAATCGTATTGTAGAGAGTGGCTCGGCTCACGCGGTAGTTCTTCTCTTTCATGTAAGAGTAGAGCTCCTCGATGTCGAAGTGTCCTTTTCGGCTATATATCTCGTCCAATATGGCAAAACGCTCGGGCGTCTTTCGGTGTCCCTGTACCTCTAAGTATTTGGTAAAGAGTTCTTTGACGGTCTCACGTATGTCTTTATTCTCCATGTTTTATGGGTATGTCGCTATTCTGATATTAATTAGACTTGCTAAAAATATGCCTTTATTTTGACATCTTGAAATATTTCAGCCCTTTTTTTGAAGAGCGGAGGGCGAATTGCGCAGTTATGCGGCGGATGCATTTTTTATATCTTTACATTTATATATCCACACCCAGAAGATACCCACACATGGAAGAACAGCAGAAAAAGCTGGGCATCACCCTGCCGCCCGACGTGGCAGAAGGCACGTATGCCAACCTTGCGCTCATTGCGCATTCCGAGTCCGAGTTCATCATCGATTTCATCCGCGCCATGCCGGGCATCCAGCAGCCTACGGTCAAGTCGCGCGTCATCATGACCCCCGACAACGTCAAGAAGCTCCTCGCCGCCCTCAGCGAGAATGTCTCCAACTACGAGCAGAAGTTCGGCCCGATTAAGGGCAATAAGCCCATGGAGGTGCCCTTCGGCTTTGGCGGCGGCAAGGGCGAGGCTTAGAGGCGTCCGCCAACAAGGCGATAGACGCGGTCGGCCACGCTCAACGTCTCGGCGGAGTGGGAGATGAGGATTACCGTCTTCCCCTCCTTGCGCAGGCGGCGTATGGTGTCGTGCATGACCCTCCGCGCCGAGGGGTCGAGTGCCGATGCGGCCTCGTCGAGGATGAAGATGTCCGCCCGCGAATAGAGGGCGCGAGCCATGGCGAGGCGTTGCCATTCGCCGCGGCTGAACATCTCGGAACCGGGGAATTCGCCTCCCAACTCTGTGGCATAGCCATCGGGCAGCGACGCCAGGAGCGCGTCAATGTCCGCTTGGCGGGCGGCACCGCGCATCCGGTCGTCGTCGGGCTGCGAGGCGAAGTTGCCAAAGTGTATGTTCTCACGGGCTTTGGCGCAATAGATTCGGAAGTCCTGGAAGACGGCGGTGACGTGCGCCGAAATCTCGTCGGGCGATATGTCCGCCAGGCTTACGCCGTCAATGTCCACACTGCCGCTGTCGGGACGCAACAGGCCGCACAGCATCATGGCGAGCGTCGACTTGCCGCTTCCGTTGCTTCCCGCAATGCCTACAACCTCGCCACGGCATATACTCATGCTCACGCCACTAAGGGCATGGCGTCCCGATTCGGGATAGCTGAAGCATACATTACTCACGTTCAGCGCGTTAAAAGTCGAGGGGAAACGTTTCGTGCGGTTCTCGGAGTCGCCCTTCATGGCGAGGAACTCCATGAGCGAGCGGACGTAGAGGCTTTGGCTATGTAGGCCTACGGTCCGCTGGGCGGCATCGCTCACCGCCGAGTCCGCACGGCGTACGGTCATGAGGCACATGGCCAGTTGACCAATGCTGCCGCCGTCGTCGGTGGACAATAATATTATTACGCTTACGAAGACGGCCAACATGACGACCGTCGACACTGCCGACGCCAAGACTTCCGTCGTGGCGGAACGGCGGTTTTGCTCTTTCCGAGTGTCTGCCAATCGTCGGCGGACGTTGTCAAATGCCGTCTCGAAGAATCGGGCGATGCCGAAGAGGCGAATCTCGGGAGCATAGATATGGTTGGTCAATACCCTATTGTAATAGAGCAGCTTACGCTCCCCCACGGTCTGCGCCTTGCGTAGCTCGAACGAGCGACGCGATGCCACAATGCGCGACGCGAGTGTTGGCGCACCGGCCATCATGGCAAGCAACGGCAACCACCACGCCACGCCGCACATCCACACGCCAAGGATGCAAAACGTCAAGACCGACTGCACGAGCCCAATGGCGGACAAGAAGATGCGGACGGGACGCTCTGTGGAGCCCGATATTGCGCGGAAGGCTTCCGTCTGAAACATAGGGCTTTGCATGGTCTGATAGCTCAGGCGGCTCATCTGGGCATGAGTGCGTCGCGCGACGTTTGCACGAATCTTCTCGCCAAGCTCGCCGCTCAGGAGGTCGGAGAGGGAGCGCATGGCGTAGTTGGCAAACATGGTCACGCCAAACATGGCGAGAGACTTCGCGATGAGGGTAAGCCCGTCGGGCAGCGAGGCTTTGAAGGTGGGATAGGCATCGAGAGTGGCGTCGACAAGAACGCCCATTGTGTACAAGACAACGAGCGGCAGAACCGCGCGGACAATGACGCACAGCCCCATGAGCAGCGTCAGCCGAGGCGACGACTGCCAGACAAGGCTCAGCGAGCGGGCAATGACGCTTGCCGTCTTCATGCGGCGTCCTCCTCTTCTTCGCGACGGGGGAAGAGGCCTGCCACCCTCGACAATAGCCTTGCAATCAGATGATTAATCTTGTGCGCGGGGCGGGAGTGATGGAGAATCCATCGGGTCCACGCGTTGGGGCGCATCATGAAGCGCATCCCGAGGAACTCGCGACTCACGACGATGCCGACAATTTTCGTATAGTGGTGCGTCTCGTCGGGGGTGATGTTGGAGTCGCCCTGTGTCGTAATCTGCTCGCCGTCGGTCCATATCACGCGGTGGACAACGAAGCAGGGGCTCGGCGCACGGTCGGAAAGGAACATTACGACATCTCCAATTCTCGGGATTTCGTTTTGGTCAAGCGGGCGCACCACAATCCACGAGCGCGAGAGAATGGACGGCGTCATGCTTTGCCCACCTACGCGCAGACGGACGCGCAGCCCCATTTTAAGAGCCTTGGAAATCAGGAGGCCCTGCTTATTGGTCTCTGTCGCCATGCCTGGAATGCTTGGGCTAATACAAGGCGCGAGGACGAGGCTTGCCCAGCTCGTTTAACGTCTTGTTAATCAGACCGACAACAGCCCCGCTCGGCTCAAAGCCAAGACGGAAGGCGTGGAGGCCGCCGAAGCATTGCCATACGTTGCGGGCAATGGTGCGCGTGTTCCACTCGTCGAGGGGCTGTTGTATCACGTTGGCGAGCATTAGGGACACCTTCTCCGCGTCGGACTCAATGGGCGACATCACGTTTGTAGGCGACTGGCTGATGGCAAAGACGGCGCGGAGGGTTGTCGACGCGGGGCGTTGCCTATATGCGGACATCGGGATGTTATACGCCCTCGGAAGCTCACCAAGGCTCTGCGGGGGACGTATGGCCACCATGTCGTCGTTGATGGTCACGGCGCGGCTATTCTTGTTGAACAGCTTGGCTATGGTGCTCTTGCCCGTGCCAGACTTGGCGGTGAAGAGGAGGCCTTTGCCAATTCCCGTGCATACGACGGACGAATGGATAAGGAATCCCCCGCGGTGAATCAGCAACCGCGACAAAAAGATGTTGAAAAGCGGGTAAAGATATGGCGAGACGGACGTCTCCAAAGGGTCGAAGGTCTCCACCTGCATGGTGGCAATTGTGCCGCGCAACTCAATCTGCGCCGCCCTCACGGGGCCTTTGGGGTAGAGTATGGTGATGTACTCCGCATTGTCGGTCACTTGGAGCGTCCAGTCGCAATCGGGATGGTCGGGGCCTATGGGTGACGCGAATTGCGCCTTGGCGTTCTCAATCTTCTTAATACCCGTCGCCTTGGTAAGCGTAATGACGATAATGTCAGACGGTTGCGGTTTCCACATTCGAGACGGGCGCGTGATTCCAAAGCCACAGAATCCCCCGTCGGACAGCTTCACGCCAATGGCGCGTATGTCCAGACGGAAGTCGGCCACGGCCACGCTTATGGCCTCTTCTTCAATCTGTTCCATGGTCTGTGTCTGTATTGGTGGTGCAACAAGTTGGTATGCGCGAGCCGTTGTTTGCGCATTTATGGCTTTGGGAGGGCGTGAGGGCTACAAGACGTCGTCCTCGGGTTCGAGGATGCCCTTGTCAACCATCTCGTCAATGAAGCGGCCGACGCTCTCGCGGACAATCTCAGGCTTGGCGTTGGGGTATTGCCTTATGAAGGATTCGGCCACCTGGCTGTCGGTCATTCCCTCTTTCAGGCAGTCGAGGATTTTTGCGCCCGTGGCGTTAACGCTCATAATCTGACCCATGTCGACCGTCGAGTCGCAAATGGGGGCGACAACGGCCTCGCCCCCTACTTTGGTCATGACGTATTTGGCGTTGAGCCTGTGGGCTTTAGGGGTGTTGGGCATGGCGTTTTGTTTATATGATTGTGCGAGAATACGGCGCGGCATCGAGTGTCGTGAACATATTCTTTTGGAACTTGCGGAAACCGGCCGAGGCGACCATTGCCGCATTGTCGGTAGTGTAGGCGAATTTGGGGATGAAGACGTTCCAGCCGCGGCTCTCGTGGAGCTTGACGAAGGCGTCCCTCAGACCGCTATTGGCCGACACGCCGCCTGCCACGGCGACACTCTTGATTCCCAAGTCGACAGCCGCGCGGGTGAGGTTTTTCATCAGGATGTCTATGACGGTATGTTGGAGCGAAGCGCAGAGGTCGGCCTTGCGCTTCTCGACAAAGTCGGGGTCTTTCTTTAGCTCGTCGCGGAGGGTGTAGAGAAACGAGGTCTTGAGGCCGCTAAAGCTGTAATCGTAGCCACTGACGTGCGGACGCGCAAAGGCGAATGCCTTAGGGTCGCCCTCATTGGCGAGCTTGTTTATTACGGGGCCGCCAGGATAGCCTAAGCCCATGACCTTGGCACATTTGTCAAAAGCCTCGCCCGCGGCATCGTCGATGGTCTGACCGATAATCTCCATGTCCATGTAGTCCTTGACCAGGAGGATTTGGCTATTGCCGCCCGAGACGAGCAGGCAGAGGAACGGGAACTCGGGCAATTGCTTCCCCTCCTCAATGATGAAATGCGCCGAGACGTGCGCCTGAAGATGGTTAACCTCAATGATGGGCTTACCCAACGCCATTGCAAAACCTTTGGCAAAAGAGACACCCACCAGGAGCGAACCCATAAGGCCCGGACCACGCGTGAACGCCACGGCGGCAAGCTCTTCCGCCTTGACCCCGGCATCCGCCAAAGCCTTGTCTACTACGGGAATAATGTTTTGCTCATGAGCTCGCGACGCAAGCTCGGGGACCACACCGCCATAGCGGAGGTGGACTGCCTGGCTGGCCGTGACATTAGAGAGGACCTGCCCGTCGGAAAGGACGGCCGCCGATGTGTCGTCACAAGACGACTCGATGCCTAATATGAAGGTGGACATTCGTGTTCGAAAGAATATGACGGCGCGACATAATGTCACAAGGCTTGATGAAGAAGAGTCCGATAGAGATACGCCGCCTGTGTTTTTGCCGTTATTACGGATTGGGGAATAGGTCTTTTGCCTATTTTTGTCTTCCCCAGATAGCCTCGTTTAATGGGCAAATATAGCAAAAAGATTATTAAAGCGTTATGGGCTACGGTGTTTGCGGCAATGTTTGCCTTGCTACTATGCATCGGGCTTGTGCAGTTGACCTCTGTCCAGCGATGGGCTGGAGGTGTCGTCGGGCGTTGCTTGTCCGAGGGTCTGGGGCTGCCTGTTGAGGTCGGGACGCTGCGATTCTTCCCCTTTTCCACGATAGAGATTTCTGATGTCGTCATTTCAGACGCCGACTCGTTGCCCATGGCTGGCGTTAGCCGCGCCGTGGCGGACGTGTCGTGGCCCGACTTGTTGTCGGGGCGCATCGGACTGGAGTTTGTCAAGGTGGACAGCCTCGATTTGCGCCTCCGCCGAATGGCTGACGGAACGCTGAACATAGCAGCCATGGCGGGGAGCGACAGCGTGTCGGCGGGAGGCAATGTGAGTGTCGACATTAAGCGTTTGCAGATAGGGGAGAGCCGCCTCTCCTACGAGCCGGCGGGCAGTAAGCCGCTGAGAATTAAGGACGTGAACATACAGCTCGACAGCCTCTTGACCGACAGCACCAACGTGAGGGGCATCATCTCCCACGTCTCGATGCGCCTGCCGGACTATGAGGACGTGTCGGTAGGCCTCAACGGCACGGTGACAATGCGGTCGGACACAATCAGCTTCCGGCATGGCAACATGACGATTGACGGCAGCTTGGCGCGTGTCGACGAGTTGAGCGTCGTTGTCGATACGGCAGGCATCCGTTCGGCACGGGTGGAAATCCCGAGCATGAAGTTGACATCCAAGGTGTTGAGCCTTGCCGCAGGGCGAGAAGTCCCGAGGATAGGGATGTCGGTCAGCGGACGTGTGGACGGACAGTTGATAGACCTCCGAAGGCTGAGACTATCGGTGGGCGACGCCTCGTATGTCGTAATATCGGGAATGTGTCACATGGCGGACAAACAGCGTCTCTCATGGGCAAAGCTCTCCATAGACGGACGAGCCGCCCCGACGGACATCTGCCACCTGGCGGGGTCCAACGCCCCACTTCCGACCGCGATTTCAGATGTCGTCATGAAGATTTCGGGCAACGCCGTTTTCGACGTGGACAATGGCGACGGCTCAATGGGTGTCTCCATATCGTCGGGGAAAGACAATCTGAAGCTCTACTCGACAGTCCACTCGGACGACAAGTGGCACACGATGGACTTCGACACAAAGGTTGAAGTAGATGCCGCACCGACGGCATTCACGGGCGGCGCAATTGACCTCCTGACGGCGAACTTCTCGGTCATCGGGCGCACCGACCGCGACAAGTTGCGCTATGCCACAGTGCGCGGCGGCGTTGACCGGTTGGACATCAAGGGCGTCGCCCTCCCCGAGATGCGAATCCACGGCGTGGTAGACGGCCGCAACGTCACCGGGGTTCTCAATATCGACGAGCCATGCTTTGGCCACCTCATTGCCGTGGGCGAGTACGAGGCCGGCGGTTGGCAACCCATTGCATCGCTCACCATGCAGGCCGACACCGTCCGACTTGGCCGCTTCTCCGAAACGGTCTTCACGCCCGACGCGTGGACCTCTTTCCGCATGAAGGCGAGCACCATAGGCCTTGACCCGCAGACCGCCAAGGCGGAGGTTGGCTTTGTGGACGTGGCTTTGGCCAATAGGTCCGACACGATATACTCCAGCGAATTTGTTGCGTCGCTTGACATCGACACCTTGGGGCGGCACGTAGTCTCCGTATCGTCAGACATTTGCGAAGGCTCGGCAATGTGCAACTTCGACCTGTCGGAGATGTTTGGCGAATACCGTTCACTCTTTGCGGCCGCCATGCCCAGCCTTGTCCCGCCGGGCGAAACGTCGAAGACGGTCAAGAAAGCCGAGTTCTCGCTCTGCGTGGCGCAGTCGCGCAAATTGGCGCGTATGTTCGTCCCGGACGTAAACGTATCGGACAGCCTCACAATCCGCGGCAGTGTAGACTCGGAGACACGCACGGCATGGGCGCACCTGAGCCTCGACACTTTGCGGTATTCATCCGCAGAGACGGCTGGGCTTCATGTGGCTGTAATGATGAACAACGGTTTGCTCGGCGTGGGCCTGAAGTCCGACCATGTCACAGCCCCCGTCATGGGGACGGTGCGCGGGTTCCACCTGTCGGCCGAGGCACAGGACGACAACATTGTGGCCGACGCCAATTGGCTCAAATCGGACGGTCAGAAGGAGGGCGGCTTTGTCAATGCCGACGCGACGTTATGGCGCAATGCCGACAATGCCGTCGTGGCGAGGGTGGGTATTGACCGCTCGCAGCTGTTGGTCAATGGCTGGACGTGGGTCTTGGACTCGTGCCGTTTCGACATCAGCCCGGGGCGTGTCGGGGTTGGCAATTTCAGCCTCGCGTCGGGCGACCACTCGATGATTGCGCAAGGCGTGGCCTCGGCAAGCCCCGACGACACCCTTCACCTGGAACTCAATAAGATAGTCCTCGAACGGCTCTTGAAGACCGACGCGACATCGAAATACAGCCTTGAGGGCGACTTGTACGCCGACGCGCAGATAAGCGCCGTCTTGGGCGACATCCGTCTCCTCTCGTCGGCCAGCATTGAGAGGCTGAAGGTTAACGGCGACAGCCTTGAGCACATGGACATCACGACGACATGGTCGCCCGACGACTCGCGTGTCGACATAGGTCTCGACATTGTGACGGGCGGCGTACCGAGGGCTTTGGCCACGGGATATGTGGACGTGGCAAAGTCGCGCATGGACTTGCGTTTTGACATTGACAGCCTCTCGACGGGATTCCTCAACTTCTATCTCGACGCTTGCATTGACCAATGGCGCGGCTCGACAAGTGGAAGGCTGCGATTGCACGGGCAGCTTGACAACATCCTCCTCGACGCGCGGCTAAAGATGAACGACGACAACTATTTCCGCGTCATGCAGACGAACGTCACGTACCACATTGACCATAACGACTCGCTCTACATATCGCCAAATTCGTTGGTGTTCAACAACATACGCTTTAGCGACGGGCGCAAGGGTCATGGCGTCTTCTACGGGAATATGGACCACGATATGTTCTCCGGCCTCGACTTCAACCTCCTTTTCGACGTGGACAACGCTTTGCTCTTGCAGACAACGTCTCACGACAGCCCGTCGTATTATGGCACGGTCTTTGGTTCGGGACGTATGAAGATTTCGGGTCTGACGGATGCCATCCACATTGGTATTGACGCCCGAACGAGACCCGGCTCAGTCTTCACTGTCGCCCCGTCGGCCAAGTCGGACATTGGGATGCAGGACTACATCCTTTTCAAGAAGCCCGACGAGGAGGTCGTGGCCCAGACGGTAGGCATTGGCCTCGGCACGTCGGCCGACTTGAACCTAAACATCACGCCCGATGCCGAGATGTCCGTCGTCATAAACCCGCAGACGGGCAATAAGCTTGCAGGGCGCGGACGCGGGCAGGTGCTCGTCTCCGTAGACCGCGTTGGAGAGCTGACAATGCAAGGGACATACGAAATAGAGAGCGGACAATACAACTTCTCGTTTGAGAACATTATCAACAAGAAGTTCGACATCAACAACGGGGGCGTAATCACGTGGGACGGAGGCCCCTACGACGCCATTATAGACCTCACGGCGACGTATAAGCTCAAGGCCTCGCTCTACGACCTCATGCAAAACAGTGGCGAAGACGTAAGCTCGGACTTAAAACGCCGCGTCCCCGTGAATTGCAACATCATCTTATCCAACAAGCTGACCAACCCCGACATACGTTTCGACATTGAGATTCCCTCCTCGCAAAACTTCAACCAATACGCCTTCGACCAAGTGGTCAACACGCAAGAGGAGATGAACCGACAGGTCTTCTCGCTCCTTACGGCCAACCGATTCTACAGCCCGCAAGGCACAGGCTCGCAAGCCTCGACGCAAAGCACGAGTTACCTCGGCACGACAGCCTCAGAGCTTATCAGCAACCAGCTGAGCGATATGTTCAGCCAAAACGACCGCAAGATTGGCATTGGCGTGAACTACCGCCCCGGCGACGAAGTGACAAACGAGGAGTACGAACTCTCGCTCTCCACGCAGATGCTCAACAACAAGATCCTCTTGAGCGGCAACATTGGCTACGGACGCGACGCCTCAGCCTCGTCAGGCGGCGACGGCTCGCTCATTGGCGACTTTGACGTAGAGGTCAAGCTAAACCGCCAGGGAACAGTCCGCGCCAAGGCCTACACCCACTCCAACAACGACGTTATTTACGACACGTCGCCCACGACGCAAGGAATCGGAATCTCGTTTCAAGAGGAGTTCAACTCCTTCCGACAGCTATTCCGCAAATACGCGGACAAGATTTTCCACCGCCGGAAAAAGGAGGAGACAGCCGAAGTTGAGCAATCGACAGCCAAATAGCACCTCAACAGACGGAACATTCCGCAACATTTATCGTTAAACATTAACCAGTCAGAAAATTTTATCAAAGCGACATGAAAAGACTACTCGCGGCCGTCATGGCCCTAATCCCGATGCTCGCCGCCGCTCAGAACTGCGTGCCGACGGCAAGCGACTACGAGAATTTCTACAAAACGAAGACGCTCGTCGTATTGGACGACAATATGTTCAGCGACTTCAACATGGCCGTAAAAGCCGACATGGAAAACAACTGGAAGGTCACAGAAGTCGGCTACATCTCGCGAAAAGAGTTTGAAGAGAAGCGCAACGACCCCAGCTACTCTTTCCTCTTGACGACGACCGTCACCTACCCCGAGGACAAGCTCAAGGACAAGTACGTATACCTCAGCCTCCTGATGGGCAAGCCCCGCACGAACCTTAAGAATATGCCGGACCTCATCTCCGTGCCCCTCGCCTACCTCTCGGCCACCGACCAGGCGTGGGTCTATAAGTTGCCGGCCTTCATACGCTTCATGCTCCGCCACGTTGAGACCATGAGGGCAAACCCCAGCCTCATCAGCGAGACGCCTCTCTTGATGTATAACAAGAACAGCCAGTCGCTCTCCGAAAAGACCCTCTACCTCGTCAAGACGGACCTTGAGCAGAGCGTCCGCACCGAGGGCGCAATCCGCAAGGCATACCCCAACAACTTCCGCCTCGTGAACGAGAGCGAAGTCCGCGAGGCCCTTGAGAACAAAGAGGAAGGCGTCGTCATCCTCCACAAGGTCGGCCCCGAGAAGAACCGCAAGACGCGTTGCTACAAGATGCTCATGGGAGCTGACGACTCGCAGGTCTATTTCTTTGACTATCACATGATTTCGCCCAAGGCTCCCGATGCCCTCCTTGAGAAAGACCTCAAGAAGATTGGCAAGAAATAGGCACCTGGCGGAACAGCTCAGACAATCATAAAGCGCAGTGGAATGTCGGAAATCGGCATCCACTGCGCTTCTCTTGTAAACCTCTAAACAGAGCTCCTTCTACTTGGTGCGGGAGACTTGATGGATAACGTTGCCCGTGCGGTCAATCATGGAGAGAGTGAGCGACTTGGGCGTGGCGGTGATAAGCGAGAACCCGGGGCCACCGTCGCAAAACACGGTGCCGTCGATGGGCTTCACCTTGGTGCGGGAGAGCGAGCCGGAAGTATTGACCACGTAGTCGATGCCGTTCTTTTGGATGTGTTGAAAGTTGTGGATATGCCCACAGACGTACATATCGACCTTGTACTTGCGCAAGGCGGGGTCAACCTTTGTCTGCATATCGGCTCGCTCGCTGTTGTCTTTGTCCGTAAAGGCGTAGATGGGATGGTGACCAACCACGACTACCCAATCCGCCTTGTCGTCGCGACTGAGTTCGCTTTCGAGCCATTGCAATTGGGCTGAGGCGTCTTGTTGGTCAATGTCGGGATACTTATCTTTTTTGCCATGATACTTGTCAATTAAGGGGGTCGTGTCGATGAAAACGACCTTGACACGTGTGTCGCCGTCATTGAAGATGCGGGTGTAGAATCGGGAGGGCATGACCCATCGGCGGCTTACGCCCGAATAGTCAATCACGGCCTGCGTATTGCCCCGGTACTCGTGATTGCCCAGCAATGGGTACCACGCTATTTGAAGCTCGGGGTGGGAATAGATGAGCTCGTAGTTGGTCATCCAGAGCGGGTCGTTGACCGAGCCCACGCCCATGTAGTGGTGGGTGTCGCCAAGGGCGAGGATGGCATCCGCGCCAACAGCGTCGGACACGTTGCCCATAAGGTCGGCTATTGGTTTTTGCTCGTGATAGCCATTGCGTCCCAAATCGTTGGCGACAATCAGTCTGACGTCGCCCTTCAACTCCGTGGCCGGCATCTGCGCCACTGCGCCAAGCCCTGCCACAATGGAGAGGAGGGCCGATGTGAATAGTCTGCGAATCATAGTCTCAAATTATTTTACGCCGAAAGCACCAAATTGCGGCTGGATGGATGGCGAGTAATACAGCTTGTTGTTGACCTCAAGACCGTCGGCAAAGCAGGGCGTAAGCGAGGCGGAAGCCCCACTGAGAGCTGGCGACCCCTCGGCAAGATGGAAATCCCACGTGGAGACGTAGACATAGTCCGCAAGGCCAACGGCGTTGATGTCGAAGTTCACAAATTGAGGGTTGACAAGGTTGTCGGCCGTCGCGATTACGCTATGCACGTCGATGTCGGGGTTGTAGCTCTTGTGGGCGTAGGCGTAGCCCTCGTAGGCGTAGGCGACATTGCTCCCCTCGGGGTATACGATGGGGCTTTTCTGCGTTCCCGAGACGTACATATTGTAGTCGATGACGGACTTGTCGTCATATCCGGCGTCGGAGGAGTTGGGGTTCTTGTAGTTGGGTGTCATTGCGCGGAATTTGCAATTGACCATCAGGTTGTTGACCACGTTGGCCAAGATGTTTTTCTCGGCGTATACGCAGCCTCCCTTCTCGCCGTCGCGACGCCATCCAGCGTTGATAATCGTGTTGTTGTAGGCATTGGCGACAGCCTGGCCACGCGTCTCGCTCTGACCTGAGGAGGAGAGCTTCAAGCCGTTGGTATTGGGGCTGAACATGACGTTGCCCGCAATGTCGGCCTTGACACCCGCCTTGATGTTGACGGCCTCGGCACCGCTGTATCCGTTGGCGGCAAAGGTGTTGCCCGCAATGATTGCCGAGCCGCCCATCAGGTAGATGCCGTCGCTCCATCCGTTGCGGATTGTTGAGTTCGTGATGACGTACTTGCCGTTGATGTTGTTGGTGGTGATCTGCGGATAGGCATCGTCGCCAGCCGTGTAGACACCCGCCGTTGCGGCAGGTGAGCCCTCAATCACCTGACCGCCAGTGTATTCTATCACTGCGTGGTCAATAACCATCTCGTCGCAAGAGCCCATGGCGACAATGCCGCCCCAAAGCCCGGCAAATATGTTGGCCGTGGTGCGTTTAGACTCTTCAACGGAGAAGAGGACGGGGTTCTGCTCCGTGCCGCGGACGTAGAGATTGCCGTTGACGATAATCTCGATGGGCGCATGATTCACGCCGACGCCCGCCGTGGAGACAATGATTTTCACACCCGGCTCAATTGTCAGGCTCTCGCCCTCGGGAATTACGAGGTGGCGGTCGAGGTTTATCTCGGAGCCAGAGGCCCAAGTGCCGGAGACGGTCATCTCGGTATCGGAGATTTCGGTGGTTGACGATGGTTGTTTATCATCGTCGTCGTCGCACGAGGCAAACGACACTGCTGCGCCAATCAAGGCGCCGATAAGCATCTTCTTCATTTGGTTGGGATATTGAATTTATTGTGGTTTTGGTCTGTGGGTTCTTACATCTGGAATCTCACGCCCAGCAGGACTGTCTGGCCATAATGCTCCTTACGCTCCACAACGTTGCCGTCCGTCCGCTCTATGTCCGTAAGGCTGTCAGTATGAGGGCCTTTGTGGTAATAGCGAATCATAGGCAAGTCGAGAAGATTGGCGACCTTAAGGAACACGGACAAGCCATGGTCAAAAGACTTGTCGGCCGACAGCTCGGTACGGAAGTAGTCGTTTTCCCAGATGTCGTTGTCGTACCAGTTGCTCACGTTGGCAAGTCGGCTGCTGATGTAGCTTCCCGTTATTTGGGCATCCCATCCGTGGTCAGCGTCTTTGAAGAGGAGGGAGAGGTTTGCCACGTGGGCCGCCTGGCCGTAGAGAGGGCGCGTCTGCCGGACGGTCTTGATGTCGTTGCCGTCCATGGTGCGCTTGTCGGTCGTGATGCGCGAGTGTGTGAACGTGTAATTGGCCTTGATGCCGAACTTTTTGAAGTATTTCAAGACGTCCATCTCCACGCCCATATTGTTGGCGTCGCCCATGTTCATCGGCGTGTAGTAGGTGTCTTGCCCCTCGTTGATGAGCCCGTACTCTATTGGGTTTTTCAGGTGCTTATAGAAAAGCCCGACCATGAACTGCTCCGAGTTCTTGGGGAAGAACTCCCATCGGATGTCGACATTGTCCGCCACGGTGTGCTTAAGCGCGGGGTTGCCTTTCTCTTTATACTCCTCATTTATAATGCTATACGGGACTATCTCGAAGAAGCTGGGGCGATTGATGGCGCGGGCGTAGTTGAACCTCAGGTTCATGCGGTCCGTCAACATCCTCTTCAGGCTAAGGCTCGGCAGGCAGTCGGTGTATTTCTGGCGGCCTGTGGGGTCTACATTGCGCGGGAACTTCATGGCGTAGCCCTGATTGGTGTTTTCCACGCGGACACCGACAATCACCTCCCACTCGTTTTGCGAGAGCTTGGCCATTGCGTAACCCGCCGCCACGTTCTCGTCGGCATCATAATTGAGCGGGTCGCCAACATTGCCATACTCGCGGGGCGTGATGCGTATCTCGTCAAAATTGCTCCAATCGACCCCATACACCTGGACTTGCCCTACTCCCGTGGCGGAGTCGAAAGTGTACTCGTTGAAAAAGCTGTCGCGGCCCTTGTCGCGATACATTCCGCCAAGCGAGAACTCCCAATTGCCAAGCGTATAGCCGAGGTCAACATATCCAGCCCAGTCGCGGTCGGAATTGTGTTCCCACCGTCGCACGGCGGCTTTGCTCGTGGCGAGGTGATTGCCCTGCATATAGATTGTGGCATTGTCGGGCGTGCGGTTCGTGGCGTATGAGAAGACGCCTTTCCACCCCAGTCTCAGAGCGTTGTCCAAGAAGAGATGTTCGCCGTGGAGGGTGGAGTTGAAGATGCCCTGGCGATTCCAGCGCATACGTAGGGAGGCTTCCTTGTCGTCCTCGGCGCAGCGCGTCTGCATATTGGTCATGTCGAGCCACCCGTTGTACCAGTCCAACCTGTGTTGGGGCGAGACGACGAAGTCAACCTTGCTGTGTATGGCGAGGCGTTGGCGGTTTTCGGAGAAATCCCGGCGCTCAATTCCGTTGGTCATGTAGGAGGAGCGATAATACCAGTCGCTGCTCTTGCCGCGGTGAATGTTCTGATAGCTCACGGATGCAATCACGCCAAGCCGCTCCTTGAGATAGCGGTCGCCATAAGAAACGCCCGCCAGGATGTCGGGACAGGGGCGCGACGCCTCAACCCGCAGATTGTCGTTGGTGAAGTCGCTCGCCGTGACGCCATAGTCGCCCGTTGTTCCCTTTATCTCGTTTGGAGAGCGGCGGCGGATGGCATCGTGGTCGAATGTAAGGAAGCCGCGGTTGAAGAATTGGGCGTTATATCCCGTTGTGACATTGGCGTCCAGGAGGCGGCGCACGGGCGCATCTTTCATCACGAGGTTGACAGCTCCGCCAATTCCGTCGCCCTCAATGTTCGCGCTCATCGACTTGTAGACCTCAATGCGGTCCAAGATTTCGGAGGGGAACATATCCAGCGGCACGAAGCGATTCTTATTGTCGGGGCTTGGGATTTTCACGCCGTTGACCAAGGTGTAGTTGTACCTTTTCTCCATGCCGCGGAGAATGGCATACTGCCCTTCGCCCGACGAGTTGCGCTCGGTGGTGACGCCCGACATCTTCTGAATGATGTTGCCCACCGTCACGTCGGGCGACAGCTCCATGGCTCGTGCGCTCATCACGTTCACTACGTTCATGGATTGCCGCTCAATCATCCGCGCACCCGTCTCCGTGTCGCCCACCTTGGCCGTGACGACAACCTCGGAGAGTTCCGATGCCGACTCTTTCATCTTGACTGTCAGACTTGCAGAGAGCGGACTCTTGACCACTTGCGTATCGTAGCCCAAGTATGAGCATATCAGCGTGGGGGTCTTGACGGTGGTCTTAATCTTGAAACTGCCATCGAGCCCCGCCGTGGTGCACGCCTTAGGCTCTTGCTCAACGTATATTACCGCACCAATGAGGCTCTCGCCCGTAACGGCATCAACAACTACACCCGTTATCTCTTGACCAAGTGCAGGAATAAGAATAAGGATATTGACAACAAACAGCAATAAGCGTTTCATGCTATGTCGGGTTTTGATTCTGTCGCACGAAATTCCCCATAGCGGATTTATTGGGCGTTTCACGAATATGAAAAAGGTGTTACAAAAGGAGATGCCGCCCCGGGAAACCCTGCGTTCCCCGGGGCGGCATCGGTCTTTTTATGTCGTCTGGCCTTTACTTGCCGACCATGTTTTTCTTCAACTCCTTGACGCTCTTAATTTCGCTCTCGTCCATCACGTGGGTTGAGGAGCCAACACGGCGATAGCACTTGCCGTCGACATCCATGACCGTTGGCGACGGTTGCGTCACCTCGATTACGAAAATCTTGCGTCCGCCGTGGACCTCAAAGAACGTGTCGACATAGAGCGACGCCGTAGAGGGCATGTGTTGGCGCATAAGGTTGTTGAACGCGTTGGTCATCAAGTCGCGGGCCTTCTGCTCGTCGTAGTTGTCCGTGCCAGAGAACTCGCAGAAGTCGGCGTTGCAGCCCATAGCCAGACCCGAGTCGTTAACGCCCACAAGCAGGCGGCCGCCCTTGGTGTTCATCATGCCGCAAATGACGGACATAATCTTAAGGCCTTGGCGCTCAAGGTCGGGCTTCATGTTATTGTCGGGCGGGAAGACAATGCTCTCCTTAAACTCCAGCGTCGGGCCCTCTTCGCCCATGTATTCGCGCTCGCTCTCGTCGTGGGTCTTGACACCGAGAAGGTCGTTTATGCGCGAGCGGATGTCGCGACGTGCGGCAATAAGGTTGCGGTCGGTCATGTTGAAGGCCAAGACCAGACGGGCGATGCTTCCCGTGAGCGTCCCCGCCCTCTGCTCCGCCACGTCGAGTATCCGCCTCTCCGAACCCTCGCGTTCGAGGCGTGAGAGGCAGAAGAGCCGCATGGCGTTGTCCTGAAGGTCCGGATTGCCGGCCAAGAGGTCGACACTGCGGCCATAGTGGCGGTCGAAGTCGTCGGGGTCAATCCACTGATTGCGGGCGTAGCCGTCCATCATGGCAATGAGGGCCATGCGCTCGTGGAACTCCACGACTTTGGCGTCCTCGTCGATGGACATGGCCAAGAGGCGGGCAATGGCCAGGAGGTTGTACGTCTGGGCGCGGCTCGTGGCCAATGCGCTTTGGCGGTCTATGATGTTCATGAGTTCGCCGACCTCGTCGCGGTTCAAGTCGTCGTTGTCCATTTCGTCCTCAGCGTCGCGCACGTCCTCGTCGTCGCCCTCGAAATCCTCGTCGTCGTCGTAGGTCTTGCCTTCCGAGTAGTGGAGAAGCAGGTCGTGGAAAGAGTCCTCGTCAAAAGTGACCTTGTTGGGCAGCTGCCCGTCGTCGGCATCGGGGAATCGCAGGAACTCGGCATCGACATTGCCGTTCTGATGCACCTTCGTGGTCTGCACCATCACGAGGTCGCCATTTTGGAGGGGCGGCACGTCCTTGCTAAACGGAACTTTGAGCGAGTAGCCCAATTCGCTGATGAGAAGATTGCCAAACTGGTTGGCTATTGTCATTTGGCAACAAAGCACGTCGCCCTCATGAGCATATTGGCTGACGAAAGCCTCCATCAACTTCATGATGTCGAACTCACACTCCCCGTCGTTAGTCGTCTTGCGCACCCTCGCCCTGAGCAGCAGGGGCTTGCCCAGCTCGTCGAGGAAGTGGCTATAATGCGCCCTCTGGACATTGTAGTGGACAATATCGCGCGGCGAGATGAGGCCATCGCCCTTCAGATGCTCGTCGACAACGGAGCAGCGGAACATGGGGTTTCCCGACTTGTCGTAAATGCCCGAGGTGCCCGTTACTCGGATTAGCACCTCGTCGCCCGTCTCGACAGGCAACTTCGTCTTGCGGGGGATGAAGGCTTGGGCCTGCTTGTGGGCCTCGTCTTGCGTATCGAGTAGGCTGTCCTCCACGTCGCGCCACATTTGGCGGAGGTCCTGGATATTGTCGGTGTCGGCCTTTACGGGACGGATGAAGTCGCGGCTGCCGACCTTGACCCGTATGTCGCGCCATCCGGGAAGCCCGTCGGGCAAAGCGTCGCGCAGCTGGTTGCGGAACTTGGCCGGGGCAATGCATATCTTGTCGCCCATGACGCTGACCTTGGCCTGCCGCCCTTCGAAGAGGCGGTTCTCGACGGAAGCCTTGGGCGTCAACGCTTGCGAGAGCTTGAAGCAGATAATGTCCGAGCTGCCCTTCATGTCCGACCAGCTGAACGGCACCTTGAAGCCCGTAGAGCTGAAGAGGTTGCCGTAGGCCTTGTTGTTGAGCGAGGGACCCAGGTTGGTCTGAAAGAGCGACGCGTAGCGGCAGAGGCGCGACATGACGGCATGGCGGTTGACGGTCTCGTCGTCGCCCTCGGTCAGCAAGAGGGTGAAAGCCAAGCTGCGAATCACGTCGGAGACGATGGCCTTGTTCTGCCCCAGCGAGAGGTTCATGACGCGGTCGGCGCGTCCCGCCATGGCGTCGGCAAAGTTGGTGAGCATCCGGACCAGAGCCGAGCGCAGCGGCTCTTGGCTCCAGTCGGAGCATGGGCGCGAGATGAGGATGGTGAAAATCTTGTGGATTACGTCGTCCATGGTCGCCTCGTCGAGCGTCATGGCGCAGGTCAGGACACCCAGGCGGCGTGTGGCCTCATAGACATAGCCCGTGCGCTCAAGGCTTGAGAGCAGGTCCGCCTTGTAGCCGTCGATGGCAAAGCCGTCTTTGGTCTTGTCCTTGAGCATGGTAATGGCGTTGCGGAACTCCTCCGTCCGGCCAATGCACTCCGAGAGCGTCTCGCGCATCTGGCGGACGCACTCCGAGTCGCCAGCCACGAGGCCGCTGCGTTCGAGGATGTCGATGCAGGCGCGTTTCAACTCTTTGAGAATCAGCTTGCGGTGGTTGGTCTTGCCACGCGAATCGAGGCGCGACGTGAGCCATTGGCCCATGTTGCTGTTAATCACCTCCACGGCCTCGGTAAGCCATTGGGGCTGCCCGTTTTTGAGGCTCTGGCGCGAGATGTAGAATTTCGGGTCGCGATTGAAGACTTTGAGCATGAGCCTCACCACGGTGGGGTCGATGTAGCTTGTCTTGGCGATGGAATGGAGAGCCTCGGGCGTAATCATGGCCGTGACGAACTCCTCGACCTGCTTGACGGAGGCCTCGACCTCCTCGACGTTCACCTTGATGCCGTTGACCGTCACGATTCGGCACGTGACGACCTGCCTCTCGGCGTATGACTTGTTTCGGTTGTTGTTGAAGAAGAAGCGGAAGCCCTCTGGCGTGTAGGCGTCATATTGGCCGTTGCGCTCCTGGCTGTTTTTGATTGTAAGGTTGCGGATGTCGCCGGCTTTGTATCGAGAGGCGATAAGGGGAACGAGGTCTTGCTGAATTGTCGTCTCGCCGTTGGGGTTTTTCTTGATGATGCACTTTATCGTCTGCGGCTGAATGCCTTGCTCTTTTTGAAAATCAAATAGCTTTATGCGATACTCGATGCCACCGTATTCAACAATGTAATACCAATGCTTGTAATCTTTCTGCAAATTTTTGACACGCAAATCGTCCTTAATTGGTAGGACCTGCGTTACGTTTTCTTTTGACATTGCGCGTAAAGAATTAAAAATTAAAGAAATAGAAACGAAGTGCTTGCCTCCCGTCGGCGGGTTGTAACAGAACTGACACGCACTACTAAATTCTTACAAACCTTGAAATTACGTCTTTTTGAGGTCTCCACAAAAACTATGTCAAAGGTCTTTCGCCTCAAAGCCGAAAGCATTTTTTATTAAATTCGCATAAAACGTTATAATGACCCTCGCAAGCCTTATAGACCCGTCGACGCCCGTACTTGTCGCGGTAAGCGGCGGAGCCGACAGCGTAGCCTTGCTTTATATGCTCATCAGCGGCGGATACCATTGCGTCGCGGCGCATTGCAATTTTCACCTCCGAGGCGAGGAGGCAGACCGCGACGAGGCTTTTGTCCGCGACTTATGCCATAGGCTCGGCGTTGAACTGCTTGTAGCCCACTTCGACACCAAGGCCTACGCCGCCGAGCATCACCAGTCAATCGAGATGGCCGCCCGAGAGTTGCGATACAACTGGTTCGCATCGATTCTTGACGAGCGGCAGATTCCCGTGGTGGCCGTGGCCCACCATGCCGACGACGCCGCCGAGACGACGATTCTGAACATGACGCGCGGCACGGGGCTTCGCGGACTGACGGGGATGAAGCCCAAGACGGGTCGCGTTGTCCGCCCCATGCTCACCCTCTCGCGCATGGACATTGAGAACTACTGCCGAGCCAACGGGCTGACGTACGTAAACGACTCGTCCAACGCCAGCGACGACTTTGCCCGGAACAAGATACGACACCACGTAATTCCCGCCCTCAAGGGCCTCAACCCCTCGCTCCTCGCCACAATGAGGGCCAACTCTGAGCACCTCCAGGGTGTCTACGCCATATTCCGCTCCCTTGTGGACGACTTCGTCAAGGCGAACGTCCGGAGAGAGCCGAGCGGCAACATCGCAATAGACGCTGAGGCTCTAAGGCGGCAGGTATCGGCCGAGCCGTTTCTTTTTGAGATTCTGACGCCCAAAGGCTTCTCGCCGAGGCAAGTGGCCGACATGGCCCGATGTGTGGAGGAGAGGCAGAGCGGACGCATCTTCCTTGCGGCGGAGAACCGCATCGTGGTAGACCGTTCGGCCGTCATACTCACCCCGCCGCCATCCGTCCAAGACACGCAGGCCGTGAGCGTCATCGGGGCATCGGGGGGCGAGGCTCATGCCCCGGCTCATGTAGTTGTGACAGTGCGCGATGTCTCCGCCGGTTTTGCCCCGTCGCGAGACCCCAAGGTGCTTCACCTTGATGCCGACAGCGTAACCTTCCCCCTTACGCTGAGGCGATGGCGAAAGGGCGACGCCTTCCGCCCCCTCGGCATGAAGGGCGAGAAGAAGCTCTCCGATTTTTTTGTGGACCGCAAGATGAGCATCCCTCAAAAAGAGGCGGCCACGGTTCTCGTCTCCGCAAACGGGCGCATTGCCTGCATTGTCGGGATGCGCATGGACGACCGGTGCAAGGTGTCGGGGGCTACGCGGCGGGTGGTGGAGGTGAGGCTGTTGTAATTGCTCCGCTTGGACCGTTGTGCGAGACAGGGATTTTTGTGAGAAAAACGCTGAGGCAATGTTTGTTTATGAGAGTTAGAGCCTCATGCATATTCATTCTGTCGAAGTCACGGTCAAACCTCACCGCCCTCCATTGACGCTATTCGAGGCGAATCTCTTGCAAAATTCAAGGATTCTGACGAAATTTAACATGACGTTGCGCGGCACAGGATGCTTACTGGCAGTCCGCCAATTGCGCAACCTTCCCATCTCAGAGTTACTTAGAATCGTTATTCAACCAACGGGCTGAAACTTATTCTTACACCATATTTCAACATGAACAAGAGATTAAGAAACACCATAGTCAGCACCCTCACACCGCAGGCGGCCACACGTCATGCCGTCGAGGCTGCAGTGAGCGAGAAATTCGAGTCGTTGTGCTCAGTCCTCGAGAACCTTGCCGCCGAATATCGTGAGCTACTCGACCCGCAAGTCGTCGTAAAGTTCGAGAGGCAGGCGCGTCACGTGGGGGTCTTTACGCTCGATGCCGACGTCCTCGTCTTTGTCCAGCTGACCGACGTATTCCAATTCGACCGCGAGCATGAGGCCATGGCGTCAGAGTATGTCAAGAGCCAACCATCGCGCTCTTTTGTGGGCACCGTACATGTCTACAACTTCCTGGCCGACTCCTTCAAGTACGACCGCGACGAGGACAACGGCTATCTCGTGGCCCGAATCTTCATCAACAGCGAGGAGGGATTCTTCGTCGAGGGCAAGCGCCAACGCAACATGGGCGTATCGCACTACGGCGAGCAGCTCCTGACGCGCGAGAACTGGCGCAAAGTGGCGGAGACGGCTTTCAAATACGCTGTAGAGGAGAACCCCCTCGTGCCGCCCTACGAACTGGTGATGCAGACCGACATGGCGACGCTGAAGCAATATATCATGACCTCGAAAATCAAGACCGCAAAACGCATGGGATTCGGCTTCCGCGCCGACGATGTCAAGTAATAAGAAATGGATATTGTAGAAAGATTCTTGACCTACGCCAAGGTCAACACTCAGAGTGACGAGACATCGGGCATCGTGCCCTCTACCCTCTCACAGATGGACTTTGCCCAACGCCTCGCCGCCGACCTTGAGGCCATAGGGATGTCCGACGTCAGCGTGAGCGAATATGGATACGTCACGGCGACACTTCCCTCCAACACGAGCCGCGAACTCCCAACAGTGGGCTTCATTGCCCACATGGACACCAGCCCCGACTTCTCGGCCAAGCACGTCAACCCGCGCATCGTCACCAACTACGACGGCAAGGACATTGTCCTCAACGAGGAGAAAGGCATCGTACTCTCCCCCACTGAGTTTCCCGAACTGCAGAACTATCAGGGGCAAGACATCATCGTGACCGACGGCACGACCCTCCTCGGAGCCGACGACAAGGCGGGCATTGCCGCCATATTCTCCGCCATGGAGGCCCTAATGAGCAACCCGTCGCGCGAGCATGGCAAGATAAGGGTATGCTTCACGCCCGACGAGGAGATTGGGCAAGGGGCCGACCATTTTGACGTAGAGGCCTTTGGCGCCGACTTTGCCTACACCATCGACGGCGGGGCCATTGGCGAGTTGGAGTTTGAGACATTCAATGCCGCCGAGGCCGTAGTCGTCATTAACGGCCGCAATGTCCACCCCGGCTACGCGTACCACAAGATGCGGAACTCGATGAGAATAGCGAGCCAATTCACGGTGATGCTCCCAAGTTTCCAAACTCCCGAACACACCAACGGTTACGACGGCTTCTTCCACCTCAACTTCATGGAGGGAACGGTTGAGAAGACAACCCTAAAATACATAATCCGCGACTTCAAGCGCGACCGTTTTGAGGACCGTAAAAAGGAGATGCTCCACCTGACCAACAAGCTCAACGCCGAGTTTGGGCCAGGCACCGTAGAGACGACAATCCGCGACCAGTACTACAATATGCGCGAGAAGATTGAGCCCGTCATGTACGTTGTAGACTACGCCCGTCAGGCCATGGCCGATTGCGGCGTGGAGTGCAAGACAGTTCCCGTCCGTGGCGGCACCGACGGATCCAGGCTCTCATTCATGGGCCTCCCTACGCCTAACATCTTTGCGGGTGGCGAGAATTTCCATGGCAAATATGAGTACCTGCCCATCCCGAGCCTCCGCAAGGCCGGCGAGGTCGTGGCACGTCTCGCGGAGGTCGTAGCGGCCCATTAAGGCGGGGGCTTACCTCCGCCCCGCCTCCCTTTTGGCAATAGGGTCGAGGAGATACTCCAAGCCGTTGAGCTTAATCTCGTAGAGTGTGGACATGAGCATCCCGAGCCGCCCCGTGGGCGGACGGTTGCGCATAAGCCAGACGACGTATGGCTCGGGGAGTTTGTAAAGAGGCGTCCCGCTGTAACGGCCGTAGGGCATCGGCGTGGTCACCAAATCGGTTAATATGGTCTCGTCCATTAATTTCTTTTAATACTCAAAATTAGGCATTCAGCACGGCTAAACTGCTACATTTGCAACATGATAAATAATTCAGAAAGGCACGGAGTACGCATTGGGAGATTCAACACTCTGCAAGTCTTGCGTTTTGTGGACTTCGGTTGTTATCTCGACGGTGGCGTTGATGGCGAGATATTGATGCCCGCCAAATACATGGCTCCGGGATTGAAGGAGGGCGACGACGTGCGCGTCTTCGTCTATTTTGATTCTGAGGACCGCCTCGTGGCCACCACAGAGAAGCCTCTCGCCGAGGTTGGGCAAGTGGCCTACCTGACGTGCAAAGAGGTGGCCAGCCCGGGTGCCTTTCTTGACTGGGGTCTCGTGAAGGACTTGCTCGTCCCACGACGCGAACAGTACGACACGATGGTGGCAGGCCGCAGCTACATAGTTTACGTATTTCAAGACAAGAAGACGGGACGCATTGCGGCAACGCAGTGGTTCTCCCGATACCTGGACAACGTCATGCCGCAATATAGGGTTGGCGACGCTGCCAAGGCCATCGTCACGTCGCTCTCGCCCCTCGGGTATAACGTCGTGATTGACAACACCTTTTCCGCCCTGATATACAACAACGACGTATTCTCCCCCCTCAAAGTGGGAGACCGCCTGACCGTCTACGTCACCAAGGTGCGAGAGGACGACAAGATCGACGTATCGCCCCAGCCCGTAGGCTACGCCAAGGTGGACAGCGTTGCCGAGAAAATAATAGAGCGGCTCAAACTGAGCAACGGCGAGCTAAACGTTGGCGACAAGACCAACCCCGAGCTGATTCGCGACCTCTTCGGGTGTAGCAAAAAGAGTTTCAAGATGACAATAGGCACCCTCTATCGCGAGGGCGTAATAGAAATAACCGACCGCGGAATAAAACTTAAGAATCTCGCGTAGACATGGAGAAAAAACACCTTTTCGGCATGACCTTGGAGGAGCTTCAGGCAGCAGCCGCAGAGACTGGCCTGCCTAAGTTCGCCGCCAAGCAAATGGCCGATTGGCTGTATAAGAAAAACGTGGCCGACATTGCCGCCATGACAAACATCTCCGTCCGCGGACGCGAGGCCCTGGCTCAGTCTTACGACGTAGGGCGTGTTGCGCCTGCCGCAGTCCTCACGTCGGCCGACGGGACGCGCAAGATGCTCTACGACTATGACGGCAAAGCCGTCGAGACGGCCTACATCCCCGACGGGCATGACGACCGCAACACGCTTTGCGTATCGTCGCAAGTGGGGTGCAAAATGGCTTGCCGATTCTGCATGACGGGACGGCAAGGCTTTGCCGCAAACCTCACAGCGGGTCAGATTCTTAACCAGATGGCGTCGACCGAGGGGTGGGAAGACCTCTCGAACATGGTCTTCATGGGCATGGGCGAGCCAATGGACAACGTCGACGAGACCCTCAAAGCCCTCCAGATTCTCACCAGCCCTTGGGGATATGCCTGGAGCCCGCGGCGCATAACAGTCTCGACAATAGGCATCCCAGCGCCGTTGCGCCGTCTTCTCGACGAGAGCGAGGTTCACGTGGCCATAAGCCTCCATACGCCCGACCCTACGCGCCGGGCAGAGCTGATGCCGGCGCAAAAAGGCTTCCCCATTGCCGACACTCTCGCCCTCCTCGCCCGATATGACTGGACGGGGCAACGCCGCCTGACCTTTGAATACACAATGTTTGACGGGATCAACGACTCCGCCGCCGATGCCGACTCCCTCGTCAAGCTGCTGGCCCCGATGCGATGGTGCAGGGTCAACATAATAGCTTTCAACGCCATCCCCGACTCAGACCTCCGCGGATGCCAACGCAAAAAGATGGAGTGGTTCCGCGACATACTCAACGCTAAAGGACTTACTGCGACAATCCGCCAAAGCAAGGGGCAAGACATCGATGCCGCCTGCGGAATGCTCAGTACCAAGAGGAACGCTCAGCAATGAGAAACATCACACTTCGCCCCATAATCTTAGCCCAGACCGTCGTGACAATGCTCATGACGCCCTCCTGCGCCCCAAACAGGGCCAAGCAGGCCGAGAGCATTTACGACGAAGCCATTAACGCCTTCTCCGCAAAGAAGACAGAGAGGGCTAAAATGCTGATTGACAGCCTCAGAACCTATTACGCCGACATCCCCACCACATACCACCTCGCACGAGACCTCTCACGGCTCATCTGCCGATATGAAGCTGAGCGCACCGTAGCCTTCCTGGACAGCTCGCTCGCCGTGATTGAGGCCAAGCAGCGCGAGATGCTCAAAGAGATGGCCGTAGACGACCCCGCGGCCTCAACCCCCGTCTACATTGCCAAAGGGCAATTGGCGTGGAAATCGTACAACAGGTGCTACCTCAAGGCGCGAGCCGACGCCAACGGCCTCTTCTCCATAACGAGCAACTTTGTAGGCGAGAAGGCCATACACCACGACCATATCGTAGTCTCGTGCGGCGACGAGTACGTCAAGACGACCGTCGTGACCGACGGCGTATGTAAAAACTCCTTCACCGACGACGAATACACTTGGGAGACACTGCGTTACGAGGGGAGCGATGCCGCAGACTTGGCCCGCTTCATTGCGTCGAACGCCGACAACCGCATCGTCGTTCAATATCTTGGCCCGCGCGCGCACTACGTATCCGTCATGACCGACGTAGACAAACAGGCCGTGAGCCAGGTTTGGGAGTTGTCTTGCGTCTTGCGCGAGAGCTTGAGAATCAGGACGATGATTCGCTCCGCGCGCATTGAGATGACGCGGTCGGCGACGCATTGAGGGGTGGCACTGAAACAAAAGGGCGTCGGGGCAGACATATCGCTCCGACGCCTTTGTTATTCCTCTTCTGCCAGCTATTTGCTGACGATGACTTGCACGTCAGCGAACCGCTTGGCGGCATCGAGCGCGTCGAGAATCTTGCCCCAGTTGGAGGCCGGCTCGTGCGCGTTCTTGAAAACTTGATTGACGGTTACGATTAGCTCTCCGGCTTCCACTTTGCCATTGGTTACGAATGCGACGCACTCGTTGTCGACACTCGAGTTGAGCTTCTTGAGCGATTCGGCTTGCACGTTGTAGCCCGTAGGCAGCTTGAGGCGTATCGTGTAGCTGTAAGTGCGGGGACGGTAGTCAACGTCCTCCTTGCGGGTGCGATCTTCTTCCGCCACTTTGGTCTGCCATCGGGCGAGTTTGCCTATCGAGACGATGATGTTTTTGCCAGCCTTCTTGACGTATCCGTCCATCGCGTAGTCGACTTCGTAGACCATGTTGGGCTGTTTGGATGAATAGCCGAGGCTCACGAGCTTATAGCCCTTAAATTCGCTTGGAGCGTCGCCATGGTAGTCCTCGACCTCCTCCTTGAAATTGTCTCTTTGCTTTTCTCGGGCTTTGCGCCATTGCTCTTCGTGGCTCTCGACGTAACGTTTCGAAAGCTCGTCTTTGCGTGTTTTCTTCGTGCCGATGAATTTGCGGAGTTCGGTATCAATATCCTCCTCGGTGGGAAGCCAGTTTTGAAACCGCGCTTTTGAAGTCCCGCTTAGTTCGGCGTGGCGGCTTATGTTCAGCCGTGTGCCGTCGAAACTGGCGGAGATTTCGTTTTTGTCTACATTTTGCTCAGCAGAGCCTGAGGGCAGAGTCACCTCCCTATACCCTTTCTTTTCGATAATCAGCGCCTTACGGCCAGCGAACTGGTTCTGCACATCGCCCGGCACCATGAGGGTTCGCGGTCTGAGGTAGTATTTGCCTGTCTCGGGGATAAAGATGCCGACTTCAGCATTGTAGTTGCTACAGAGTTCGTCAATCGCCTCGTCGCCTTTCTCGGTCGTCAAAAAGATCTCATTCTTTATTTTTGCCCTTTTTAGCCATGTGCTAAAACCCATCATGAAGGCTCGCATGTCAAAAGTAACGTAATTAATCCATTCGGTTCGCCCGAACAAGTAAGTCAAAAATACGGCATTGTAAATTTTCTCCACCTTTTCTTCGGTGCCGATGCTTTTGTCTTTTGCAATTGCCTTCAGGTCACTCTTGTAGATGTCACAGAATGAGCCTTTGTATCGTAACGGCTCGCTTAATTTTTTGGCTTCGTCGCGGATCTCGGAGTCGTCGGTAACGTAGTTGACACCTCTCTCTGCGTATGATGGGACGTAGCTTGAGGCCTTGGTGTTGTAAAACTGCATCATGATGTAGGGAGAATGCGCACCGACGTCGTACCAGCCACCAGGAAACCTGTCGATGTTCTCAGCCTTGGCCTCAAGCGTGAAATCGTTCTCTGCGTTCTTGGTCTCCGTGAAACGCGGTGCGCCGTTATACGACCTATAGAAAGTGGCGAGCTTGCGGTCCATCTCGCACTTGACGCGGTAGCTCAGCATCGGGTAGTCGGATTGGAAGACGAAGTATACGGGCGCGATATTATGGTTCTCGTATCGGACTGAGGTGTGGACGAAGATGTCGATGTCGTCGCCTACTTCGAGGTTGGGGACGGCGAGTTTGTGGGTCTTCTCTTCGCCTGTCTCGCCTTCGGACTCTATGATGAAGTCGTCGGTCTCGACATCTACCGTCTCGCCGTTCTTTTTGAAGACTCTCACTCCGAGCACTCGCTGCTGACGGTCTTTGCCATAGCTCGTCCAGTTCTTGTCGTGAGTGCTGAACTCGTATTCTGAGAACTCTTTGAGCGCAGCCTCGTCGCCAATGTGGATGAGGTCGCGCGTGAGGTACGTCACGACGAGGTTATGGTCCAACCCATAGCCCAATAGAGCCCACCCGGTGAATCGGGTCTGCTTACCCGCATTCAGCCCGCGATAGCTTGCCAAGACGACAGCGGACTCGTTCTTAAGGCTCTCTGGCACGGTCCTGTTTGCGAATTCGGGCATATCCATAGCGTAGACTTCTTTTCGGATGTCGGCGGCGTAGGTGCGATATTTGGCGTCGTCGTCGGCAGCATCCACCGAGCCCACGGCTGTTGCCACGAAGGCCAACGCCATGAGTATTCTCTTCATTGTCATATTTTTCACTGGTTTCTATTTTTTCTTTAAGACGATCTGCTCGTTGCAGGCGTCGTTCCATTGCCCGACGAGCTTGTTCCATTCCTCTATCTCGCCCAGGGCTATGCGCTTGTTCTTGACAAGTATGCTCTTTCGCATGACGACGTTGTGAGTGCCTGACATTTGGCAACTATACTCCACCCGCACGTTTCTGGTCTCAGCGGAGAACGCTTCGGGCAACGACTCCACCTTGACGTTCTTCGGGAGCGTCAGAGTGGCCGTCACGTTCCTTCGGAATCTTGTGGGCAGCACATAGTCGCTTTTTCTTTTTTCTGTGTTTATGACCTCTATTGCCGGGTCGGAGCTTGGGTTCAGATCGACGTAAATCTCGTCGTCGAGTTCTTCGACAGCCTTGGTGTTCTTGAGCTTTGCCGAGACTGTTGCCGTCTTGGCGTGTCCGTCTTCGCCTGTAATTTTTTGCCATTCGACGGCTATCCCGTCTTTGTTGAGGGCGTAGACAAGGCTGGCGATGAGTTTCGGTTTCTTTGACGTCTCAGACTGCGCATATTGCGTGAGGATGGACTCCTTCACCTCGCCGCTGAGCGTCCGGACGAGGGTGCCATGAAGGGCAGGCTTGTCTTCCCCCAATCTCAGGCTGTAGTCCATGGTGACGGAGTCGACAGACTGCCACACATCGGCCACGGGCATCGTCACGAGGCGGCATTCATGCCCGTCCTCGACGATGGCCTCGCACCCCGAGGTCCACTGCTGGGCGTAGCCCAAGTCGGCAAAGCTGTTCGTGGCATCGAGCCAAAATTCCTTGCCATCCGCCTTTGCCACGCAAACCATGTGGTCGATCGAGCATAGCGCAGGCACCTCACTTATTTTCGTCAGCGCATTGACCGACCCGACATCGGCCACATTGGCCTCAATTCCCTGATGTCTCAGCAAAGTCCGAAGCAGGAGCGACATACCTTTACAGTCTCCATATTTCTTCCGAATGACTTCCGACGGTGCGTCGGGTTTCCATGCCATCTCACCCACTTCGACGGCCACGTACCTGATATTGTCTTGCACCCACGCCAGCGTCTTTGCTATTCGCTCGACGTCGTTCTTTGCGCCGGCCGTTGCCTTGCTGACGATGTCGTAGATGTTCTCAATCTTGCAATCTACCGACTCCAACATATCGTGCGACCACATGTAGAGTTCCTTGTAATCGGCAAATGAGCCCGTTATGACAATTGCCGACTTGTTGTCGGGTTGGTTAGGGTCGTCGGGCACGACCTCCATGTCGCGGATGGTATAGGTGTAGAGGTCGGCACCGTCGTCCGTCTTTGTGTGCGCCTCGCTGACGCACTCGGGCAGGTTCACTCCCCTCACTCTGAACTGCTTAAGTTCTGCGGGGACTTTTATGCTGATGATTTTGTCTTTGATGTAGTAGATGTTTCCGAACGTGATACGCGCCAGGAACCTCGGGTCGTCAAACACCCTGACGAACTTTGGAGTCGCCGTCTCTCCTTTCTTTTTCAGCCCGACGCGGAAGTAGCAGACCTTTGTGTCGTTCGAGAAAACGCCGTCGGGAGTCACGTTCTTATACAGGGCATCGTGCCTTCTGAGCGACGCATCCTCTATTCGGCTCTGCTGCCCATAAAAGATGCACGGTTCGATATTCGCCCATGTGCGACTGGCCGTGTAAGTCTCCTCTCGCTCGTTGCGGACGGTCACCTTCCCGTGCCTGTCAACGCTAAAGACGTAGCAGTCTTTGGCGTTCGAGATTACGACGTTGTCGTCGTCCGTCTGAGCGGCCGTCGTCATTGCGCACACGACGCACGCGATGGTCATTAATACCTTGTGTTTCATGTGGGTGAAGTAAGTAATAAATTTTAGAGATGACAAATTTTTCTTTGAATCATTAACATTTGCCAAGATGTAAGTGTAAATTGACTACCAAGTCCTTGCTACCCAGCTCTTTTCAAAGGCGGAGCGTGTCCGTCCACTAAAATGACTACTTTTGGCTCGTCTTATCGTAACATCCTGAGAGAATTGGGAGTACCAGAAAAAGTGCAGACTCTGCGAGTGGGTGGAGGTGTCCTAATCCTGGGCGAAAATTATCGAAAAACATGGACTCTGCGGTTCAAATGATAATCCTGCTTGCCGTCGTGGCCATTGGCTACGTGGCCAACAAGTGCAACCTTATGGGCGGCGATTTTGACAAACGGCTGTCGGCCTTTGTCATCGACATATCGTGCCCTCTGCTCATCCTTTCGTCGGTCTTTGGCGAGACGTTGCCCGACCGCGAGCTGATACTCCCACTTCTTGCGGTGAGCTTTGCCACGTATGGGCTTCTGCTTGCCATGGCCATGTTCCTCTCGCGGTTCCTGGGGCGCGACGATGTGGAGCGGGGGCTGTTTAGCTTCATGGTGATGTTTGCCAACGTGGGCTTCTTGGGCTATCCTGTCGTCTCGTCAATCTTTGGGCCGCAAGCCGTCTTCTACGCCGCGTTGCTCAATACGCCCAACACGCTTTTCGTCTTCGTCTTCGGGGTATCGTTCATCAAGGGCGGCGGGGCGTCGTTGCGCCATTTCGACCCGAGGTTGCTGCTGTCTCCCGCCATGATTGCCTCCTACGCCTCGATAGCCATTGTCGCGTTGGGGATTACGGGTGTGCCTCGGGTCATTGCGGAGCCTGTGAGGCTTGTCGGCTCAATGACCGTCCCGGCGGCACTGCTTGTCATAGGCTCGTCGATGGCATCGGTAAGCCTTGGCGGCGCATTCCTCCAGCCTCGCGTGTGGGCGTTGGCGGTCATACGGTTGGGGATTGTGCCAATCTCCATATTCTTCTTTTTCAAGGCGCATTCTCTCGTTCTGCCCATCGACCCGCTCGTTGTCGCAATAAACGCCGTCGTCATCGGGATGCCCGTGGCATCATACGGCACGATGTTCTGCCTACGCTATGGGCGCGACGACACGCTGATGGTTCAGGCCACGATGCTCACCACCCTGCTGAGCGCGGCTACAATTCCGCTCTTGACCCTCCTTTTTTGAGGGGTCTTTGTTTCGGTTTGTTACCAAATTGCCCAATTTCAGAACGATCAGATTGCCGTAAGGGGACATTTTGTGCTATCTTTACGGCGTAAACCTCTTTTCGATTTGATGGAGTCAATTCTCAACTTCCTTACGGGACTGAACGACGTCGTCTGGTCCTATGTCGTCATTATCATCTTGACCGGCAGCGCCATATTTTTCACCGTACGACTTCATTTTGTCCAGTTCCGACTTATCCACGAGATGCTCCGTCTCGTTGTCCATCCTGACAAAGTGCGCCCCGAAGACATCGGGCCCGACGAGCTTAGCGAGACCCTGCCCGACGTGGGCAAGGAGAAATACATCTCGTCGCTTCAAGCCTTCTTCGTCTCCTTGGCCAGCCGCATAGGCACGGGCAACCTTGCGGGAGTGGCCAATGCCATAAGCGTTGGCGGCCCTGGCTCAGTGTTTTGGATGTGGATACTTGCCCTCCTGGGTTCAGCCATCGCGTTTGTAGAATCGACGCTCGCGCAGCTGTATAAACGCAAGGGCGACGGCTCTTTCTATGGCGGACCAGCCTATTACATGAAATACGGACTCAAAAAGCCTTGGATGGGAGCCATCTTTGCCGTGCTGATGGTGCTCTCTTTCGCCTATACGCAGAGCTCCGTCCAGAGCAACACGATATGCGCCGCCTGGGAGAAGGCATTCGACGTTGAGCCGGCCGTAATGGGGCTGATGCTGACGCTCATGACCCTCTTCATCATCTTTGGCGGAATCCACCGCGTGGCGCGGTTCTCGTCGGCTGTTGTGCCGACTATGGCCGTGATTTACTTCGTGCTTGCTTTCGGCATCGTACTCGTCAACATCACCGAGGTGCCTAACGTCTTGAAAATCATCTTTGAGAGCGCATTTGGCGTTGGGCAATTTGCGGGTGGCCTCCTTGGGACGACGGTCATGCAGGGCGTGAAGCGAGGCCTCTTTAGCAACGAGGCGGGCGAGGGCAGCACACCAAACGCCGCCGCCGCGGCAACAGTGACTCACCCCGTGAAACAGGGTCTAATCCAGGCACTCGGCGTCTTTACCGACACGCTCGTTGTCTGCTCATGCACGGCCTTCATCATCATCGTGAGCGGCGTTGATGTCCACGCCTCAAGCGGCGTACAGCTGACGCAAGACGCCTTGACGAGCGAAATCGGGTGGATTGGTACGCCCTTCATCGCCATCATGATACTCCTCTTCGCTTTCAGCAGCATCGTGGGCAACTATTTCTATGGCGAGATGAACGTCCGTTACATGACGTCGAGCCCCGTCGTCCTGCTCATCTTCCGCCTTGGCGCGGCGGCAATGGTTATGGTCGGCTCGGTGGTGACACTCGATTTCGCCTGGGCAATGTCCGACCTCTTCATGGCGCTGATTGTCGTTTGCAATATCATCGCCATCGTCATGCTCTCGCGCCATGCCGTCTTCCTCCTTCAAGACTATCGTCGCCAAAAGGCTGAGGGCAAGAACCCTGTATTCCATAAGGAGCAGATGCCCGAGATTGAGAGCGACCTGGAGGCTTGGTAAGTTTTTGGGGAAGGGGCTTGTCAGTCCATCATTACAAAGCCGGCCCAGTAATATGGGTTTGGCTTTGCTTTTTTTATCTCCTGCTGCGCGGCTTGGAACGCCTCGCGCTTATCCATTCCTCCGAGCCAATTCTTGTAGAATAGCGACATGAACTCCCTCGTCTCGTCGTCCGGCACTTTCCATAGGCTCATCACGAGCGTCTGAACACCCGCAAGTTTGAACGCCCGCTGAAGTCCCAAGACGCCCTCGGAGATGACGTTCACCCCAAGTCCCGTCTCGCAGGCGGAGAGTACCACCATGTCCGTGTTGCTCAGGTCCAAACGTGAAATCTCGTCAGCCGTCAGGATGCCGTCGTCAACGTTGCCGTCTGTGCTTTCGCCGCGCCATGCGTGGTTGGCTCCCGAGAACAGAAGGCCCGCACGGTTCATGGTGAACTGCAAGTCGCTCACGTACTCAATACCCTTAAACCGGCTCAGATAGGCGAACGAGTTATTCTCTTTCTCGTTGGGGTAGAAGAACCCGTGCGTGGCAATGTGCAAAATGCTTGGCGAATTGCCCGAGTTGGCCTTGAACGACTCCTCGTTGGCGAGGGATTCGGAGAAAACCTTGTTGGCCACGCCCGCGGAGGTCAATTGCGCCGATATGTCGGTCACCTCCAGCTCGCTGCCGAGCAGGAAGCCCCATGCGCCTCGCTCGATGCTGATTGTGTCGGTCCTAAATTCGCCTCGGGAGCGGACGTGCGCATATCCGCGCGAGAGGTCGGACATCTCCTTTGCGCTGGTGTCGTAGTTTATGCCTCCGTACAAGGAGGCTGAGGTCGGCTTTTTGCGCGACTTTGTTTTCACTGTCGGAATCTCAGCCGTGGAGGTGAGGTAGTTTAGGGTATACTTCTCCGCCAAATTCTTGCCGTTGGCGGGGATGGCACTAAAGGCCATCGAGTTCAGCTCGCCGTCCGTAGAGTAGTAGATTGTAGAGACCCCTTGGAGGAGGCTCTCTATCGGCTTCCAAATCATATTGTACAAGTTGTCGCCGACGCAAGTGAACTTGATGGGCTTCCGCCCCGATGGCCGCCACTGGTAGTCGCCGCTCCCGTAGAGGTATTGGCGGTATAGCTCGTTTTGCACATAAGGCCGTACGCCCGAGCTCCGTATCTCATCGGGCATCTGCTGCACGCGTAATAGCGAGTCTTCGGAGCAAAGCCTGACTATATGGGGGTGTCGGGAGTCCTTTTTAAGAACTACTGCGGCATAATATGCTTTTGCGGAATCCGGATTTGATATAATCTCACGTAGCCTGACGAACTCTATGGCTGCCTCGCCGCGACCTAACGAGCGCTTTACGGCCTGGATACTATATTGGCTTCGTATGCTGTCAACGGACTGATAGCCAATAAGGTTTACGGCGAGTTTTTTCTCAATTTGCCTTATGGAGTCATTTGTGGAGTACACGTCAAAGGTATGAATTGAGTCCCTGACGAGCCTTGTCTGCAATGCGTGCAGGGTGCTCACATCAGCTCTAAGGCTCTCATTCTCGGGCTTTGCGAGTTGCTCAGATATTTTGTTGTTAGTTCTGAGCAGCAACCCTTTGGAAAAAATTATGTTGTCGTAGACTTGGTCGTAGTATTTGGGGTTGTTGCAGCAGGAGAGCATGACGTTGAAATTTGACAAATAGCGCAAGCTCCTTTTCCAATATTGACTGCGTTCGTCGGCGGATAAGAAGGCAAATTGCTGTATTACGTCTTCAATCACGGCGGAAGACTGTTCCTTAGCTATCTTCCGATATTTAGGGTCCGAATCTAAATACTGACATATTGCCAAATCTGAGCTTGAGGACAATTTGCGATAGAAACTCAGCGACTTGTCTTCTTGGCAGATGTCATACACTTTTTGATATAACGCCTTTGCAGAGGCCAAATCATCGCTCAATAGTCCTAACTTAGCGTATAAACATGCAAGCGAAAACGATGAAGATTTGTTTTCTTCATGGCGATTAATAGCATCGAGTATTGTCCGTCTTGCTTCGTCTTTACACCCCATAACCCAATAACAATCACTAAGTAACGAATAGGCTACGTAGTAATCATCGGGTACATTTTTTTTGCATAAGTCTTCAAGGGAATGCAGGCTCTCGTTGATATACAAAATAGCCCTCAAATGTTGACCTGTACGCCTGTATAAATCACCAAGGTACATAAGGACAACACTGTATTTTTGATTAAACAACAGCTTTCCTTCAAAAAACTGTTTAGCACCTTGTAGGTATAATTCGGCGTATTGGGCATTATTTAGAATGAAATACAAGCACCCCAAGTCCGCAACTACATTCATGTACAATAAAGGCAATTGATCCGAAACAAGTCGTGATTTCAGTGTACTAAAACAATTGACCCAAGCAACTTCGGCATTTTGATACTGTCCCTTTTCAAAAGCTTGACTTCCAATCAGGTACTGATACCAGGCGAAGGAAATCATGAATATATACTCTTGCTTGTACTCTTCAATTTCTTCAGCGGACAACTTATTGAGCTGTATTTCACAAGAAGCTAATGACTCTTGAAGTCCGCGAGCATCATGATTAATATGCTGAAAGATAGCTTGTTGTGCATGATACCAAAATTTATCCTTTGGGGAGTTGAACTGCGTACGATTGTTTCGTATCAATTCCACGAGTCCGTTGTATTCTTCCACAAGATCTGCATAGTCTGTAGAAAGTAACGAACTCTGAGCGGGTGTCTTAATTGAAAATACTAACACCAACAATAATATAACACAACAACGTAACTTATTCATAGCCAAGCTCTTTGAGATATTGTTTTGTAGCACCATCTACTGTACCTGTGATTTCAAACTGAAGTGTTTTTGAGTTCATTAAACACTCTGCTGCTTTTTTCTTGTTGCCCATAAGCATATACGCTGCCCCCAGATAACGCAAGACTGTGGCATAATCGATACTCCGTTCCCCTTCAAATTGCTTGACTATTTCTGTTAAACCGTTCAATTCAATTATTGCATTTCCGTATTCTGCTTTGTTTATCAAAAGCGAAGACTCCAAAATTGCATAATCAATATATTCACGACTCTTTTCTCCATAAGTGCTTTTGATCAAGGGAAGAATTGAGCCACCTAATTCAATAGCCTTACCTAAGTCGTCATTGGCAATATACAGCTGCTGCAAATTACAGAGTAAGAATATCTTGTCAGAGCTGGCTTGAACCTCACACTTGTCATAATAGCTCAACGCAATCAAAGCGTCGTCGATACCTTGGTCATACCGACTACTCTCTCTATGTATGCACGAACGTATTGCATGAAAATAGAAGTATTCACACGGGGCTTCTTCTTTAAATCCGCTTCCCTCAATGATGTATATTCCCATGGAACAGCATATTAGGCTTCTCCAACCATCTCCTTGGCTATAATACTCATTTGCCATCTGTCTCATGATTTGCACCAGACGCTCAACGCCAAGTTTAGATTGGCACACCATCCAGTCTTCCGTGTATAGCTCAATTTTTTCATAAGGGAGAAATATCATAGCCATCCAAAGATGACGGTAATACTCTTCTTCCTTATTAACAAGGGGATAGTATTGCTGAAAAAACGATTTTACTTCATCAAAACCTTTAAGATCTCCCACCGTTGCATACGCATACCACAGTTTAATGTAGCAATCCTCCATCTCTTCCATAGTCGCATCTATCTGTTGATATATGGAGATTGCATTTTTGTAGGCATCTACAGCAGAATCAATATCATACATACGGTCATACGCACGACCTAAGCTAAGAAATTCCTCTCCCAACTTTCACTATTTGAAAACCGCACTTCTTGCTATACAAGCGTTTGAGGGTTAGTTCGGCGGCTCGTGTGTCCTACAAATTTTGATTTTCTTGAACGGCGCTTCCTTGTATCCGAGTTTTCGGTAAATGTCCTTGGCT
>JALEMI010000133.1 GCA_022768325.1 Bacteroidales bacterium
CACGGCTCTTTCATTAGCCCCCAAATTTTCACATAGCTTCCCATACCCACAGAGGCATCACCGTTGTGGGTATCTATGTGTTTGAAAATCAATGTCTTTCTGTCGTTAAATCGATTGTGAGTTTTCTGCGTTTGTTTCTCAGTAGAGCAGGTTCTTCGCTGCGGTAAAGTCGTTCAACATCGAATCGAACGTCCTTTTGTAACTTAACGCCCTGTCTTCAAGGCATTTGCGAGACGCTGTCTTGATGCGCACTATGCTCAGGCACAACCGCAAGAGCGTGTCGTGGTTCCGACCCGCCCGAGCCTTTTTCCGCTTTGTGCCGTCTTCGCCCATTATCGCGTCCAGGCACCAGTGGTACGCCTCTATCCCCCAATGAGACCTGACCAAGTCGTTGAAAGTCTTTGCGTTGCATGACAAGTCTGAGGTGTAGTATCTCACTTCCGATGTCTCACAGTTCGATTTCTTGTCCGTCGTCCTCTTCTCGATTTTGACAATCGTAAGCGAGCCGCTCCATTTGCTCATGTCGACAATTGTCTCCGCGCTGAAAGTGGTGCATGCGCGCGTCTCAATCCTGCCATGCGACAATTCCGCCTCCCCCGCGTACTCGTCAAGAGCCTCCGCCGCCTCGACTTTGTCCTCAATGTCCCACCGCAGCCGCTTCTGGTTGCCCTTGACCTCGATCAGGAAATGACCATTCCTTGCTTTAATCGCCTCAATGACAGTCCTTTGGCAGAACATGGCGTCTGCCGTAACGACCTTGCCGGCGACGTCAACCTTGGCCAAAAGCTTCTCCGACGCGGGGATCTCGTTGCTTTTTTCTTGGCACAGCTCCGTCGCGACGCTAAGACCCTTCGAGTTCGCGGACAACACGTCGGGCGACCTCCCATTCTCGTAAGTCGTCCCCCGAAGGCATTTCCCATCGATGGCGACTGTCTCCATGTCGTTGACTTTAAACTTCTTGCGGCGCATTAAACGTGCGACGCCCAGGAGGATTCCGGAGAGCTCCTCGTCGTCGATTCCATTCTCGACCCTGCAAAGAGTGGGTTCGGACGGGACGCCGTTCCGCAGGAGATTCAGTTTGCGAAACCTTACGAGGTTCGCCTTGCCAAACCGGACCACTTGCTCCCGCGTGGCCATGCCGCACAGTCGGGACACTACGAGCAGCATCAGGATGTCCTTCAGCTCGTGCTTGAAATTCCCATGCTTTCGGCGATCGTCCTTCATCGAGGCGAAGAGCCTCTCCAATTCCGTCCCCAGGGAGACTGCTGTTTTGTGGGACAGCTTCCCGTTATACTGCAATTACAACACAGGGGTGAAAAACAAACGAAAAGAGTGCTAAATAGTTGTGTATCAATAAAATAAATAGTATATTTGTACATCAAGACGGAGCAAGGCTGCCCCTCGAGGGCCGAGGATAAGGCAGCCTTCAAACAAAAACTATATGAACAAAAATGACGGGAAACGTTATTACAATATAGCCACCTTTCATCTCTTCTCCCGAGGTGAGGGGCTTTTTTGTGCCCAAGCTACGCAAAATTACGCTCTGTCTATGAGAGTTTCAAATGAAAGAGCCGTGC
>JALEMI010000045.1 GCA_022768325.1 Bacteroidales bacterium
AAATATTTGTTTGCGTTATTTAAGTAGAGTTAGGGGGGCATAATCGCTATGCCCTCTTAACGCTTTCAAATGTAGTTATTTTATTAATAAAAATCAATGAGTTGCGAGTAAAATGGCGTTAATGTAACCGCGTCCTTCGAGACGTTGCTTGGGGGTATGGGATTCTTTGAACGCTCTTTGAACGGCGTTTGAATGGCGTTTGAAAGACATTCTTTTGGGGAGGGAAAGTGAGGTCCGGGGGCTAATATGGCTCGTTGGAACATGATGCTTTGGGTGTTGAGAACAATTAAAACAGCCTTGCTCATGAGGCATTTACTTTATAAAAGTTAAATGTTAGTATGTTTTGGGGTAAAAGTTTCTTTGTGTGGAAACTAACTCTTACAATAGCGACGCATGGCATTGTGAAGAAAAGTCAGAAGACCCCGGCGAAGGAGATAGAGAAAGCCGAAGCAATAAGAAAAGAATACTTCAAAAATAAACAGTTATGACAAAGATGAATATGACATCGCTTGACGTATTGACCGATGAAGTGTACGGCAAAGTCGGCACAGCCAAACGGGACGCAATTGTAAAGCAAATCAAAGAGGAAGTGAATGCTTACTTTGTTGGCGAGGCCATACGCAAGATGCGTCAAGCCCAAAACCTCACTTAGGAACAGTTGGGTGAGCGTATAGGAGTGCAAAAAGCTCAAATATCAAGACTGGAAAAAGGCAAATGTATTATTACATTGCCTACGATGAGCCGAATATTTCAGGCACTGGGAGTTGCAACGGCCACACTTGACTTAGGCATTGGAGGCAAGATTGCTCTTTGGTGAGAAGGAGCATTCAGGGAAACGGTGCTTCATGTGCTCTTCATTAGACCAGTTGCGGCTCTCAGGCAACAGGCTGAGTTGCGAGAAGGCGGACAATGTTTTTGCGTCCGCCGATGCTGGGCAGGTTCGTTAGTTGCTTGCGAAAGCTGAGAAAAAGAGGGTAGAAACATTTGGTTTTGCCCAATTGAAAACCAAACGCTCCATACTCATCTGCGTATAAAGCTATTTTGTTCAATTTACAATCTCACTTTACAACAAAGATGCCATCTGCTAAACTACTATACTTTTTCCCCTTGAAACTGAAATCTATTCTTTCCAACGAATTGCAGCCGAAATTATCCAGATAAGAGTTGACAACTGGTTCTATTTGCTCAAAAGCTCGTTTCATTTTCCACGATTGCGACAAGTCAGAAGAGTCAACCAAAACAACAAACAGCCGATTTTCCGCTCCAAACCGCATTTCGCCTTGATTTGCGTACAGCCATGTTATCAAGTCTTTTTTGTTGTTTTGTGCATCATTGATAACCTCTTTTCTTTTGTTCCTCAATTCTTGCAATATTTCATCGTGTCCTGATGCGCTTATTTTTTTCTGAGATTACAGCCACAGATTCCGAGCGGTTCAATTCAATCCCATTCTCTTTAGCTTTCAGTTTCAACCATGACAATTCGCTCTTCCCATTTAACTTTGCTTTTAATTTGTCGTTCATATATTGATTAGGGAAATAAGTTACTTTCAAATCAACAGGAATATCGTTAATGAAAAAATCGACACTCTTAATTTCACCGACGGCAGAAATAACTTTTGTATGGTGTTTGAATATTGATTCTATTAGATATGATGTCCAATTGTTGTACCAACTTGTACGCACATAGTTCCAAGCGTTGGCTTATATTTCAGTTTGTTTGCTTTGTAAATCGTTGTATGAGCTGATGACTTTTACAAACCTACTTACAAGATGTTTGTCAAGAGAGTTGTTTTGGTCGCCACCCCATTCGTATGTATCAATGTGATACAAATCAAATTTGAGAGCATCTTCATCTACTCCCATTTCACGATACCACTCGTTGTTTATATCGCACAAATAAGCGTCGAGGATTTGCAAAGCCTTGTCGGTGTCAGCTTCCAATATTGAGAACAATTCCTTGTTTTGGCCTGTAATCTTAGTCGATTTTAACTGGATGACGTTTTGTTCAAGAAATTTTGACATGGGAAGTTTCTTTGATATTGCCCTTACCTTCAGCCACAACAAAGCATTCCGGTCGTTGTTGAACGCGAATAGGTTCTGATTGCGAAACTCTTTGTCCCATTTTTCAAAATTATTCATAGACGTTTGGTGTTATTTTGTGCATATTAAAAGAATTTCACTGCTACCGGCAACGCTGCCTTTTCCGCCTCTTGAACTACTATATGTCTTGTATTCAACCCTGACGTTTCTATACGGTTTTATCAAATCCACCATAGTATCAATAGACGGATAGCTTCGATTGTTGTAACTAACTATCCAGTTGGGAATAAAGTCAGAGAGTTCAAAAAGTTTTTTGAAAGAAGAGATGATGTTCGCCTTTTTGTCAAAACCACTAAATCGCTGTGGCTCATACCTTTTTATTCCATTAACAAACTGTTTGTCGCGCCAATATTCTGTATAGGTTTCCAACAGATGATAGAAACCTTGATAATCGGCATGGCTGTTACAATATGGTGGGTCAAAATACACTAAATCAACGTTAGTCAATTGTGGTAGTAATTCAAGAATGTTTTCGTTATAACTTTTGTTGTGTTGACCATTGTCAAAAATAGCATTGTTGTATTGCGGTAAAATTTCTAAAAATAACTCTTTGATGGGGCGAATCAAACTCCTGTTCCGTTTTACTCGTTCAGGATTATTGGCATAGACTAATGCTTGCGTATGACCAAAATGTCCCATAGTGATTTTTCTGGTCAAACTACGATTCATTGCCGCAAAAGCCAATGCTTGTTTGTATTTGTTTTTCAATCTTGGAATGTTGGCTCGAAAATTATCAATAAACTCTGCGTCATCCTTTTGAAAGAATACACCCGTAAAAACATCATCCATCAGCGTGTAATCGGATTTGTTGGGTGATTTTTCGAGCAGCATTTCTATGTCGGTATCGTCTAATTGTTCGTTTGCGTTTTCTATAAGGGCCGTACCAATCTGATTGTTGAAGTTCAATAAATCATTTGTTATTGTTTGATAGCCAAGTTGTTTGAAGTAATAACTTACCGACTGTGAACCCGCAAACGCATCTAATGCGGTATATACGCCCTCGGGCAGAAACTGTGCAATCCACGGTAAAAAATTTACCTTGGCTCCCAAATATTGCGGTTCTGGGAACTTGTAGTTAAAATATTTGTATTCTTCAAAAAGGACACTATTTAGCATTTCAATCATTACTTAGCTCAATTAGCAAAGATACTGAAAACTTCGCTATGTCCTGGGTGGATTTTATGTTAGGTTTTTAACACGCCTTTCGTAAGTAAATTATTAACAAGAAACCAATGGCATTCATTCGTAATTGAATGAAAAGACGGGGATTGGTGGCGATGTGGCGTTGCGAGGGGTGTCGGCTTGGAGGTGGGCTGGATGATGGGGAATGCTTTGTTGCTTGGGGGTATGGGATTCTTTGAACGCCGTTTGAAAGGCGTTTGAAAGGCGTTCAAACGGCGTTTGAAAGACATTCTTTGGGAAGTTAGTTGCTTGCGAGAGCAGAGAAGAGTTATTTCTCAGGAATTCTCTTTCTCCTTGCTTGGCGTATGGCCGAAGAAGCTCTTGAAGAGTTTGCTGAAGTACTTGACGTCGGAGTAGCCGATTTCCATGGCGGCCTCGGAGACGTTGTGGCCATTGCGGAGGAGGTCGGCGGCGATGCGGAACTTGACTTGTCGGACGACATCGAGCGGGCCTTTGCCGGTGAGGCTCTTGACCTTGTTGAAGAAGACGGTGCGGCTCATGTTGAAATGCTCGGCAATTTGCTCGATGCTGATGTTGTCGCGGTAGTTTTCTTCGGCGAACTTGATGAGGTCGTTGATGAACTCATTGTCTTTGGCTCTTTGGGCGTCCTTTTTCTCTTGCGCCTCGGAGTCGGAGCCGGGTGTGAAGGTGTCGCGTTGGGGGAGGAGGAGCGATTCGGGGCAGCAGATGAGGTCTTCGAGGTCGTAGAGGAGCCTCTTGTAGTTATGAATCTTTCGCCAAATGAGGATTACGGTGATGGCAATGGCGGCGACTAGTGCGGCATAGATAATCAGAGCCCACCAGGAGAGCCACCAGGGGGGGAGGATCGTGATCCCGAGGCGTTTGACATCGTGGCTCCATCGGCCGTCGAACGTGCGGTGGCGGATTTCGAGGGTGTACTTACCCGTAGGGATGCTGCTGAGCCTGATGATGCCGTGGCGGTCGGTATGTTGCCACTCATTGTCTAATCCGACCAGGCGGTAGGGGTAGTTGGCGATGTAGGGGTCGGTGAAGTCCATCGAGGCGAAGGTGACGACGAGGTCGTTGTTGTTGTGGGCGAGGACGACCTCGTCGAGATAGGCTACGTTTCCGCTGATGATGTCGGTATGGCGCGCGTCGATCGAGATGTCGTTTACCCAGAGGGCGGTAATCATGATGTCGTCGTCTTGCCTTTTCTTCTCGACGATGGCAGGCAGGATGTGGACATAGCCGTCGCGGCCACCAGCGATGATGTCTCCGTTGATGGTCTTGGAGATTGTGGCTTCGGAGAAGTTGCAGAAGCCGAGGCCGTTGTAGTTGTTGAAACGCTCGATGGAGGAGAAATCCTTATTGAGGCGGTTGATGCCGTTCTCGGTGGAGACCCAGAAACAGCCGTCGTTATCCTCGGCGACGCCGTAGACGGAGTTGTCGCAGAGTCCGTCGGTGGTGGTGAATGTTAGGCGAGTGGTGTCGGCACCGGAGGTGGAGATGATTCGGAGGCCATTGCCGAGCGAAGAGAGGAGGATGTCTCCCTTTTGGCTCTCGTAGATATGGCAGATGTCGGCGTTGGTCTCGATACGGATGATTTTGGGCTCGGGTTTGGAGAGTTCGGACGCCTTAATCATGTCGACACCGCCGAGCGATCCGATCCAGAGGTCGCCGTGGTGGTCGGTCATGACAAAACGGGTCTTGTCGTTGGCGATGTTGCTGTTTTGGGTGTTGAAGGTTGTGGCCTTGAAAAAGCCGTGTGTGGCATCGATACGTGTGACGCCGCCTCCGAACGTGGCAATCCATACGTTGCCGTCGTTGTCTTCTGTGACGGAGTATGTGAGGTGTTGCGAATTGGTTGTAAGCGAGCCGATTATGTCGGAGAGTTTGCAGAACCTGACCTTATTGATTCCCGTCTTGCTGAAATCGACGGGGTCGGCGGAGAAGAGAACGCCGTCGCCCTTTGTGGCGAGGAATAGTCGGCCGTCGGAGGAGAAAGCCATCCCGTAGGCGGTGGCGTTCATGACGCTGCCGTCGATGAGGTTGATGCCCTCGGTGTGGTCGATGAGGTTGTCGTCCTTATCGAAGAGGTGGAGATGTCCGCCACGGGTTGAGACGAGGAGGTTTCCCATCTTGTCTGTCGCGAGGGCTCGGACGATGTTCTCGCCGATGGTTTGTGCGTTTGGGGCGGGCTTGACCGAGCGGAAGGCGGGGGTGTTGCTGACCATTCGGATGAGGCCGCCGAGGTATGGGCCTGTGCCGAGCCAGAGGTTTCCGGCCTTGTCCTCGGCCATGGAGAGGATGACGTTGGACTGGATTGAGGCGGGATTGTTCATGTTGGAGAGCCATGAATCGAACCTCTCGTTCTTGCGGTCGTAGCGCAGGAGGCCGCTGCCCGTTGTTCCGATCCAGAGGACATTGTCCTTATCTTCGAAGAAATAGGGCCTCTCGAAGTCGATGACTTTCTCCAGGTAGTCTGGTGACAAGTGGAAGAACTTGCTCTCGGCCTTGGCGATGTCGACGCGTGTGACGCCCTTGTCTTGGGTCGTAACCCACGCCATTCCGTAGCGATCGACGTAGGCTCCTGTGGCGACATTTTTGCCTTGGCTGTGGTAGTCGACGGGGTGGACTTTGTTATGGTTGTCGATGGTGAAGAGGTGGGCGTCGGACGTGCCGACAATGGTGCCTTTGCCGTAGGCGTTTCGGAGGAGCGTGACATCGTTGCAATTTAGTGTCGCCTCGCAAATGCGCGAGAACGATTGCGTCGTCTTGTCCCATGAGATAAGCCCGCGGCCCCACGTTCCGAAGAGGATACTTCGGTGGTTTTCGCAGACGGCGCCGCTTGCGACCATGGGGTCTGTGACGAGGGTTGGGGTGAAGTCGCCCTTATCGATTTGCTTCTTGCTGATGAGGTGGATGCCGGCGGCTGTTGGAATCCAAAGGTTTCCGTCGGAATCGTTGTAGAGGGCCCGTATGTCGTGAAGGCTGACGAGTTTTAGGTCGTATTGTGTCAGGAGGTCGTTATAGCGGAAGATGAGGAGGGAGGAGTTTTGTGTGGCGACGAAGACGATGGAGTCGTTGTAGATGAGGGACGAGCGGACCCTGTCGGTATAGTCCTTAGGATAGACGGAGAAAGACTCTCGGACCTGGTCGAAGAGGCAGATGAAGCCGTCGTAGGTGTGGAGCCAGAGGTGTCGGTGTGCGTCGGGCGTGATATTGGTGATGCGCTTTGAGGCGAGGAACCTCATGGCCTCGGCGCCGCGGTCGATGTAGGAGCGGAAGATGCGGCCATCGAAGCGGATGATACCCTCTTGCGTCCCGAGCCAGAGGAAGCCGTCGGGATCGCACGCGAGGCTGTAGACGGTGCCTTGTGTGAGGCCTTGCGTCTGGCCGAAGTAATCGAACCGAGAGGCTTTGTCGATGGCGCGGGCGTGTATTGCGACCATCAGGCAGAGCAGAATGGCGGCGAGATATTTCATCATGATTGAGAATCGTGGTATGTTTTGAGGATACTGTTCGACAGAGCGCAGTAGATGTCTTTTTCTGTGTTGTTATCGATTAGTTTTTCGTGGCGGTTGATGGTTTCGGTGTCGCCTCGTCGGGCTGGTCCTGTCTGTGCGTCGAGCGGGCCGAGGCGGAAGGCTTTCTCGACAGTCTTCTCGACGAGCGGGCGGAGGGTCTCGAAAGGGAGGTTGGCCTTCGTCATGAGTTGTTGGGCCGCGAGCAGGAGGTGGTTTGGGAAATTGCAGGCGAAGACGGCGGCCACGTGGAGGAGGGCTCGTTGGTGGCCATTGGCCGAGAGGGCCTTGGCGTTGATGGACGAAGCGAGTGACGACATTGCGGAGAGCGTGTCGGGGTCTGAGGCCTCGATGAGGAAAGGGACTTGCCGGACGTCTACGTTGTCGGACGTAGAGAACGTTTGGCAGGGGTAGAATACGGCGCGTCGGGCGTTGGGGAGCAGGGCCTCGATGGGTGTTGCGCCGGAAGTGTGGGCTATGATGGAGTCGACGTTGGTCTTGGCGAGGGCCTTGGCGACTGCGGGGATGCTGTTGTCGGAGACGGCGACGAGGGTGACGTCGGCCTTTGGGAGGTTGGCGAAGCTCGTTGTGGGAGTGGCGTTGACGAGCGCGGCGAGCCTCTTGGCGTGGGTGATGTCGCGGCTAAGGACGCATGGTATCTGATGCCCCGCCTTGGCGAAAGGGATGGCGAGGTGGGTGGCTACGTTGCCGCTTCCTATTATGTTGATTAGCATTGCCTCCCTGCGTTGTTGTTAACAACTGTAAAATTAGTAATAATTTCTTGTGTTTGTTGGGTTGAGGGGTGGAAGATTTAGGTGTAAATGTGATTTTGGGGCGGCGAGGTGTTGGCTTGGTTACTATTGCGGTGGATGGTGATTTGGGGAACTCGATGGCGGCGTGGGTAGTGTCCTTGGGGAGTGTGGGAGCATAATTTCAGTTTTGATTTGTGGATTGGGATGAACGCCGGGCGTGAGAGAAGTCTTGCTTTTGGGCACTGACGTCTTGACGCGGATTGTTGTTTTCCACTAAGGTACGAAATTGCGGATAATCGCTTAAAGTTAATCAGAATGTGTTGGCATAATGTGTACCTTTGCCGAGCCGAGAGTGGCCGAAAAGATGAATTTTGAACGACTTTTAAATATATTGACAATGAGAAGAAGATGGACCGTCGAGAAGGGTCAGCCTCTGACAGAGATGGACAAGAAGATACTTGCCGCCCAGAAAGCTGGTCATACGGTTCCGAGCCGCAACCTGATTCGCACACCTGAGGAGATAGAGGGCATCCGCCGCAGTGGCGCGGTGAACACGGCTCTGTTGGACATGGTGGGTCGGGAGATAAAGGAGGGGCTGTCGACCGGCGCGTTGGACGACATGGTCTATCAGTTCACGATGGACCACAAGGGCATCCCCGCGGACTTGGGTTATGAGGGATTCCCGAAGAGTTGCTGCATCTCGATTGACAACGTGGTATGCCATGGCATTCCGGACCATAACGTGTTCTTTAAGGCGGGTCAGATTGTGAACGTTGACGTCACGACGATACTTGACGGCTACTATGCCGACGCGTCGCGTATGTTCGTTATAGGCGAGACGACGGAGGAGAAGCGTCGGTTGGTGGATGTGACGTTGGAGTGCCTGCACGTGGGCATGGCTGCCGCGAAGCCTTATTCATACGTTGGCGACATTGGATTCGCGATTCAGTGTCATGCGCAGAAGAATGGCTATTCGGTGGTGCGCGAGTTGTGCGGGCATGGCGTTGGTCTTAAGTTCCACGAGGCGCCAGAGATTCCGCACTATGGCAAGCCTGGGACGGGAATGTTGCTGGCCCCGGGGATGGTCTTCACCATTGAGCCGATGATTAACATGGGCAGCCGGGAGGTTCACTTCAGCCGTGAGGACGGATGGACCGTGACGACCCGCGACGGTATGCCGTCGGCTCAGTGGGAGCATACGTTCGTGATGACTGAGAATGGGCTTGAGATATTGACCCAGTAGGTCATTCGGGGTAGGGGAACGAATGGAAAACACGGGGGCTCGGCTTGTGAGGTCGGGTCTCCGTGAGTTTTTTATATCGCGTGGCGGCTTTGATACGATAAACTGAGAATTTTGTTGTACAATTATAGCAAAAATTTCTACTTTTGTCGTGTTTAGGTATAGACCATGGCAACTAAAGGATTAGCGATTCTGGCATCCACCCTGCTCACCGTAATTATATCCGCTTGCGGAGGCGAGAGCGACACGGAGCACGTGGCTGCATACGAGACACTCCGCTCGCAGGTGACAGAGTGCGACACGACAGGATTCGCAAAATCGGTATGCCGAATCAGAAAACTTAAGATTGACGACGACGTCCTGGCGCAGCTTGATGCCGACATTCTCACCGCGTGGTATTACTGCCAGAGACGGGACGACGACTCCACCATTTTTTATGCTGACCGCGCGATAGGGGCGTTGAGCCACACCCGCCTCTCGGAGAGGGAACAGCTCCGGCAAGAGGCGGACATGGAGTTCGTGAAGGGTGACGCCCATCTGAACGCGGGGCGTGTGGACAGCTGTTACAGGTGTTTGCAACGCAGCCTGAACGCCGCTCGGCGTGCGGAGTATGCGCATAGGATAGTCAAGGCTCATGAGCTGATTGCCGCCGCGGCTCGGAATGTGCATGATTGGCAAGGCACTATGGCCCAGGTGGGTAAGGCGGAGATTGTGCTTGACACGGTGGCTCCGGGCGAGATTGGCGCGGCGTGCCGGATGTTGTCTCTGGCCGAGTGTTCGGGCATTGCCATTGACCTGTGCGCCGTGGACGTTGCGGACCGCCTCCTTACGAAGGCCAGTAACTTATATGACAAGGCTACGGACCGCACGAAGATTGCTTATCTGCGTCAGCAGGTGAGGCTCCGTTTCTTCATGAACCAATATGCGCAGGCCTCGTCGGCGATGAACAAGATTGAGATGCTTGTGGGTAAGACGGGCTACACGCACCTGCAGGCAGACGCCATGGCGTTTCAGGGCCTTGCGCGATGCCGGATGGGCGAGCGCGAATGGGCTGAGCAGTATTGCGGCAAGATTAAGGAGAGGGACCTCTCGGACGAGGGGCGGCTTGTGTTTAAGGTATTGCGGGGTGAGCTTGCGGCCATACGGCATGACTTCGCGTTGGCCCGCGCCATATTGTTTGACTCGATTCCGCAAGTGTCGACCCTGACGCCGTATGATTGGGCCCTTGTGAACGAGAGCCGTAGGACGTTTTGGGTGGTGCAGGACAAATATGCCGAGGCGTATGCCGTGATGAGCGAGGAGCGGCAACGGGGCATTGAGATGCAGAACGACGTCTTTGCGCATAGCAATAGGCAGAGGGAGGTTGAGCTGAACAAGATACATGAGCGGGAGGTGCCCGTGCCCGAGTCGGATAATGCCACGGCGATTCTTGGCATTGCCGTTGCGCTTGTGTCAATCTCGCTGTTCATCATGATTTTTGTGGTGTTCAAGTGCCGCGAGAGGCTTGCTGTGAAGAAGAACGCGGCGGAGACGCATGACTTGCAGAACGAGCTGAGCCGCAAGGTGGAGGAGCTGCGGACTCAGGCGCAGTGTCTTGAAAGGACGAACAGCCGAATATCGGACAGCATAAGTTACGCCCAGCATATACAACAGTCCATCACGCCCAGCCCCGAGTCGCTCAACGAGATGCCTATTAGCGGGTCGTTCGTGTTCCTCAGTGCGCTTGACGTGGTGAGTGGCGACTTCTTCTGGTTTACGCTGAAGGGTAAGAAGTTGATTATTTGCTGCGCGGACTGCACGGGGCATGGTGTGCCGGGGGCGTTTCTCTCTATGATTGCCGCGACGATTATTAATGGAATATGCGACCGTCTGCCCGAGGATAAGTTGGACCCGGCGGAGATGCTTGAGTTGCTGGATAAGTCGCTGGTGGCGAACCTGTCGCACAATAAGGTGGACGGTGAGACTACGCGGGACGGTCTGGACGTGTCGCTTGCCGTGCTGGACACGGAGAGTCACGTATTGGAGATTGCCGCCGCGCGTAGGCCTGTGATTGTGATAAACGGTGACAACATATCCACGATAAGGGGTACGAAGAGGAGCATCGGGGATATTGACCCGAAGATACACAAGCGTCGATTTGAGAAGAACACAATCCAGATGGCCCCGGGCGACTTGTTCTATATGTATACCGACGGGTATAGCGATCAGTTTGGTGGTCAGTTTGGCGAGAAGCTGAAGAACTCTCGCATTGAGAAGTTTATCGGTTCGATACGCAATTACAGCATGGACGAGCAGAACTTGACGACGCAGGAGATGTTCATGCAGTGGAAGGGGGACTATCCGCAGACGGATGATGTTTTGTTTATTGGGGTGAAGGTGTAGAGATACCTATTTTTTAGTACGGTATTAACGTCAAGTCCCCTCGGTCGAGTAGTGTTGGCTGTGGCTACTTGATATTTTTCTATCATCCCCCAAAATTCACACTTCCCGCCCATATTCCTCCTATATTCCTCCGTTCGAGAGCCTTTTTGAGGGGGGGTGAAATCGTATCAGTTGCTGATGCCGATGAATTATAGTAAATTTGCTTAAGGGGGATGTCGGAAGGACGCCCTCTGACCACAAAACAAGCTATCGATGATACGACGAATCCGCAAGTGGGTGGGCATCATGATGCTCGCCCTGCTCACGTTTCTTTTCTTAGATGTTAGCGGTGTGGCACGTCCGCTCCATGTGCTTGCGCATATACAGCTCTTGCCGGCGTTCATGGCGGGGATGTTTGGCATCGTGGCCGTGATTCTCTTAGGGACGTTTGTTTTTGGGCGTGTTTATTGCTCCGTTGTGTGCCCGTTGGGCCTCATGCAGGACCTCTTTGCGCACTTGGGCCTACGGGCTAAGCGGCGGAGGTATTCGTATTCTCGCGAGAAGAGGGTGTTGCGCCTCTCTGTGCTTTTGGTTTTCATTGTCTGCATGGTCATGGGGATGGGCAGCGCTGTGGCTTTGCTCGCGCCGTATAGTTCGTATGGTAGGATTGTGCAAGGCCTCTTTCAGCCGCTCTATGTGCTTCTCAACAACCTCTTGTCTCGTTTGGATGAGGCTGCGGGTGGGTATAATGTGCCGATGGTGAATTATGTGGCGCCGTCGATGGCTGTAATGGTCATTGCGGGGCTTACGCTTGTGGTTGTTGGTTTCCTTGCTTGGCGCAATGGCAGGACGTATTGCAACACCATTTGCCCTGTTGGCACAATCCTTGGCTATGTGGCCAAATTCTCACTCTTCGCCCCGACCATTGACACCTCAAAATGTGGCGGTTGCAAACTCTGTGAGAAGAATTGCAAAGCCGCCTGCATCAACATAAAGCCCAAGGGGCAGACGCCCGAAGTCGACAAGTCGCGGTGCGTCACGTGCTTCAACTGCATCGATTATTGCAAGAACGGGGCCATATCCTACAAAAGGCGTCGCCTCAAACCGCAACAGCCTGACACCCAACAACCAAGTGCCGACGCCGGGAAACGTGCCTTCATAACCTCCATTGGCGTCCTCGCCGCATCAGCTGCCACGGCGCAACACGAGAAGCTCGTGGACGGCGGCCTGACAATACTCGAAAAGAAAACCCCTCCGCGGCGTACGACACCCGTCGTCCCCCCAGGGTCTCGCAGCCTCAGGAATTTTACACAACGATGCACGGGTTGCCAGCTGTGCGTGTCCAAATGCCCTAACGGCGTCCTGCGCCCTTCAACAGGGCTTGCCACCCTTATGCAGCCGCAGATGAGCTTCGAAAACGGGTATTGCCGCCCCGATTGTAATATGTGCTCAAACATCTGCCCCGCCGGTGCCATACGGCCAATATCAATTGACTTGAAGGTCTCTACGCAAATAGGCCACGCCGTGTGGGTGGCCGACCGGTGCGTAGTCAATACGGACGATGTCTCGTGCGGCAATTGCGCCCGCCACTGCCCCAATGGCGCCATCTCGATGATAAAAAGCCCACAGAATCCAAATAGACGAATCCCGGCCGTCAACGAGGAGCGATGCATCGGCTGCGGAGCCTGCGAATACGTATGCCCCGCAAGGCCACTCAGCGCCATATACGTCGAAGGTCACGAGAACCATAAAGAAGTCTAACCACATGGAAAAGATGAACAAAAGAGGCTTCTTGACAAGACTCGGAGCCGGTGCCGCACTGGCAATGACCGCCTGCGGAAGTGAGGAATCAGGCAATAACGCCAACGCCCCGGGGCAACCAGTCAAGGGCGAGATGGAGATGCGCACGGCATCGTCAACGGGCGACAAGGTCTCCATCCTCGGGTACGGATGCATGAGGTGGCCAACTGACGACAAGGGCGAGATTGACCAGGAGATGGTGAACCGCCTCGTGGACAGGGCCATTGAGTACGGGGTCAATTATTTCGACACGTCGCCCGCCTATTGCAAGGGTCTGAGCGAACGCGCCACGGGCATTGCCCTAAGCCGCCATCCGAGGGATAAGTACCTGATAGCCACCAAGCTGTCCAACTTCGCTGAGCAGACTTGGAGCCGCGAGGAGTCCATCAAGATGTACAACAACTCGTTTAAAGAGCTCCAGGTAGACTATATCGATTATATGCTCCTCCATGCCATCGGAATGGGAGGGATGGATTACTACAACCGTCGGTATGTCGACAACGGGATTTTCGATTTCCTGCTCGAAGAGCGCAAAAAGGGCAAGATTAGGAATCTCGGTTTCTCGTATCATGGCGACGTGACCGTCTTCGACAATATGCTTAAGCTCCACGATGAGGGCAAGGTGAAGTGGGATTTTGTCCAGATTCAGCTTAATTACGTCGATTGGCATTTTGCCAAGAGCATAAGTAAGGATAATACGAACGCGGAGTATTTGTATCAAGAGCTTGAGAAGCGCCAGATACAGTCCGTCATCATGGAGCCGCTTCTTGGCGGGCGCTTGGCAAAGGTCAACTCCCACATTGCCAGCCGGTTGAAGGAGAGGGAGCCAAACAGGTCTGTGGCCTCATGGGCGTTCCGTTACGCAGGTAGTTTCCCCGGTGTCCTTACCGTGTTGAGCGGCATGACGTACATGGAGCACCTGAACGACAATCTCGCCAATTACTCTCCTTTTGTCCCCCTCTCGCAAGAGGAGAAGGATTTTCTCTATGACATTGCGGAAGAGATGGTCAGCCTGAACACCATCCCATGCAACGATTGCAAATACTGTATGCCATGCCCCTACGGCCTTGACATCCCCGCCAATCTCCTTCATTACAACAAGTGCATCAACGAGGGCCATTTCCCAATTGAGAAAGACGCCGACTCAGAGAACAACGCCGCCCGCGAGGCCTACGCAAAGAACCGAAGGGCGTTCTTGTTGTCATACGACCGCGACATCCCACGCGAGCGTCAAGCCACATTCTGCATCGGTTGCAATAAGTGCGTCTCCCACTGCCCCCAGCAGATCAATATCCCCAAGGAGCTGCATCGCATCGACCGCTTCGTCAACCGCCTCCGCTCGCAGGAGAACAGTGGAAAATTCAGCATTGAGCAAGGCAAAAGGGCAAGAGGGCGACACGGAAAAGGACATCGATAGCATTTGAGTCCAACGTCTACCATGCCATCAATACTCCATTTCCTTATCCTAAACCAACTGATTTTCATCTACTTACGTTTGTTTTTCAAAAAATATCACGAAAAAATCGCCTCAAACTATTGCAAGTATTCAAATATGATTTAATTTTGCAGTCACAAAGCACACGGGTAAGTCCTATGCGACCAGCTCCCTTTGAATCCTCCAGGGCCTGACCGCAGCAAAGGTATTAGGTTGAGCGGTGCGACATAGATAGCTTACCCACCTGCCAATATAGCTCAGTTGGTAGAGCAGCTGATTTGTAATCAGCCGGTCGTGGGTTCGAGTCCCTCTATTGGCTCCACTTCCTTTCGGAAGGTTTTCTTGATAATGATGGGAGGTTTCCAGAGTGGTCAAATGGGACAGACTGTAAATCTTCTGCTTCGGCTTCGTAGGTTCGAATCCTTCACCTCCCACTACTTCTTGCGGGAATAGCTCAGTCGATAGAGCATCTGCCTTCCAAGCAGAGGGTCGCGGGTTTGAGCCCCGTTTCCCGCTCTCAATTCGCCTCTTGACGGTCTTTTTGTCAAGAGGTTTTCTTTTATCCCCGCGTTTCGTTCATCGCCCCGCGCCAATTCTTTCAGGATAGCTCTGCCGACATATAGAATGTCCACGTAGAAAGTTCGTCCTCCCCCTCCACAAAACAACCCAAAGCTCCTCTTTCCCGTTCTTTTTCGCTACTTTAGCATAGTCAACAACCAAACGGAGATACAATGACACCCGAGCAACTCGCTTCCCCCATAGGAAACATGAAACTACTTGAGGCGCAAAACAAGACTGCGTTCCTCTCTTCGCGCCATACCCCCGAAAGCTGCTACGATGCCATTCGCACATGGCTCGACTCGTTGAGCCCCGAGCACGATGTCGTCCTCGTTGGTAATCTCCAAAGACTTGAGAGCTATGTCTTTCAAGGTCTCATAAAGCGCAACATCCCCGCGATACTTGTCCTGTCTACGCCCTATCCTGAGCTATGGCCCACGTATGTCGTAGACGCCATTGGCGAGGGGAGGCTGCTTATTATCTCTACGTCATATTTCTCGTTGCCATGGATGGACCGCTACGACGTGGCTTTCGACCGCAATAAGTACATGATCGAGAAGTCGGAGAGGGTTGTCGTAGGTATGTGCCGTCCCGGCGGCTTCCTGTCCCAACAACTTGCCGTGGCAAAGCAGGTGACCATCCTCAACGAATATCAGCACCCGGGCAAGGCGCAGACCGACGAGCCAACGCCACAAACAGAACAACCGCAAAGCGAAACCCAACATGACAATGACCTCACCCCCACCTCAGGCAATGTCGAAACCACGATTTGAGATCCTCGACGGACTGCGCGGCGTGGCAGCCATGATTGTCGTGATGTTCCATCTCTTCGAGACCTATTCGGCCGGCCCTTGCCATCAGATTATCAACCACGGATACCTGGCCGTAGATTTCTTTTTCATCCTCTCGGGTTTTGTCATTGGCTATGCCTACGACGACCGATGGGCCAAGGGCATGACGACGTGGGATTTCTTCAAGCGACGCCTGATTCGCCTCCAGCCCTTGGTGATTGTCGGCTCGCTCATTGGCGCGTTTTGGTTCTATTTCAGCGACGCGCCAATCTTCGGACTTGTCATGCAAACGCCGTGGTGGATGGTTCTGCTCGTCACCATCCTCGGATGCCTCATGATTCCCACCCCGCCATCAATGGACATCCGCGGCTGGCAAGAGATAAACTCTCTCAACGGTGCGCAATGGTCGCTGCTATGGGAGTATATCGGCAACATTCTTTACGCCACTCTCGTGCGCCGTTTGCCGACGGTCGGGCTTGCCGTGCTCGTGGTGCTTTCGGCCTATCTTACCATCGATGTCTGTTTCGACATCGACACCTTCGGGCTTTTTGCGGGTCGTGAGTATGCGGCGTATACCGTCATTGGCGGCTTCGGGCTCTCTCTGCAACAGGTCTACATCGGTTTGGCGCGGCTGTTGCTCCCTTTCTTCGGGGGCTTGCTGCTCTATCGGCTTGGTTTTCGTGTCAGGCTCCGACGCTTCGGCTTCCTCTGGTGCTCGTTGGCCATTGCCGCCATCCTCGTTTGCCCCCACATTGGCGGAGAGCAACCCAACTGGCTCAATGGCGCCTATTGTGCCGTCGCCATTCTTCTGCTCTTCCCGCTGATTGTGGCGGCTGGCGCAGGAAGTCAGCTCGAAGGGAAGAGGACGACCAAGGTGTGCAAGTTCCTCGGTGCCATCTCATACCCGCTCTACATTACGCACTACCCAATGATTTACGTCCAAATGGAGTGGGCATCCTCCCACGCCGACGCGCCGCTAAGCACTCACGTATGGGTGGCCGCATGGATATTCATCGCCGCCATAGCCGTGGCATACGCGTGTCTCAAAGTTTATGATGAGCCCGTGCGCGAATGGCTCAAAGAGCATTGGCTCTACGCCACGAAAAGGGCAAAATAACACCCTCTGCGACTTGCCCCGCCAAAGAAAGTTGTATCTGCATCGCCTGTGGGAAATATTTTTGGCGTGTGGGAATTTCTTAAAAATGGGGAATGTTTTTACGATTAATGTTGTAATTTTGGGTGTTGAGTTCGTCCGAACGGTCATGCCGTTAAATGAGGACGAAAAAATGGAAATCATAAACTAAAAATAAAATGTCAGTCAATTTCAAGGATCTTGGCCTCGTGAACACCCGTGAGATGTTCAAAAGGGCTATCAACGGTGGTTGGGCTGTCCCAGCTTTCAACTTCAACAACCTCGAGCAACTTCAGGCCATCATCAAGGCTTCTTCAGAGCTCAAGTCGCCGGTCATTCTCCAGGTCAGCAAAGGCGCCCGCAACTACGCCAACCAGACCCTCCTCCGCTACATGGCAGAGGGTGCTGTTCAGTACGCTAAGGAGATTGGCTGCGAGCATCCTGAGATTGTCCTCCACCTCGACCACGGCGACAGCTTCGAGCTCTGCAAGAGCTGTGTCGACATGGGCTTCTCTTCTGTCATGATTGACGGCTCTGCTCTCCCTTACGACGAGAACGTTGCCCTCACCCGCAAGGTCGTTGACTACGCTCACCAGTACGACGTCACCGTCGAGGGCGAGCTCGGTGTCCTCGCTGGCGTTGAGGATGAGGTAAGCTCCGACGTTTGCCACTACACCAAGCCTGAGGAGGTTATCGACTTCACCAGCAAGACCGGCGTTGACTCTCTCGCCATCTCCATCGGCACCAGCCACGGCGCATACAAGTTCAAGCCCGAGCAGTGCACCAAGGATCCTCAGACCGGCCGTCTCGTTCCTCCCCCTCTCGCTTTCGACGTCCTCGACGCCATCATGGAGAAGCTCCCAGGTTTCCCCATCGTCCTCCACGGCTCTTCTTCCGTTCCCCAGGAGTATGTCGATATTATCAACCAGTACGGCGGCAAGCTCCCCGACGCTGTCGGCATCCCCGAGGAGCAGCTCCGCAAGGCTTCTAAGAGCGCTGTCTGCAAGATCAACATCGACTCCGACTCTCGCCTCGCCTTCACCGCCGCTGTCCGCAAGGTCTTCGCTGAGAAGCCCGCTGAGTTCGACCCCCGCAAGTACTGCGGTCCCGCTCGCGACCTCATGGAGAAGATGTACCGCGAGAAGATCACCGACGTCCTCGGTTCTGACAACAAGCTCGCTCAGCTCTAAATCGCTGATGATGTCTTGACAGGCTTTCGGGCTTGTCCGACATTGAGATATGAGACGCCCACCTGGCTTCATGGCCGGGTGGGCGTTTTAGCTATTCTATAAGGGGGAAGATCTCGCGTTGTGGCGAGAATCAGATGGTCATAATGAGCCGTATCATTCCGAGATGGAGATACGGCCCTTTTTCGTTTTTAACGAGGGTGAATTGCCGTCGCCATAGGTCTGTAATATCGGGGGCGCATCTTTGCGAAGACAAAAAAGGGAAAGACATTTAATGAAAAGAAGAGAAAGAAACAAGATTCGCCTCGTTGCGACAGTGGTCGGCCTGATGTCGTGCATGCCCATTCTGGCCGGCGGGCCTCTGAAAGGCAGGGTTATCGATAAGGCGACAGGCGAGCCGCTTTTTGGCGTCACGGTCCAGGTTGAGGGTACGACAAATGGTGTCGTGACGGACTTTGACGGTTATTATGAGATTCGCTCCACCCCCGACGCTGCCTATCGCATTGTGGTGAAATACATTGGTTTCGAGACGCAGACTATCAATTGCTCGCCGTCTCAGAGCGTCCAAGACGTGAACATGGAGAGCGAGAATGTAGCGGTGGAGACAGTGACGGTGGTGGCTCAGGCGCGTCAGAATACCGACAACGCTTTGCTGAAATCCATGAAGACGAGTCTCTCCGTAGAGAGCGGCATCTCAGCGCAGCAGATTGCCAAGTCGCAAGACTCGAACGCCTCAGAGGTGGTCCGCCGAATCCCGGGAATCTCCATTATCGACGACAAGTTCGTAATGGTCCGAGGTCTGTCTCAACGATATAACAACGTGTGGGTCAACGGCGGAGCTGTTCCAAGTTCCGAGGCCGACTCTCGTGCCTTCTCGTTCGACATTATCCCCGCATCGCAGATTGACAACATGGTGATTGTCAAATCGCCATCGCCAGAATACCCCGCCGACTACTCGGGCGGCTTCATCGTAATCCGCACGAAGGATGTCCCACTCTCGAACTCCATCAACTTCGGCGTGAGCGGCAATTTCAACACTCAGACGCACGGCCGGACTTTCCTCGAAGGGAAGAAGAGCCCAACCGATTGGATTGGTTTCGACAACGGGATGCGAATGATTGACGGCGGCATCAAGGCAGGCCTGAAGCCCATTGCGGGCGACGGCATCGACCTTCAAGGCAACGGCTTCAACAACAGCTGGAAGGCATACAGCTCAACGCCCGTGGCTGACTTCTCGGCCCATTTCGCCATCAACAGGATATGGGAGTTCTCAGGCCGCAAGCTGAGCCTCCTCGGCGCGGCGAACTACTCAAATCAGCATAGGCGATACGCCGATATGCAGAACTGCCTCTACGGCGTCTACGACACCCATAACGACCGCAGCAACTACCTCCACAAGAATGTCGACCAGCAGTATAACCACAACGTGCGCCTCGGAGCAATGCTCAACATGGCGTTAGTAGGCGAGGCAGGCAAGAATCGCATCGAGCTGAAGAACATCTTCAACCAGCTCGGCAAGAGCAGGTACACGAGCCGCAAGGGCGTCAATGCCCAGAGCGACAACATCGAGAGTGCCGAGCTACTCTACCAAAGCCGAATGACATACAACGGCCAGCTGACAGGCAAGCACAAACTTGAAGGCGGGTCAATGGATTGGGGCATCGGCGTTGCTGTGTCAAACCGCAATATGCCCGACCGCAAGCGTTTTCAGCTCAACGACAAGATGGAGGCGGGCGTGATAGCCCTCTCCGCAAGCAACGACATAAGCCGAGAGTTTACAAGGCTCGACGAGAACGTGGTCTCCGCCAATTACAACTTTGAGCACGGCATCGACATCGGCAATTGGACCCCGACACTGAAAGCCGGCGCTTTTGCTGAGCGACGTTCAAGGGAGTACTTCACCCGCAATTTCATCTACAACTGGAACTACGCCAACAACAACCTTCCCGAAGGTTTCAGGCGCATGGACGTTGCTACGCAACTCCTTGTGGACGAGAACTATGGGGCGGACAAGCTGTACCTCTTGGAAGAGGTCAAGTGGCGCAATAACTACGAGGGCGAGAATAAGCTCGGCGCGGCGTATGTGGCTGTAAATATGCCATTTGGGCAAGTGAATGTCTATGCCGGAGTTCGTTTTGAGGCCAATAAGATGACCCTGACGAGCCATAGCCGCGACTACGAGGCAAGCCCTACGGACAAGGACTATAAGGATCGCGACGTCTTCTCGTCGGTCAATGTGTCCTACAACATCAACGACAAGAACATTGTCCGATTCGCCTACGGCAAGTCGGTCAATAGGGCAGAGTTCCGCGAAGTGTCGCCGTCAGTCTTCTACGACTTCGACCTTGCGGCGGACGTGATGGGCACACGGGGCTTAGCTCTTGCTACGTCCATAACTTCGACCTCCGCTATGAGTGGTATCCGTCGATTAGTGAGCTTGTCAGCATCGCGCTCTTCTACAAGCATTTCAACGACCCGATTGAGTGGACATACACCGTCCAAGGTGGCACAGATCTGACGTATAGCTACAAGAACGCCCGTGCGGCACGAAACTACGGCGTGGAGATTGAGGTGAGGAAAAACCTCGGCTTCATAGGGCTTGAGAGCCTGAGCCTCTCGGCCAACGGAAGCTTGATAAAGAGCAAGGTCGAATTTGAGGCGGGCAGCCGTGAGGAGGACCGTCCCATGCAAGGCCAGTCGCCATATCTTGTCAACGTCGGCCTCTTCTATACGCCTCAGGATGGCAAACTTAGCGTCGGCGCACTGTACAACGTCATTGGCAAGCGAATCATTGGCGTAGGTCGAAGCGTCGGCACAACAGGAGGCGACGACTCGGCCAACATCCCCCACAGCTACGAGATGCCCCGCAACGTGGTGGATGTCTCCGCCCGCTATAAGTTCAACGACAAGATTGAGCTAAGCCTTGCGGCTCGCGACATTCTGTGCGCAAAGGTTCGTTTTGAGCAGCAAACTGATGCCATACACCCGAATGGCACGACGAGCGAAGTGAGCGAGGTGACGAAGAGCTACAAGCCTGGCGCAAACATCAGCCTCGGTATGAACTTCAAATTCTGAAAACCCAATAAAAAGAACAACAACATACCTACTAACATGAAAAAGAACCAATTTCTTGCATGGTCTCTGATGGCCAGCATGGTCGCGGCACCAGCCTTCGTGGCCTGCGACGACGATGATGACGACGACGCACCCGCGACGCCCACCTACAACTGGAGCGAGGACGGCGGCCTGAAGGCTTGTGACAACCTCCTCTTCGAAGGTAACGTAATCGGCAACGGCGACCAAGGCTTCGTCTTCAATGGCGAGCAGACGCTGAAGAAGGGCACATACACCCTCAAGGGCTGGGTCTACATTGCCGACGGCGCAACGCTCACCATCGAGCCTGGCACAACCATCAAGGGCGACAAGCAGACCAAGGCTGCCCTCATCGTCGAGCGTGGTGGCAAGCTCTTTGCCAAGGGCTCTGCCAAGGAGCCTATCGTCTTCACGTCCGAGGAGGCCGCTGGCAGCCGTAAGCCGGGCGACTGGGGCGGTCTCATCATCTGCGGCAAGGCTCGCAATAATCAGGGCGAGATGCAGATCGAGGGCGGCCCGCGCACTAAGCACGGTGGCGAGAATGATGCCGACAATAGCGGCGTGGTCAGCTACGTCCGTATCGAGTTCGCCGGTTATCCTTTCGCTGCCGATAAGGAGATTAACGGCCTCACGCTCGGCTCTGTCGGAAGCGGCACCCAGATTGACCACGTACAGGTATCGTATTGCAACGACGACAGCTTTGAGTGGTTTGGCGGAACGGTCAACTGCAACCACCTCGTGTCCTTCCGCGGATGGGACGACGAGTTCGACACCGACAACGGCTTCAGCGGTAAGGTTCAATATTGCCTCAGCGTCCGCGACCCTCGCCTCGCCGACACGAGCCGCTCCAACGGATTCGAGAGCGACAACTGCGCCGATGGCGCGTCTGTAACGCCCTATACTACGGCCACTTTCTCTAACGTCACGTTTATTGGCCCCATTGGTCAAGACGAGGCGTTTGTCAACGACGAGAGCTATATCAATGGCGGCTCCGTACACCCCAACAACGGCTCTTCGCTTGGTAAGTTCCAGGCCGCCATGCACGTACGCCGCTCCAGCCGCCTCTCTTGCTTCAACTCCATCGCCGTGGGTTGGCCTATTGGCTTGATTATCGACAGCGAAAAGGGCAACACTCAGGCTCTTGCCACAGAGGGCAACCTCAAGCTCAACAACATCTGGTTTGCCGGCATGGAGCTTCTCGGTGCCGATTGCAACAAGGCCACCAAGGATGCGCTCTACAATTATGAGACAAAGGAGTACGACGAGACAAAGAACTCCTTCTCTCACGACTTCTTCCTTGCTCAAAAAGGCAACAAGCAGTGCGATACTAAAAACCTCGCCCTCACGTCTGGCGACAGCAAGGTTGGCGTAAACTACATGCCAAGCGCCGGCAGCGCAGTCCTCACCGCCGCCGACTTCTCCGACGCTCTCCTGGTCTCTGGTTTTGAGAAGGTTAGCTATATCGGTGCTTTCTCGGATACGGACGATTGGACTGAGGGATGGACAGAGTTCGACCCACAGAATGCGGCATATTAGTCTTCAGAGGCTAAACAGGGCATTCTGATTTGCGCCCCGTGCTCCACTCTGTGAAGCACGGGGCTTTTGACCATTTTTCAAAAAAAGATTTTCAAACAGCGTTTGAACGGTCTTTAAAAGGCGTTTGAAAAGCATAGATCACCCCACACCATGGGCAATACTTGCCAAGTTGCCGAATAATGCTGAACTTCGCAGTCCTACTCATTCAGAGTCCTCGTCGCTTTCTTCACTAACGGAGTGCCCCATACTCCTCGGCACCAGCATCTGCGTGTACTACGAACTCGCCTGCTGTGTACTGCCCCCATGGGTGAGAACGACCTATGGCTCACCGTTGCGACCGCCGAGGCCTCAACGCTGTTGGTAATTAGGGGCTCGCGGAGAGTGGGATAAAAGGAATTATGAATATTTCCCATAGCAAAAACAAAAGCACTCTCGCCTCATATTCTGCCATAACGAAGAAAGACATCAATGAGCTAAAAAACAAAAAAAGCAATGCCGTCGCCTCCTTTTGGTCCACAAGACAAAAG
>JALEMI010000102.1 GCA_022768325.1 Bacteroidales bacterium
CTCGATTTCCGACGACTTGTTCTCCGAGGTCGTACAGACGTCATATTGCTGCTCCCAAGCGTCGAGACATTCAGAGAGAACTGCCCGCAAGCCGTCCTCGGTGCTGACCACGCCATTGAAGTCGAAATACAGCACAGGGTATTGCTGCCACTCCGTTTCAAGGCGTTCAATGGCCAGTCCCTTGAACAACTCCCTCTTTCCCTCAAAATATGCCCTCAACGTGCTGCACAGCAGGCTCTTGCCAAAACGGCGGGGGCGGCTGAGGAAATAGACTTTAGCCTCGTTGACGAGCTGATATATTACGGCAGTCTTGTCAACATAAAGACATCCGTCTTCGCGAAGTCCTTTAAATGACTGTATCCCAATTGGTAGATTTTGCATGGCGTGAAGGCATTGGTTTAGACAAAGTTATAAAAAGCGTTTGCGCATAGCAAAAACATGATTTGCAAAGAGGTGAGGCCGCTCTATTATTGCGTCAAGCGCAAATGTGGAAAGGTTTGTGAAGCCCTTCCGTACGTCGGCAATTGCTATGTGTCGGCGGAACAATAGTTCCGCACGTTACAGAAGAAAGCGTTTCCACAAAATTTCCCAAGCCGCTGCAACATCCACAGGGCGGGATGCGGCAGCGGCTTGGCTATGGGTCTGTGACTTTCGCGAGCTTATTTCACGAAGTGGAGGATATGCCCCATGCGCTCTTTTTTCGTGCGCATGTAATACTCGTTGTATTTGTTGGGCTGGATTTCTATTGGCACAATCTCCGCTATTTCGAGGCCGTAGGACTCCAAGCCGACGCGTTTGACGGGGTTGTTTGTCATGAGCCTCATGCGATGGACACCCAACTCCTTAAGTATTGACGCGCCGACGCCATAATCGCGCTCGTCGGGGTCGAAGCCCAGGTGAACATTGGCATCGACAGTGTCGTAGCCCTGCTCTTGGAGCTTGTAGGCCTCGATTTTTGCCATAAGCCCAATGCCGCGTCCCTCTTGGTTCAGGTAGACGACGACGCCCTTGCCAGCCGCCTCGATGGCCTCCATCGACTTGCGGAGCTGCTCACCGCACTCGCAGCGCATTGAGCCGAAGATGTCGCCCGTCATGCATGAGGAGTGGACGCGCACCAGGATTGGCTCATCGGCCTCCCAGCTGCCTTTTATTAGGGCTATGTGCTCCTTGCCGTTGCTCGTTTGGCGGAAGGGGATGAGGCGGAATTCGCCATGCTCGGTGGGCAAGTGGACTTCGCTCCCTCGGCTTACAAGTGTCTCTGTCTTAAGGCGATAGGCTATGAGGTCTTTTATCGAGATGAGCTTCATCCCGTGTTCTTTGGCAATCTCGCGGAGCTGAGGCAGACGGGCCATTGTGCCGTCTTCGTTCATGATCTCGATTAGGGCGGCGGCCGGTTGAAGACCTGCGAGACGTGCCAAGTCAATTGCCGCCTCGGTATGTCCTGAGCGACGGATTACGCCGCGGTTTTGCGCGTAGAGGGGATTTATGTGGCCCGGGCGACCGAAGTCTGTGGGCTTGCTTGCGGGGTCGGCCAGGGCGCGGATTGTCGCTGCACGGTCGTGGATGGAGACGCCCGTGGTGCAGCCCTCCAGAAGGTCGACCGACACCGTGAAGGGCGTGCCGAGGATGGAGGTGTTGTCGGTCACCATGTGCGGCAATTCGAGCTGCTCGCAACGCTCAAGCGACAGCGGGGCGCAGAGGACGCCTCGTCCGTTTTTGAGCATGAAGTTTACTTTCTCGGGCGTGATGAGCTCAGCCGCCGTTATGAAGTCACCCTCGTTCTCGCGGTCCTCGTCGTCGACAACTATGACGAACTCGCCCTTGCGGAATGCCTCGACGGCATCTTCTATTGTGTCAAGACGCTTGCGAGCGTCCGGGTTATTTTCTGTACTCATTATATTTTGTAGAACTTTTTTCTGCGGGATGTGTGCTTTAGAAGGCCGTAGGGTCTCCATTCTCACGTCTGCGTCGGAGCTTGGCGAGCCTGCGTTTGCGGATCAAGAGCTTTATCCTGTCCGCAATTTTGGCGTAGGCTTCGGCGCGGAACAGAGCCGAGTCTGTGGCCGACTTATAGGTCAGGAACGAGCCGATGGCCGTAAGCACCGATGTGGATAGCCATATTCCGCACCATACGGGCCAAACGCTCTCACGCGCCATTTTTGCACCGAAGGTGTCGATGACGTAGTAGAAGATGAAGAAAAGGATGGAGATGACGATAGGCGTACCGAGGCCGCCCTTGCGGATGATTGCTCCCAGCGGGGCGCCGATGAAGAAGAAGACCATGCACGCCGCGGGAAGTGAGAACTTCTTGTGCATCTCCATATTGTGGCGGTTCACCTTCAGCTGCTCGTTCTCCATGGTCATTTGCTTTTCGTCCACCACCTGCTTATTGCTACGCGCAACGCGGAGGGCGTTTTGCATGGCGGTATGCAACTTGCGGGGCGTTAAGGCCTTGGCTACGCTGTCGGCGCGGAGCGTCTTTGCCGTGTCAATGGCGAGGACGAAGAGCGAGTCGCTCTTGAAACGGTAGTTGGCCTTTTTGAGGGTGAAGGAGCGAACGTCGGTGTTCAGCTGGCGTGTCAGGGAGTCGCACCGCATGACGAGCGAGTCGCGGTCCGTTCGCAGCTGCTCCAGGTTTTTCATGCGGTCGTTGGTCTTGAAGGCGTCCTCGTTCGTGCGCGAGAAGTCGAGACCATCCACCTTAATTTGGAACACTTCGCGGGCAAACTCGTCGTGGCGGTACATCTGCCTGTCGCGCGAACTCATGTGGCGATTGCCGAGCGACACTTTCTCGTCGTATGTGATGCCGCTATACAGGGTCAGGTTTATGAGGCCCGCCTTGTTGTCGATGTCCATCATGCCCGAGTCCGCCATCGTCACGTTCACGTTGCGATTGACGCGGTCGCGGTGGTCATGGATGATGAGGTCGTAGAGCATACCCGTCTTGCGGTTTTTGCGTGTGACCTTGATTCGGAAGCCGTCCACGCCATCGTAGTAGACGCGTTCTTTCAGCTCAAGCTCGGGGCGTTGTTGGCGTACGCTGTATATGAGGGAGTAAAACTTAAGGTTGGCAACGGGCAGCACATTGTTGGCAAACCAAAAGGCCGTGACCGATACAATGCCCGTCACGACAATCATGGGCCGCATGATGCGGAACAGCGATATCCCGCTGGCTTTCAGTGCCGTAAGCTCATAGTTCTCGCCCAAGTTGCCAAACGTCATGAGCGATGCCAACAGAATGGCGAGCGGCAACGCCATCGGCACCACCTGGAGAGCTACGTAGAAAAGCAGCTCCGCCATGACGCTTATCTCCAACCCCTTGCCGACAATGTCGTCGACATATCTCCACAAGCCTTGCATAACAAGGATGAAAAGTGAGATGAAGAACGTCATGGCCAAAGGGCCGGCGTAGTTGAGAAGTACGAACTTGTGGAGTTTTTTCATCTGTATGCCGCAAAGTGGCTCAAAGATAGCAATTTAATGTCTATTTGGCTGACGCACTGAGGAAATCGGCGTAGGCTTTGGCGTCCTCGTCGTAAGAGCGGCTTGGCGAGAGGGCAGATCCGTCGCCGTCCACAACGACGTAGAAAGGCTGGGTGTTGGCCCCAAACTTATGGCGTTGGAGAAAGCTCCATTTGTCGCCTATGGTTTTGAGAATCACCTCTTTGCCGTTCTCTTGGACGGCAATAGGCACTTCGAGCGGCGTCTTGTCGTCAACGTAGAGCGAGACGAGGATGAAGTTGTCGTTAATGAGGCTTGCCACGGTTGGCTCTGTCCATACCGCCGCCTCCATCTTGCGGCAATTGACGCATCCGTGGCCTGTGAAGTCGAGCAGGAGGGGTTTGCCCTCGCTGCGTGCGGCGGCAATGGCGGCGTCGTAGTCCTTATATTTCGCCTCGACGGTAGTCTGTCCGAGGCGGAAGTCTTGCGTCGTCATGGGAGGCGCGAAAGCACTTATGGCCTTTAGCGGCGCGCCCCACAGGCCGGGTATCATGTAGATGGCGAAAGCCACGGAAATCATGCCCAGGAAGAAGCGGCTCACGCCAATGGCCCGTTCGGGGTCGTCGTGCTTAAACTTCAGCCAGCCAAACATATAGGCTCCGAGTAAGGCGAAGATGGCAATCCACAAGCTGAGGAACACCTCGCGGTCCAGAATATGCCACCCGTAGGCCATATCCGCCACGGACAAGAATTTCAAGGCGAACGCCAACTCGACGAAGCCCAGGGTCACCTTGATGACGTTCATCCACCCGCCAGAACGCGGCGCACTCTTCAGCAGGCTCGGGAAGAGGGCAAAGAGCGTGAACGGGATGGCGAGAGCCAAGGCGAAGCCCAACATCCCCACAGCGGGCGCGAGGATGCTGCCCTCGGAGGCCACAGCCACAAGAAGGAACCCGATGATTGGTCCAGTGCAAGAGAATGAGACCAGCGCCAACGTGAACGCCATCAGGAATATGGCCACGAGCCCCGTGGCATTGCCCTTACGGCTCTCGACCTTATCGGTCCACGACGACGGAAGCGTAATCTCGAAAGCCCCGAAGAACGAAGCCGCGAAGACAACAAGCAAGGCGCAGAAGAAGATGTTGAAAATGGCGTTTGTGGCCAGGGCGTTAAGCCTTCCCGCCCCCCATATTCCCGTCACGACGAGGCCGAGGGCGAGGTATATCACGACAATTGCCGCGCCGTAGGTGAGGGCTTCGGCCACGGCCTTCTTGCGCTCCTTGTTACGCTTTAGGAAGAAGCTGACCGTAAGGGGGATAATGGGCCATACGCATGGCGTGAAGATGGCAATGAGGCCGCCGAGGAGGCCTTGGAGGAGAATCTTCCAGAGCGGCATTGCGCTGGTGTCGGTCAAGGTCTCGCCCTTGACCTTCATCTGTTCGACTACGGGAGCCCATGTGCCGCTTGTCAGGACGCTGTCGGGAACGATTGCCGTCTTGACCTCGGCTTTTGCCGTGTCGGGCTTAGCTATGGCAACGGTTTCGCTGGGTGGTGCGGCGACGCCCGATGTCGTGAAGTTGACTTGCGTAGGGGGGAGGCAGCTTTGGTCGTCGCAAGCACCGTATTCGAGAGCGACGTCAATTTTGTAGTCGCCCCCTGTGAACTTGACGCGTTGGACAAAGGTGACGGCCTTCTCGAAGAAACGCAGCTCCATGCCGAACATCTTGTCGTGTTTCTTGATTTCCCGACCCTTTGTGGTGAGTTTTCCGTCCAGTTCGACACCGATGAGTTCGTTGACCACCAGCGACGCGCTTATTGGACCGTCGTCGCCAAGCTCGGTGGAGTAGACGTGCCAACCGGCGTCTATTTGCCCTACGAAGAAGATGAGAGCCTCGCCGGCCTTGTCGCCCTTTTCAATACGGGTGGAGAAGTGGACAGGCTCAGCCATTTGCGCCATTGCGGAGATGCAGAGAGCGAAGACCGCGGCAAGGAAAGTAAGTGTGCGTTTCATTTGGTTGATATGTGTGGCTATGTCGGGGGGGATTGCCATGCCGGCTCGTGGCGAGGAAAGAGGGAAAGTGCCGTGCGAGCCGTCTATTTTTCTTAATTGTTCGGCGCAAATTTAGCTAAAAATATAGGGCGCATGAAGACGAAGAGAGGCAGAAATCGCACGGCGAGCGGGAGTAGGGTTGGACGAGGCGTTTTTTTCGCTCAATTCGCCTCTTTATGTTTATTAACTCACTTTAGCCACCCAACACGCGCAAAGGCGTTAACTTAGCGATGCGTAAAACATTGCAAGCAAAACTGATACAATGGTACAAAATTTACTGGAAGGCAAGAGAGGCATAATCTTTGGCGCCCTCAATGAAAAATCTATCGCATGGAAGGTCGCTGAGAAGGCCAAGGAGCAAGGTGCAATTTTCACCCTCTCCAACACGCCCGCTGCTTGCCGCATGGGCGAGGTCATTGAACTCGGCAAGGCTACTGGGGCCGAGCTGCTCCCCGCCGACGCCACCAGCGTAGACGACCTCAAGAACGTCTTCAGCCGTTCGCAAGAGATTCTCGGTGGTAAGATTGACTTCGTTCTCCACTCCATCGGAATGTCGCTCAACGTCCGCAAAAAGAGGGAGTACACCAACCTCGACTATAATTTCTTGGGCAAGACCCTCGACATCTCCGCCATCTCTTTCCACAAGATGCTTCAGGTGGCCTATCAGGCCGATGCCATCAGCGAGTGGGGCAGTGTCGTCGCCCTCTCATACGTCGCTGCGCAGAGGACTTTCGACGGCTACAACGACATGGCCGACGCTAAGGCACTCCTTGAGAGCGTGGCCCGCAGCTTCGGCTACATCTACGGCCACGAGAAGCACGTCCGCATCAACACCATCAGCCAGTCGCCTACGGCCACGACTGCCGGTTCGGGCATCTCGGGCTTCGACGGCCTCATGGACTTCTCCGACCGCATGAGCCCTCTCGGCAACGCGTCGGCTGAGGAGTGCGCAAACTTCGTCATCACGATGTTCTCCGACTTGACGAAGAAAATCACCATGCAGAACCTCTATCACGATGGCGGTTTCTCAAGCATGGGCATGAGCGCAAGCGCAATGTCGCAATATAACAAGAGCTTCGACAGCGAGAAGGCTTAAAAGCTCATTGCGAGAGAAATAAGAAAACGGAATCGCCGGCAGGACAATGCGTCTCTGCCGGCGATTCTATTTTTGTGTGTGATGATGAATTCAGAATTGCCCAGCCACGAACTCGGCGACCTCTGCGCTCATGGTCGTCAGGCTCTCGGCATCGCCCGGGACCACCATTGAGTGGTCCATGCCCTTGTACTTCACGAGCTTGGCGTTGGGCAGAGCTCTTTGGAGGTAAGCCCCGTAGGACGAGGGGACAACGGTGTCTGACGTTCCGAAGATGATGAGCGACGGGCCACGGTATTTTGTCGCTTCGAGGAGGAAGTCGGTCTCTTGGGCACTGACAATATAGTCGCGCCCAATGGTGAGGTGACCGCCCCAGAGAGAGAGGCTCTCGGGCGGCGTGGCGGGGTTGAACATCATTCCGAAGATGTTGCCGCGGGCGGCATCGTCGTGAAGCACGAGAGCCGGGGCCAACAAGGCGATGCACTTTATGCGCCTCTTGCCCATATCCGCCGCACCAAGTAGGCTGACGGCTCCGCCCAAGGAGTGGCCTACGAGAGCCACGCCGTCAACAAAGGGCAGGCTTCGCGCAAAGTCGACTACGGCTTCCAGGTCCTCGGTCTCCGTCTTGACCGTCATGTTCTCAAACTTGAATTTCTTAGAGACGCTTGCGCCGCTTCCCGCAAAGTCGAAGACGAGTGTCGCCACGCCGCGCCTCTCAAGCTCCACGGCCACTTGGCGCAAGATTCCGTCTTCCTTTGTGCCGCCAAAGCCGTGGCACAAGATGGCCATGGGGCATTTTGCCCCCTCGGCAAGCGTTAGGGGCTTGTGGTATACCGCGCTTATTGGGGCGTTTGGGCCTTTGATTGTCACCGTCTCCTGCCCGTGCGCCATGGTGGACATCAGTGTTAGGGCAATTGCCGCAATGCAGGCGAGGAAGCTTATCTTCACTTTCATAAGGTTGAAATTTTGTTCATGTTCACAAAAGTAAGTAAAAGATGGACGTTGTAGCGTCTCCTAAACTCTCTTTGTGCGTATTGTGACGGCCGTTGCCTTGTTTCTTATGCTGATTTTTCGCATCTTTGTTTCGCCCCCATTTCGCACCAATGGGGTGAAGCTCTTTCAGCACATTTATTATTTAGAATAAATGGCGCTTGGCGAACGGTGCGACGCAAGTGCACATTTTTGTGAGAAGTTTTATAAATGGCAATCGTTCTTAGTGTCGGCGACGTTGTCGATTGCGTCGTCAGGAAGGTTCAGGCAAATGGATTGTCAGTATCATTGCCCAACGGCCGATTTGGTTACGTACCTAAGTATTGTGCGCAGTCGCTTTGCGATGCGGACGGAGATTTTGTTGTCAAAGAGGGCGACGCTGTGTCGCTAACCATTCAAGAGATAGGTCAGCCCATACGTCTTGGCGATGGCGAAGCGTCGGCTCCTGCTCCCGCGCCAGCCCCTGCGCAACGCGTGTCTGTCGCGGCATCGGGCCCTAAGGTTGTCGGCAAGATTGACCTGGTGCAAGTCAGGACACGCCGGAGGGTTACGCCTGCCGAAGAGAGTCCTGTGCCAGAGTACAAGGTTGGCGAAGTTCTCGAAGGGACGGTCTCACGCGTTCAGGACAATGGCGCGTACATAATGCTCCGACGCGGTGGGCAAGGCTTCATCCCGTCATACCTCATGGACAAAGACTCCTACGGTCAGCCGCGCAGATACCGTCGCGGCGAGAGGGTAGTGGTTGGTGTGGCATCGACAAAGGGCTACATCCGCCTTTGCGGCGAAGACAAATTCCGCAAGAGGGAGAGGTATGAGGAGTTCAAGCCCATCATCTCCACCGCCTTGCGATACTTCCCCATGATGGCGTTCTTGGCTGAGCATAAGCTGGGCGACCTCTTCCTTGCCACCGTTGCGGATGTGTCCGACGACAAAATCATCATCTCCTTGCCCAACACAAAGACCGAGGGCCTCGTTTGGCGCGACGAAGCGTCGTGGAAACGCGTGGACTCGGCAATGGACGTATTTGCGCCCGGCGACACCGTCGACGCCGTACTGATAGGTCACGACATGGCCCACTACCGCCTGCTTTTCAGCATCCGCCAAGCCACGCCCAGACCCGACGACGCGTGGGAGATGTCCGACGAAGAGAAGCAACGGATGCACGATGCCGATACGGACTCCCTCTCCGCAGCGGCTACATATAAAGTAGGCGACGTTGTGCGGGCCACGCTGACCCACGAGCGCGACTATTACCTCTACTTCACCATGGCCGGGAATGGCATCCAGGGCTACGCCTTCAAGGAGATGTTTCCGCAGCTCCTCGACTCATCGGGCCGCCTGATGGCTAAGCCGGGCAAAGACGTTCAGGCCGTGGTGGTGCAAGTGGGAGGGCGCATTGGGTTATGCGACGAGCGGATATGGCAGACAAGGCGCGACGAGGTCGACGCTGTCTTCTTGACCGAATTTGCCCAGCAGCCCATAATGAAGACCGTTGCCGCGAAGATATACCGCCATGGGGCTGAGGTCACTGGCACCGTCACCGACCTCGATGGCGACCGCGTAGTGGTTGCCCTGTCAAAAGGCGGATTGGGATTCATGAAGAAAAGCGAGATGCTCGTGGCTCCCGAGGGTGACGACAAGCTGAAGCTTGGCGATAAAATCTCGGCTACCGTGGTGCGCTCCAGCAAACAAGGCTTCGAGCTGTGCGACAGCGCCCGCCATGCGCTTCAGAAGCTGCGCCTCGGCTCGCCGCTGAGCGATGTCTATCATGTTGGCGACTTCATCCACGGCGTCGTTGTCCGTTCGGAGGGTGAGACGGCTCTCGTTACGCTCCCGCATGGCGGCAATGGCGTATTGCAGCTGAGCCACATCTCGCCCGGAATTGACGGCTCGGAACCCGCAATGCCATCTGAGGGACAGGAGTTTGACGCCGTCATAATAAACGTGGGTCGTCAGCGCATCACGCTGTGCGACATGGAGAAATGGAAGGCGCACCAGGAGAGGAACGCCAAACGCCCCGAAGATTACTTCAACGTTGGGGACAAGCTGACGGCCAAGGTGTTGTATGCCACGAAGGCGGGTGTCTATGTCCAAATACCTACGGCGGGGAAAGGCTTTTGGCCCGTATACAATATGTTGGGCTACGTAGAGGGCAAGTCTAAGCCTATGCCGCGCCGCGGGGCGACGGTGACTACCATTGTCCAAAAGGTTACGGACAAGGGAGTAATCCTTTGCGACGAGACTTATTATGCTCAGCTTCAAGAAGAAAAAGAGACGAACAGCCCGGCGCAATAAGCAACTGAACGAAACAGAAATTAAAAGGCTCGCAAGGACGTTTTGGTCTTGCGAGCCTTTCGCTTATTGTGGACTCTTTACTTCTTGAACAGCATTTTAAGGATTGAACTGCCTAACTTGCGTTCGAGGCCGGCTTTTGTGGTTGGGACGCCTGTCTTGCGGGCGAAGTTTTGTTTTGCTTTCGTGATGCCTAAAGCTCGTTTCCACGAGAATGAGAGACCTGGGATGCACATGGGGCTGCTTGTTAAGTTTTTGTGTGTAAAGCTTGTTGTTGTTATACGGCGAGGCGGGGGCGGGTGTTACTGAAAATGATGGTCTTGGCGGTCTATGCCAACGACGAGCTGAAAATGAACGACAAGCTCAACGTGGCCATAGGTCTCAGGCTCTCCTCGGCCATCAACGGTCACACCTATTGCGGCATCGAGCCGAGAATCTCGGTCTCCTACGCCTTGTCGAGCAGCCTCTTTGCCAAAGCGTCATACTCCCGCACGGTTCAGTTTGACCACGTCCTGACCAACTCCGCCCTCGGAATGCCAACCGATATATGGATGCCAATATGCAAACAGGTCAAGCCCCAATCTGCCAACACCGTTGCCGGCGGAATACAATATCTCATTGAGCCAGCCAACGTCGAGCTGTTTTGCGAACTATACTACAAGAGAATGCGCAAGACGGTGGACTACAAGGACAATGCCGACCTCCACATGAACGAGGACGTGGAGAGCGAGATAAAAGAGGGCGCGGGGCGGTCATACGGACTTGAGACGATGGCGAAATACGAGAACAGGCTGCTCTCCGCCCAGCTGAGCTACACCATCTCGAAGGCTGAGCGACGAGCCGATGAGATAAACAGCGGCAACTGGTATTTCGCCACCTACGACCAGCTCCACAACCTCTCTCTCAACGCCACCCTTCACGCCGACAAGCGCAATGACATATCGCTCGCGTTCAAATACCACACGGGCGGACGCGCCACGATGCCCTACGACACGTATATGTACCAAGGCGTGACGATGGCTCTCTACTCCGAGCGAAACGGCTACAAGAAACCTGACTTCCACCGGCTCGACGTCTCATGGTGTCACACACTGCGAGCCACGCGGCGATGGAAGTCGCAAATAATTGTCTCGCTCTACAACTGCTACGGCCGCAAAAACGCCTACTCCATTTTCGTCAAGGGCGACAGGTACGATATGTCCAACGCGAAAGGCCACATCCTCTACCTCTACCGCTGGGTCCCCTCCGTCACTTACTCTTTCAAGTTCTGAGGGGGGGAGGAGGAGGGAATAAAAACCGCCACGGTCCGACTACCCCCATTGGGAGTGTCGGACCGTGGCGTTCTTCTTTCGTGCGTTACGACCTCTAACAAATCGGGTCGTCAACATCCGGCTTCGTCTCGTCAGCCTCGTCGTTATCGATTACTTTGGCTTCGTCGCAAGCCTCAATCTCTTTGGCATCGCTGATTTCAACGTCGTTCGTAGAAAAAATGGGCAGGGCTTTTATCGTGGGCTCCGGCTCTGCCTTGTCTTTCGACTCCCCGTCGTTGGTCAACATGTTTATTGAGCTCTCCTGCATGGCGGACACCTGCAGAGTGCAGATCTTATCATTCAGCCTGTCGGTTTGCAATGTCTGATACTGCGTCTGCATCTCGGGCAGATTGGGGCAGGTGAAGTCGGCTGTGTTGGCGAAGATGAAGACCTGTTGTTTCTTGTAGAGGGCTGTCTCGTCTTTTGAGACGTTGACGTATGGCAGCGACTGGTTCGTCATGTCTGTGTAGAGCTTGCCGATGGGGTTTGCCTCAATCAGGAAGTCGAACGGATGGGACCAGTCTACGCTTTCGTATTGAGGCGTCACTTCGCCAAGCAGAGTGTTGAACGCTGTCGTTAGGGCGCTGTTGCCCAATTCGCCAGCTGCCACGTAGTTGGCGTACAGCTCGCTCAGGCGTAGCATATAGCCTTTCTGCGGGTCGTTCATTCGTTTGGCGAAGTGGCTCTTTGCCTTGTTGAGGTCCACCAAGCTGAACGTGTCGCGGAACGTGGTGAGCTGGAATTTTGCCAACTCATACTCGTACTGCCTTTTCTGCTGCTCAAGGGCGTTTATGCGTTCCCAAGCGTTGCGGAAGTCTTCTCTCACCTCCACGAGGTAGCCGATGTCGTTGATTGCCGCCAGGGATTTCTCTGTCGCTTGTGCCTCTTGTTGGAAAAGGTCGGCTGTCTTTTTCAGCTGTTTAAGCCGCTCTTTTCTCTTTGCCGTTCTGCCGAATAAGCAGTCGGTAAACCGTTGCCAAAAAGAGATGTTGTCCTCTTCGTTCTGTGCGTCGGCATAGTCCCTGTTGGCCTGCTCTTCGTTTTTGCGGGCTTCGTTTAACTTGTTTTTCGCGTGACGCAGAAATTCGCGCGAGGCAATGCTTTTTATTTGGCTCTCGTGCTCGTTCTTAAGGTTTTCGAACTCACGCTTTGCGTCATGTTGTTTGTTCTGAGAGCCGTTTTTCTGAGCGTCCTTGTAATCCTCGGCGGCATCGTTAACAATCTCTTGGCTAATGAATTCGGGGCCGAGGTATTGTCCCAAGCCAAAGAAGTCGCTGAGATGCGAAGAAATCAGGTCGTCGACGGTGGACAATATGACGTCGGAGTTCGGGTCGTCGGTCTCGCCAATCTGGGCCTTTATCTGCCTTGCGATGGTTCTAAGTCCCGTGGGGTGTTTGTTGGGGTCCAGAAGGTCCTTGACCTTGTTGGAGCGAATCCATTGCAAGATGTCGGTCTCATCGGACAAATTGCCACAGTCAGGACGCTTGCCGTTGAGCCTCTCGTTTAAGAGGGTCAGTTGCAAGTACAAGTTTTGCAACCTCGACACGTCCGGCGCATAATACATACACTCCGAGTGTCCGATGGAGAAAACCGACGTGCCGACATTGGTGGGCAGAGTGGCACTCTCGAGCATCTCGCGCGTGGCGGGCGATGCGGCCAGGAGCATGAAGTCGGCAAGAGTGCGCGGCAGGGCGAAGTCGTGGTGCTCTTTGCTCTCAAACGCGGCGCCGCCGTTAATGTTGCGAGTGCTGATATAGAGAGTGTTGCAACAGATGCGCCCGTCGGCCGTGCGGAGGCACTTGTCCAGGGTGTCGTTGTCGGTCACGAGGTTTACGTCGTAAGGCTTGTTCATGTCGTAACACAACACGACGTGCCAAACAACGAGGAGGTTGAATCCGCATTTGGGGTCGTCCTTGAGCTTCATAAGGCGGCGGAACAACGTTTGCTCAGTATCGCTCTCGCCATACGGGTTGTCAAGGAAGAAGAGGTCCAGCCTTTTCGAGTAGTTGACAATTCCGTGCTCGCTCATGAACTGGGCGATGTGGTTGGTCACACCGGATTCGAAATCGGCGCTGTGGTGCGTGCGGCCGTCAATGTTGAAGCAGTAGCTGCCGTAGTCGTCCACAGAGCCATAGGAGGCTTTAACCCCGTTGGCGGGCAAGCACTTCTCGACTATGTGCTTGCCCGTCTCGTTGGTTGTCTCCTTTCCGCTTATTACTATGAAATACGTTTCGGACATTTGGTCACTTCTGTGCTATTTGACCCTGAGGGAAATCTCGCGGCTGACGAGTTCGGCTACGTCGAAGTATGCGGGGTTGTTGTTCGTGATGCCGTCAAGCTCCTCGGGGTTGATAGTGGCGTAGACGCACTCGTCTCGGTATTTCCCGTTGCCAGTGCCGCGCATCGATTCGAGCCTGTCATCCACGAACTTCGTGCCGTGCAGGCGTTTAAGCTCTTCGATGCCCCTCTTCACCTCTTCATACAGTTTGCAGGTCTCAAATTGTTTGAGGGCATCCGTACGCTTTTGACCGAGGTCGTAGCGGTAGTTGTCCAGTGGGTTGCCGAAGTCTCTCGACATCATCCAGTACTGCCTCCGCGCCTTGTCGAAGCGGATCATTGTCTGCCCGTCAGTGTCTGTGAATACGAAGCCTTGCGTCCACATATCCAGCGAGATGGAGGGTTTCTCGGCAGGCCACATCCCGAAGTTCATCGATTCGCGTTGCGCGTCCATGCTGCCGTCGATGGAGCATGAGAGGCCCGTAGGCTCGGCCATGCGGGCTTTGTACTCGTTCTCGTAGACCTTGAAGTTGTTGACGGCAAAGATGGGTACCGACGAGTCCAACATCATGATGTAGACGCGGTCTCTCTGACCCGTGTTGGCAAATTTAGGTGTCGTCTCGCCAAAGGTCAGGGCCCTTATCACCTCCTCGTCGTTCTTCAACATCGAGTTGTCGGGGTCGTTTACGCCCACAAGGACTTGCACGGCGCGGTTGATGCGTTTTGTCGACTTGCCGTGGTAGTCGATGGTCCACATCGGGGTCGCCAGTCCCAAAATCATGCGCATGCTCTTTATGAGGTCGTTGTGGTTCATCTCGCGCAGTGCGTCCTCGACGGTGCGGTTCAGTGCCGCCTGCACCTCTGCCGTCGAGTTGGCGAAGTTGGTCATCTTGTCGACGGTGAATTCGGGCCCCTCTTTAAGCCACCCGCTCAACGAGCCGCTTTGTGGCATTGCGGGGCTTGCGCAGAACGTGTTCCAGGTCTGTTGGTTGATGGGGGTCTTAAGCCCGTTCATCGTGTGGAGGTATACCTGGAATTTCGACTTCGGTTGGCATGAGTTGCGGAGCTTCACGAGCGAGCCGGCAAACTCGCTGCCTACGGCTCTCATTGTCTCAATACGCGCCTCGACAAGCGGACGGTAGGTATCAATCTCTTTCTGCAACTCGTTGTAGAACTGGATTGCGAGACGGTGCCTCTCCAAGTCCATCGTGTCGCGCATACGGAGGTTAATCTCGTTGCTCAGGTCTTCGCCCTCTTCGCTCAGGAATCGTCCGAAGAAGCCGTGGCAAGCCTTCACCTTCTTTTCCCAGTCGGGCGTTTCGCGCAGACGGTTTTCCAAGTCGCGCACCTCGCTCTTCATCTCGTCCATGCATGAGGAAATGAAGGCGTTCATGGCGTTCAGGAAGGCAGCTGCGGAGCTGAGGCCGCCTCCGGCAGCGTCGCATATCAGGGCGCGAATCTCCTCCACCAGTTTCGCGCGGGTGTTCGCAATTTTCTTCTCGTAGTTCAGTTGCGCGTCCTTACTCTCGTGGTTCGACAGCAGGACGAAGCGGTTCGTTACGTCGTCGGCTGTCGTCTCGCTTTCCACCTCAAAGGGGCGTAGGGCGGTGAGTTTAAACACGGCGTCTATCACGTCGTCGTGGAGGCTTCCGCCGTTCTCCCTAATCTTGACGTCCTCGCGGTCCACGAAGTTGTCGCACAGCTCCGAACCCGTCTTGTTCGTGTTGAGCAACTTGACAGCCAGGTTCTCGGCCAAGGAGTATGCCGTGGCCACGCCCATTATGTCGCTGTCGTAAATCAATTCCGCCGCGCTCGCCGAGGCTGCCCAAGCCTGCTTGCCGCCCATTTGGAAGTCGTCCAGGTGGGCCACGATGTTGTCCTTCATCTCGTCCGCCGTAGTGCCCATGTCGCCCGACGGCAGGAAGGCGCACTTGGCCACGTCGTCAAGAAGGTCGTCTAAGTTGCAAAACGACGTGCCGACGCTGTTGACGTTGTTGATGAGGTAGGCGAAGGGGAAGAGGCGGTCGTTGATGTTGTCGTCGCCAAAGTGTATTGATTTGGTGGGCGAGTTGGTGTAGATGAAGTCCAAGTCGCGCAATGCGCCGTAGGTGTTGTAGTAGACGTTGAAAGAGCCCGTGGGCGTGATGCTCTTGTAAATGTCGGGCATTACAATCCAGGGGATGACGTCGCACTCCATGCCGAGTTGCTTCGACGCGTTCTGGATCATGAAGAGCACGTCCACAATCATGCCCGAACCCGTTCCGCCGCTCAATGAGCAGATGACGTTGATGGTTGTGCGGGATGGCGTCCCGTTTATGCTGCCCTTGCCGAGTTCGTAGGCCGAGTCGGGCGGGATGGAGGCCGAGACGCTGTTCAGGGCCATCATTATTCTCGTCTCAATTGTCGAGCGGTTATATCGCGCTATGAAACAGCCGTTTGAGCGGACCTGACCCGCGCCGGCGCTCTTAATTGCCGAGAGGGAGCTTATGTTGGTGTGGGGCTGTTTGGGCATCCACGTGAATTCTGCCTCTTGGTTGCGGTACACCTCTATGGCGTTGCGGATTGAGACGCTGCATACCTCGTTTTGCTTCAGGCGCACTTCGCGGTCGCCCAGGTTGCGGGTGTCGACAATCTTTCCGTTCACGACGACGTGGCGCACGGCATTGGTGTTGACGCCTATCTTGGCTACGGCTGTGTCTTCAACGCCGGACTGGGTGTCGATGGCCAAGAAGCCAATCATTGGTTGGGGGATCTCGCCGTAAGCGTCAATGAAGTGCCTTTTGATTTTTGCCAAAGTCTTGGCTCCTGTGCCGCCTATGCCTATGTATAAGGTCCTGTTTATTTTTGTAGCCATATATTTTGATAGTGTTGTTCGTGTCTTGGGGTTTTAAGAGAATTCGATTGTGTTTTGGGTCGTGAAGTCTGTTGCGGAGACGGGTACGTCGCTGTATTTCATTTTTGTGGCTGAGAAGGTGTAGCCTCTGCCTGTAATGTTTATTTCGCGTTTGCCGTGTCCGGGTTTTAGGTGTATTGGTGTCTTGAAAATGGCGTTCACTTGGTAGTCCGTCTTGCCGAAGAAGAAGCGGTTTATGAAGACCTGTTTTTCCTGTTTGTTGGTGAAGACCACCTCGGAACAGCCGCCAAACTTTACCGTTCGGGGACCAAATAATATCTGCCTGTTCGGGTCGCTTACGCATACGCTTTTACGCGCCGTTTTGCCAAAAGTCTTCCTGTGGAGTATCAACCTCGCAACGACAATTAGGAAGCATATCACGCCCAACGTGATGAGAAGTCCGCATTTCAGGGGGTTCATCTCTTTGTTGAACTTTATGGGGAGCCGGACTTTCAGTTGGTCTCCGTCGTGCACTTCGGCGTGGTTGATGCGGTCGACGCTGCCGTCTAACACTTTGAGGTGAAGCTGATGACGCCCTGTCTCCGCCTCGGGCAAGAATCGGAAGCGCAGCTTAACGGCTCTCTCGTTATTCCGCCCGTCGGGCATCACCTCGATTATGTTGTTGGCGGCAATCTTGCCGTCCATTTCCACTTGCAACTCGCGGGTGCTTACGGGGTCGCCATTGCTATTGGTCACGGCCAGGCGCACGCCTTTGCCCTTCTCGATGGCGTCGTCGTTAAACTTCAAGTCCATCGTCTTCTCCTGCCACGTCGTGTCGGCATCGGTCCATAGGAATCCGTCGTGCCACGTGGTTGTGCCGAGGTCCACCTCCGCCATGCCGTCGTCCGTGTTGCAGGCTGTTAATGCCCATGCGGCCATCATGGCAGTGGCAATTGCTATTTGCTTGATTTTCACCGCTCAGTGTTTTTAGTGTGTGTCGCCTTGGTCTATCTGAAGCTAATCTCTACCGCCGGGACGAATTTGTTGATGCACTCAATTTCCACACTCTTCGTTATCAGGAATGTGTATTGCGGCAGCTTCTCGGCTTTGGCTGTCAGCGTTATGACTCTATTTGTGGGGAGGTCGCTGGTCTTGTGCTCAAAGAACACCCTCAGTACGTTATTTCCATGGCTGTCTTGCGTCATGGCTTGGCGCGATATGGCGTAGAACGGGTCGTCAAGGCAGACGCTTATCTCGCCCTTGGCAAATTGGCCGTGCACGGGGATGTCGCAATACCCCTTGCGTTCGCGGACCATGTAGTCGGTCTTTTCGAGCTTCACGTGGCCAATGTTCACGTCGGCTGTCTCCACTGTCCATAGCTGGGTGTTTTGCCTCTCAACGGCTGCCTTGATGTCTTGCGCCGCCGCCTCGCTTGTCAGCATGACGTAGAATCCGTAGGTGTGGCTGTTTGTCTTGTGTTGCCAGTCGTTAATGGCCTTGTCGAGCTTTTCGCGGTTCTTGGAGAATGTCTTGCCGTCGGTCATGAGGAAGAAATACGTCTCGCCCTTGTCTTGGGCGTGTTTTGAGTAGAAGTCCTCAAATGGCACGTAAACGTCTGTATGGCAGTCGCTTACTGTTTGCAGCTCATCAATGAATTTGCACAGCTCCCGTTTGCCGTTCTCGTCGGCTTTGCGCTTAAGGCTGGGGCCGTTTTTGTGGTTGTCGTCGGTCCATGCCACGATTTCAAGGGTCGTCGTCTCGTCGGTTATCTTTTTTATCGCCTCTTTCAGGGTCTCTTTTACGGGTTGCCAAATCCCGTTGTCTTCCATTGATGCCGTCACGTCGAGGTAATACGCTCTGTACTCGTTTGCCTGGCCAATTGCGGCTACGCTCGTTGTAGTTGTTGCAATGAGAACCGCAAGGCGGAGAGCCAGCGTGTTGAGGTGGCTCTGTTTGGCAGTTCCTTCGGGTATTAGTCTCATTTTTGTAGTAGTGTATTTGTCGGGATGGGGCGGAGTGTCTATGCGCAACGCGTCGTGGCTGCTTTATTACGGCAGCCCGTGGCGTCACTTGTTACGCTTGCCTTTTCCGATTGCTTCATGTTATGTAAAAACCGTGCGGCGTATGAGGCCAAAGCCTTTTATGTACGAGAGGCTTATTCTCAGTAATTTTTTCTCTGCCCAAAAGGGCGGCAGGCACTTGCCATGCGCTGCCTCTCTTTAGGCTTTCCCAAATATAGTTATTTCTGCACGTTAATTGTGAATTATTAGGACATTTCTTTTGCCGGCAAGTATTCTAAGGCAAGGTCAGCATGGGCTGTGCTAATCGTTCGACCAGAAATCCTGTGCGGAGATGCAGGGTCCGAGGCCGTCTCCGTATGAGGAGAGTTGGAACGTGATTTCGCCCTCTGTCCATTGGAAAGAGTTGCAGGTCACCGAGAGTTCGCCGCCGTCGTGGTAGGATTTTTCATTTCCCTTCGAAGCGAGAATCTTCATTTTGAACGTGTTACTGCTGTTGAAGTATAAAGTTCTTGACGAGTGAGCCGGAAGCTCTACCACCGAGTATAGGCCGCCCGCGAGGTATAAAACCCTGATTGTCATGGTGTAGTCGGAGCTGTTCTTGAACGTGATGTTGGCTTTGTTTTGTTGGTTAGAGTTGCTCGTTTGTGAGAAACTGTTTCTCGGCTGCGAAATAGAAAACTGTGCGTTTGCGTCTTGTGGCAGAGCTGCGCACAAGAGGATAAACAGACCGATTACCGCCAATGTCGCGATGTTTTTCATCATGGTGTTGTTTTTATGGTTTATGTTCTTCTTTCCGCCAGGGCTGTGTTACTGAGTTTTGTCCCCTGGCGTTATTGGGATATACCATTGCGCGCGGTTTGGTAAACAGAATTCTCATAGATTTTCGCGCCGAAGGTGAATATTTCAAGCCCCGAGGATGGGGGAATAAAAAAGGCCCGACTCCCTGTTGGAAGCCGGACCGCACTTTATTAGGGGGACATCTCACCCCTTACTTTCCAGAATAGCTAAACCGCTCAAACACACCCTTTGCCTTGCTCTTCGCGCTCGTCTTCTGAGCAAAGAGGCCCACGTATGCGCCCGTAAAGCCGCCGCCGGCCTCCGAGCTTATGAAGCGGGTGTTCATGCGCCCGAGCGTCTCGAACTTCTTGCCGTCGGTCGAGAAGCTGAAGGTGTAGGTCTCCGCCGCCCCCTCAATTCTCAGCGTCACGCCCTCGCCCGATGTCTCCACCTCTTTCTCCACGTGGCTCATCTCGCCAAGCCTATATCGCAGGCGTACTACCGCCTTGCCGTCCTTGCGGCGCACGAGGGAGAGGTCGTAGTGCGTGTGGCACTTCATGTAGATGCTCATTCCCGCCTCGTCGCCCTCGGTCTTGCCGTTGAGGCTCACTTTCGTCTCGGCGGCGAAGTTGATGTTCTCCTGCCTGCGGCCCACGAAAGTAGGGTTTCCCTCAGCGTCAATGCTTTCCGTCGAGGCCGTCAGGGTCAGCTTGCCGCCCTTGACCTCGTAGTTTGCGGCGTCGTAGTTGCGGAGGTAGTTCCACTCGTAGCCGAGGGGCGCGTCGAACTCGTTCGTTGTCGCCGGCTTCGCGAAAGGCCTCTGCGGAAGGGTGGGGACGTCCATCTGGAGGGCTATTGTGCCATTGCCGTTCACGACGGGCCACCCGCCCTTAGGCCACGTGACGGGCGCCAGGAATGTCTCACGCCCCATTACGTGGTTATTGCCGCTCACGGGGCGGAACGCCAGGCACACCATCCACCACGACCCGTCATGCGCCTGTACGAGGTCGGCATGGCCAGTGCCCTGGATGGGGCTGTTCTCCGCGGCTTGGCAGTAGTGCGTAAGGATGGGGTTCGACGGGTTGCCCAGGTAAGGACCGTCAATGCGTCGGCTGCGGGCTATCGTCTCCGAATGGCCATATTCGGTGCCGCCCTCCGCAATCATGAGGTAATACCACCCGTCCTTCTTATATATGTGCGGGGCCTCGGGGTATCGGCCGCCCATGCCTTCCCATATCAGCTTCGATTCGCTCTTTAGCTCGCCCGTGAAGGGGTCGACCTCGCATAGCCATATCCCGTCGTTGGGGTTCGATGTCAGGTAGCACTTGCCGTCCTCGTCCCAGAAGAGCGACGGGTCTATGCCCTCCTGCTTCAGCCATGCCGGCTCGGACCATTCGCCGCGGATGTCCTTCGTGTGGACAATGAAGTTTCCGCCGCCCGCCACGTTGGTCGTCACCATGAAAAACGTGCCGTCGTGATACCTTATCGTCGGCGCATATATTCCGCACCAAGAGCCCGATTTCTCCAGGGGCAATTGGCTCCGACGCGTAAGGCAATGCCCAATTTGCTCCCAGTTGATGAGGTCGCGGCTGTGGAACAGGGGGACGCCCGGGGCAAATTCAAAACTGCTCGTGACGAGGTAATAGTCCGAGTCTACGCGGCAGACGCTCGGGTCGGGATGGAATCCGGGGATTACGGGGTTCTGATACCCAAAATCTTGTGCCGAGACGGCAACAAGTGCCGTAATCATGGCGATGGAGCTTGTTATGAGTTTCTTCATTACCTGATGAATTGTTTACAGTCGTAAAGTTCATGAAAAATAAGTTACGTGAGGAAGATATTATGTTTCACATCTTTGGTCATTTGGTAAAAGCTACTAAATTTGCAACCGTTTTCGCCGATATAGCTCAGTTGGTAGAGCAACGCATTCGTAATGCGTGGGTCCTCAGTTCGAGTCTGAGTATCGGCTCACAATAACTACCCAAATACACAACCAATCAATACGGTTGTGTATTTTTTTATTACCTAATCTAAAGGCTTCCAGGCATTATGTACACATACCCATACCCCCGTCCCGCCCTCACGGCCGACACGATAATCCTCTCGCGCGACAAGTACGGCAACCGTGTGGTGCTGCTCATCCGGCGCGGCAATGAGCCTTTCGCCGGCTCATGGGCTTTCCCCGGAGGCTTCGTCAACGAGGGCGAGAGAGCCATCGAGGCTGCCGCCCGAGAGCTTGAGGAGGAGACGGGCGTCCGGCTCGACAGTCCCGATATGCTCGCCGAGATTGGTTTCTACGACACTCCCGGCCGCGACCCCCGAGGGTGGACGGTCTCCGTGGCTTTTTGCGTTGACCTGCCCGATATGCCCAGTGCCCGCGGTGCCGACGATGCCGCCGAGGCGCAGTGGCACAGGTTAGACAATCTCCCGCCCATGGCCTTCGACCACAGCAAGATCATGGCCGACGTCATGGACATCATAATCGCCCCCGACAATTGAGATGACGATAGCGCAACGCTACGATACCGTATTGGCATATTTCGCCACGTCCATGCCCAATGCCGACACCGAGCTCGTCTTTCGGGACGACTACGAGCTGCTCGTGGCGGTGATTCTCTCCGCGCAGTGTACCGATAAGCGCGTCAACATGGTGACGCCCGCCCTTTTCCAGCGGTGGCCCGACGTGGAGTCGCTCGCCAAGGCCGACGAGGCCGATGTCTTCGCCATGATTGCCACCGTTACGTACCCCAACTCCAAGTGCCGTTACCTCGTCCAGATGGCGCGGATGGTCATGGACATCTTTGGCGGGCAGATTCCCCGCACTCGCGAAGACCTTATGCGCCTCCCGGGCGTGGGGCGCAAGACGGCCAATGTCATGCTCATCGTGGCTTTCGGCGTTCCCGCCATGCCAGTCGATACTCACGTCCATCGTGTCGCCGCGCGTCTCGGCCTGACCGTCGGGTGCAAGTCGCCCGAGCAGACTGAGCGTCAGCTTTTGGAGCATATCCCCGCCCGTCTTCTTGCCAAGGCGCACCATTGGCTCATCCTCTTCGGCCGCTACACCTGCACAGCCCTCAATCCCCATTGCGCCGACTGCGCCCTCGCCTCGCTATGCCTCCGCCTCCATCCCGAGCAGGGCGAGGAGGTGACTTTGTTTTAAGGGGGGGCGGATTAAAGGAAAGGGTGGGGGAGGTGTTTCTTTGCGTGGCGTTCAAATGGCGTTTGAAAGGCGTTTGAAAGGCGTTTGAACGCCGTGCGCCTGTTTGCAAAACTGGGCTTTACGCATCATCTTCGGCCGCCATGCTCATGCCATTTTCTTCATCGCTTTCGGGGTATGATGCGCCGCTTGGCAGTTGGCTTATGCACGACGCTGTGAGGAAGGCGTAGACCGTGACGATTTCTTTTGTTGACTTCTCCAACTCCTCGTCTGTCGCCGCAGGGGAGATGTGCGACTCGGCGTTGCGCGATATCCGCAGCTTTTCGAGGTATTGGTAGATCTGTCGAAATTTAGATTGCGGGTTTGTGCGGAGGTCGCGGAGGCACGGGATTTCTCTGATTACGTCTTTGAGGGTCGCGCCTTCGCCTTCGTTCTGCGGCAGAATCTCATGGCCGTGCATGAGGTAGTATACTTTCTTGGCGTAGGCCTCGAACTTTGTGCACAAGAGGTTGTAGGCCACGGCTTTTTTCAGGCGGTTTGTTTGCCAGAATATGTCGTTAATCGCGCCTTTAATGTATTCTCCCACGCCATCGAGGTTGGGGACTGACGCGGTGTCGCATACCCGATATATGGCGTTGATGATGTCGTCCACGGGGCAAAGCCGGCGGCGCAAGTCGTGCAGCGTATCTTGGAGTACGTCCTTGAAGTTTTGGCGCACGACGTTGGCGTTCACCTCAGTCGGGGTTATTTGTGCCGTCGGCAGTATGAGCTCTTGTGCCAATTCCGGCTCTTGCTCTTGGGTGGCTGTCTCGTCATACGTTATGTCGTCGTTTTGGTAAGCCTTGATGATGTTGACGCGGGCAATGCCGTCGAGGATGAAGTCCCTCAGGAGCTTGCCGAACCTGGCCATGGCCATCCGCGGTGAGACCTCAGTTCCGAGAACTCTCTTGAGGAAGCTCTTCACCTTCTCGCCGTTGGCGGTGAGCTTTAGGTTCTCAAAGCGCCCGAAGTCGTCAAGGTTCTCTTCGGTGACGTCTGCCTTCAGGAGGTGGTCGAGCTGGCTGCTGTTGAGGCCCGTGGCTTCGGAGAGAATTAGGGCGAAGCCGTGAATCTCGCGGAGCTGATATTCAGCAATGTAGTCGGTAATCGACTTGTCCTCGTCGGGGCGCAGGTCGCCCGTCTGGAGGTCGTGGATTATGAGCAGCGCCGTCCGTTGGTCTTTTTGCGACAGGGTGGCAAAGCTCTTGTGCAGGCTCTCAAAGGCGCGGCCTGTCTTCTCGCCCTCAGGCCCGTCGGTGTAGAGGTTGCGGATGTATCGGCGGAATTTTGAGTTCAGATATTCCGCGTCGATGGTTCCCGTGCCTTTCTCGGCAATATAGGGGTCGACGGGGTAGTCTATGTCGACATGGTCTTTCGGGTCATGCTTGCGGGTGAACAACTCGCGGTATCGCATCAGGAGGGTGTTGTAGGTGGTCTCGTTGATCAGTACGTCCACCTGGTGATACGTCTCGCCATGTTGGAACTCATAGC
>JALEMI010000008.1 GCA_022768325.1 Bacteroidales bacterium
CTCCACGCCGAGCTTGGCGGAGCGGAGGGAGGGCCTCTTGCACGTGCCGTCTGAGCCGATGGCGAAATCCTTGTAGAGGCCGAGGTCCACGCGTTTGTAGCCGGGCATACGGCTCGTGGCTTGCCAACGCTGGCAGCCCTGAGGACCAAAGGGCAGACCCGTGCCGAAGAAGAGGCTGAGCATGGCCGTGATGCTCTTATTGCCCGGCATATTGTCTTGCAAAACGGACGAGAACTGGACACGCTGATCCGTAGGGCGGGGAATTGAGCCGTTACCGTCGCCCTCGATGTCCTCACGGGTCTGCATGATGGAGAGCGTGGCCCAGCTCTCCGCGCCATCTATTAGCTGACCGTGGAGCTTGAAGTCGATGCCGGCGGCATAGCCTGTGGCGTCGTTATGCGCCTCGTAGCGGACGCGTACGTTCTCGATGCTATACGGGTTTACGTGGCGAAGCCACTTGTAATACGCCTCGACGGTGAACTTAAATGGGCGTTCGGGAGAGCCGAAATAGCGGTCGGCGGCGGCAAAGAGTTGCCAGCTTGTCTGCGGATTGACATCGCGGTTGAGCGAGGCGTCGGGTCCTTTCATCTCCCTGAGGTTTGGCAACTGGCAATAGCGGCCCGCGGCAAGGCGGAAACGCCAACGGTCCAGGCGGTAGCTGTATATGAACCGCGGCCCCCAAATTACGTCACGCCCCGTATTCTGATATGCCACACGCACACCCGCCACGAGCCTTGCCGCGCCTCGCCCCATGTCGACCTCGCCGAGCGTAGTCTTGATGAAACCCTCGGCACGGGTCTGCCATAGCTTGTTGTCGGCCTGTCGGGCCTCGTCCATGACGATTGCCCCCACCGAGGGCGACGTGACGAAACCAGCCGAATCGGTATAGGCCCACTCGTCGGTGAGGTCGGAATAGTGTTCGCGAGTCAGCTTGAATTGAACGTCCACAATGTTGGCCTGCGTAGCGAACTTGGCGTTTGCGGCGGCGGAATAGACCTCGCCAAAGAGGTAGTTGCGGGCGTGTTGCATATATCCGCCTACGCCGATATTTTGGCTTTGGTCAACAGCCTCGGACGTTTGGGAAGACATGGCCTGCTGGAGCCAATACTCGCCAAGGATGTCGTACTTCTCCTCCTCCTCGGTGCGGAACATAGAGGTCGTGAGCCCTACGGTCACGCTTTGGGAAATGGAGTGACGGGCATCGGCAGCCACGACGCACGTGCGGTACCTGTCGCGCTCGCGGCCGTCGAAGTATATGGTCAGCTTGCGGGCATCGGATATTGTGCCGAAGCTCGTCTCGCGGTCGGTGGGGTTGAAACTGTAAGTGTTTTGGGCGTAATAGGCGAGGAGGCCTATTGTTGTTTGGGGTGTCGGCGTAAGCGACCAATAGGTTTGCACGTCGAAAAACTTGGGCGCATAGTCGCCCTTCGTGTCGAGGCTTCCGAAGAGGTATTGATTCGTCTTGTAGCGCAGGCCCGTTATGTGGGTGAGCTTGCCGCCAGCCGCCGCTCCCTCGGCATGAACCTGCGCGCCGAGGAGGCTCAGCCTTGCGCCGGCATGGAAGGCGTCGGGGCGTTTGTATCGGACATCGAGAACCGACGAGAGCTTGTCGCCATAGGAGGCATCGAAGCCACCGGCGGAGAAATTAGCCTCCTCGACCATGTCGGGATTCACGAAGCTGAGGCCCTCTTGCTCGCCAGCCCTAATCAGGAAAGGGCGGTAGATCTCTATCCCGTTGACGTAGACGAGGTTCTCGTCGAAGCTGCCGCCCCTGACGCGGTATTGGCTGCTCAGCTCGCTATTGCTCGACACGCCCATCTGGCTCTTTAGGACGGCCTCGATGCCCGCGTCGGTGCTGACCATCTGCGCCGCAACACCCGCGTCAATCTTCTCGAAAGAGGGGTCGGTCTTTTGCCCCACGACGCGCACCTCTTGCCCCTCGACATCTTGCGCCATGATGACAATCTTGATGGAGCGGGACGCCTCGGGGATGGCAATTGTGTCGGTACGGAAGCCGAGGCATCGGACGACGACCTTGGCGGGATAGGGGCCGGAAAAGCGGATGCCAAACGAGCCGTCGGGGCGTGTCACAGCGCCCGTGAGGGTCGAAATCTCCATGACTGTCGCCCCCTCGACGGGACTGCCCTTCCCATCGACAATATGCCCGGCGAAGCCTTGCGCGGCGGCTTGTAGGCTCAGAGAGAGAATGCCCGCCAACGCTATAAGGATCTTGATTTTCATACTTATGCGAAGTTATGAAAATTTGGGGAGGGGCGGGATGAAAAGGACTGGAGGTGCGGCCTTGACTTGCGGAACTTGATGAGGGAAAGGGTGCCCGGCTTTTTTAGATTTGCTCTGCTTGTGTTGGGACGTTTGCTCCTTCCTTCATCTCTTCATACATGGATTTCATTGCGTAAGGGACTCCCCATCCGCAATTGCGTACCCACCGTATGCATTGCTTGATTTGAGAGTCGTACTTGTCCCAGAGACCATGAATCATTATGGCTAAAGCCCTCAACTTTTCCCCTGGTTTTCGTTAAAATTATTCTCTGAAAGATACGCAAAACGGTGGCAGTTAGTTCAGTATAAATCAGAATAAAGTTTCAAATTTGGGCTTTTTAAACCTCCTCCAAAAGGCATGAAAATTCTCATTCATCAAGAACAAGTGATTAACGCACGGATACTTTTTGCTACTTTGTTAAAACAGATGCCTTCACGCCATGCAAAAGCAAGAGCTTGCCGTACAGCACGTTGAAGGGTTATCTTGAGGGCGAGAGGGTTTTCATAAATAATTGATACATAATGGGATTATTAGAACGTTTCAATAAAGACTTTTCGAAGTATGGTTGGAGAGAGGCTCTCAATTCGCCCGAGGATATTAAGAGCTTTCTCCTAACGATTCCGGACTTTTACCGCTCGGTAATAAAAGTGGCAAAGGCGAAGATTGACCTGAAGGACGTTGTCCGATGGAGGCCCGCCAACACGATTGTCTTCCTGAAGCAAATGGGGGAAGTCATGCAAAAGAACAAGAGCGAGTACGATGGGGAAAAGGACGAGACGAAGGAGATGCTGCTGCGCGAACCGCTGTATTATGAGATGCTGTGCCTTGCTTACGACGTGTACGGCTATTGGAACGTGGAGAGGGCTGGGGGCTGGGAGCCCGTTGGTCAGGTTGACGGCATGGTTCTGAATGACGACGGCACGGGGCTAAAGTCGTGCCTATATAAGCGGACAAAACAAGGGCGCACGGAATACGCCTACGCGATAGCCGGCACAAACCCAGCGAACCTTCTGGACTGGGAGAACAACGTCGCGCAACTATGCGGCGACTCGGAGCAATATGCCCAATGCCAGAACAACGCGAGGGCGATACAAGAAAGGGCGGACGCGGAAGGGGCGGGCCTCTATTTCACGGGGCATTCCCTCGGCGGAGGCTTGGCGAGCCTGTGCGCATTGTCCGCAAGGCGGCAAGCCGTGGTGTTTACCCCCGCCGGCATTAGTGAGGAGACACTTGGCAAGCTGACATACAGGCCGACACAGCAAGATTTTGACGCCTTGATATGCGGATTTTATACCACGAACGACCTCTTGAACCTATTTCAAGACGCATCGCAAAGTTTTGATGCCATGAGAGCTGTCTTCCCCGCCGCCGTTGGTCAACGGCACTATCTGAGGTCGAAATGCATATCGCCGTTATTGAGCCACACCATGCAAACGGTGGTGGAGAGCTTTAACGACGCGAAAGAGGGGAATTAGGCGGAGCGGCTTTCTTATTCGATATCGATTCTTGAAACCTCGTCGACGTTCTCGATGCAGGCAATGGAGTTCATTGCTTGTTCGAGTTCGTTGACGGAGTGGACGGCGAAGTCTACGGACGTTTCGACAATGCGGTCCTTAGTGATGGTGTCTAAGCGCGAGATGGACAGGTTCTGTTTCTCGGTGATGCAAGAGACGATGTCGATGAGGAGGTGATAGCGGTCGACGCTTCGGATGCAGACGCGCACGGGGAACAGGCAAGAGTTTTTTTCTTCAAAATCGACGGCGACGATGGAGTCGCCTTGTTCTGAGGCCAGCCGGATGGCTTCGGAGCAATTCCGTTTGTGGAGCGTGATTGTCCCGTCCGCCTCCTTGAATCCGATGACCTCGTCGCCGGGCAGGGGGTGGCAACACTCGCACCGCTTGTAGGGCATGACCTCCTTATCGGCAAAGTGGGACCTGAGGAGGCGTTTGGCCTTGTAGGTCAGGACGTGTTTTTGCCACTCCTCGTCGGGCTCAGCCGACTCGTTGATGCCGATTTCGACACAATCGCCCCTATGGAGAACGGCTTTCACGGGTGACAGCTTCCCGTTGATTCGGGCGAAGACGGCGTGGAGGCCAATCTTGCTGTGAATTTCGAAGGCGAAATCGAGAGCCGTGGCACCCTTGGGGAGAATGACCATCTTGCCATTTGGCGTGAAGACCTTTATGTCGTCGTTGTAGAAAGAAGACGTCACCCCGTCCATATAGTCCATATCCTCGCTATGATAGGCCATGTCTTTCAGGAGCGCGTTGAATTTTTCCAGCCAGGCCGTGACGTTCTCGTCGGTGCGTTCGGCAGAGCATCCGAGCCTGGAGTTACGCACCATTCGTTCTGACGAGATGTGGATCTCCTCCCATCCGCCCTGGTCGTTGAGCAGCTTCACGTGCAGGCTTTGGTAGCCGTTTTCTTTTGGGGCGTTGATGTAGTTGACGATGCTCCCCGGCAACTCATTGAAACGGTCGGTAAGTGCGGAATAGATTTGGAGGCTAATCTGCTTCTCCTCATGCGGGTCCTTAGCGGCGAAGATGATTCGGACGTAGTGTTTGCCGTCGACATGATGGAAGTCGCACCCTTTGGAGCGCATCTTCCGATAAATGCTGTATGGCTTGCGGTATCGCAGCTCGATGCGGACACTTATTCCGCTGGCCTCAATAAGCTCCCCGACTTTGGAGATGAACGCGGTGAGGTTCTTATCCTCAGCGACCTTCAAGTCGTCGAGCATCTCGACAAGTTGCTCATATTCGCGGGGACATCGGTATCGGAAGGAGAGGTTTTCGAGCTCGGACTTTACATGATATAGCCCCAGCCTGTTGGCAAGTGGGGCGTAGAAGTAATCGGTCTCGCCGGCAATCTTCATCTGCTTGTCGGGGCGCATACTGGCCAAGGTCCTCATGTTGTGGAGACGGTCGGCGAGTTTCAGCAGAATGGCCCTGACGTCGAATTGTGCCGAGCCGAGAATCTGCCTATAATTCTCGACTTGCTTGGACTTGTCGCACTCGACCATTTTGTGTTTTGTGACGGTCTCGACGAGGAAAGCCACGTCAGAACCAAAGCGGGCGCGAATGTCGTCGATGGTGTATTTGGTATCCTCGACAACATCGTGGAGGAAGGCCGCAATGATGGGGATAACCCCCAACTCGAGCTCTTCGGCCACAATGCTGGCTACGGAAATGGGATGTATTATGTAGGGTTCGCCCGATTTGCGGAACTGACCAGCGTGGGCCTCAGCAGCGAACTCGTATGCGCTTCGCAGCCTGCGGACGTCGTCGTCGGGCAGTCTTTTCGCCATTTGCGCAAAGAAGAGCTCAACACGCTCCTGAATCTCCTGAGCTTTATCCATGGCTATCTTCTTTTTTTGATGATAGGAAAACACCCTATTTTGGAGGTAACTTTCTGGTAGGCATTAAGTATTCTGAGCCTGGGTGTTTTTATTGTGGTGTTGCTTGAAGATAGCTAAAAACCGACTAAAATGTCACATCTGAGGTTATTTTAACAACAAATTCCACGATTGCGAAGCGTAAGCATATTAAATATTAAGACATTGCGGTGAGAATGTAGGAATACGTAACTGGCTTCCCGCATACCTAAACCTCGACCACTCTCGGTCGGCGAGTGATTTCCAAACGGTCGACAGCGACAAGCGAAGCATTGCTGAGAATCTCCCTGCTGCCATACTCGATGATGTCGATGCCTTCGTCGTTGAGAATGCCAAAGGGCGGCTCGTGGGTGAGAGCTGAAAAGCCACCAAAGCAACTTGACCGCCTAAGCGCGTCAGGCTTTTACTTGTGGAAGCCGTGCAGAGACAAAAGGAGCTGCTGCGGCGGCAGATGCCGGGGCAAAAAATAGGGCTACATAGCTGCCAATGAAGGGGACGAGCATAAGGAGAGCAAAGGGCAGACCTACGCCAATAAAGAAGGCCTTGTGTTCCATGGCGTAGTGGAGAGACTGCCCCGCAGAGCGCCCCGAGCGTTCGAGGGCGTAGTCGGAAAATGAGATGCCATAGAAAAAGGCGTAGACGATGACGCTGAGCACGGGTGCGACAACACTAACGACGGGGATAAAGCTCAGGATGAAAACGAGTACGAGGCAACAGATTTGGCAAAAAGCGTATAGCAGCGCGACGAGAATCCCTCGACCAACGCTCTTGACTAAGGACAGGGCAGAGTCGTGCGGCAGGTCATTTCCGGCGGCCACCCACATCTTGTCGGATATGATGCTAAGCAAAGGGCTGAGAACCACCAAGATGACTGCTCCGCCAATGAGGCACATGAGAAAGACGACAGCGACCCACGTGACTATGGCAGAGAGACCGCAAACAATGGTAGAGGCAAAATCCGGGAGCCAACTGGCGGCTGTACCGACAAACCAAGCCTGAACAACACTCCTGACCTCGCCAGCCAAAGAACCGCCGAGCATGCCGCTGCCCACCATGAGCACAACGCACAGGCCAAGAATGAGGAAGTAGACCCAACCACCAACAACGCTTCCTACGGCACCGATGGACGAGAAGACCGACTTGAGTCCATTGAAGAATGTTAGTTTCATGACCTTAAGCTATTGATTAGTAAGTTCTTCGCCGATAAGCGTGGCAGGCGTGGTGCGGAGGATTTTGACGCGCACGACATCGCCAACTTTATGATTTCCAGCGGGGAATATGACAGCTTTATTTTGCTCATTGCGCCCCATGAGGTCGGATGCGCTGCGGCGTGAACGCCCCTCGACGAGAACCTCGAAGACCTTGCCTTCGTCGCGCATATTGCTCTGTTGCGAGAGCTGGCCTTGGAGAGCTATAATCTCTTGGAGACGGCGGTTTTTGACCTCGGGGGGGACGTCGTCTTTCATATTACGGCTGGCAAAAGTGCCAGGGCGCTCGGAGTATTGGAACATGAACGCGCTGTCGAAAGCGGCCCACTCCATGAGGCTGAGTGTCTGTTTGTGATCCTCCTCGGTCTCGCCGCAAAACCCGCAGAAGACATCGGTTGAGAGCCCGCAGTTGGGGATGATGGTACGTATTGCCTCAATTCGCCCCATGTACCATTCGCGGGTGTAGCGTCGGTTCATGTTCTTAAGGACCTGCGAACTTCCGCTTTGCATGGGGAGGTGGATGTGGTTGCAGATGTTGGGATGGTCGGCAATGACGTGGAGGGTCTCGTCGGTCATGTCCTTTGGGTGGGAAGATGTGAAGCGGAAACGCATGGAAGGATGCGCCTCGGCACAAGTTGCGAGGAGTTCGGGGAAGAGGACGGCGTGTCCGTCGGGACCTACGTAGTTATAGGAGTTGACGTTTTGTCCGAGCAAGACGGCCTCTTTGAAGCCCTTAGCCTCCATGTCGTCGAGTTCCGCCATGATGCTTCTGACCTCTCGGCTACGCTCCCGTCCGCGGGTATAGGGGACGATGCAATATGTGCAAAAATTATTGCATCCGCGCATTATGGAGACGAAGCCAGAGATGCGGCTATGGCTCATTCGGAGCGGCATGACGTCGGCGTATGTCTCAGACGTTGAGAGGTTTATATCCATGGCCTTGCCCCCGGCCTCGGCTTGGGCAACGAGGTGTGGCAGATTGAGGTATGCGTCGGGACCAGCCACGATGTCGGCCCCATTGTTGAAGAGGGCCTCTTGCGTCCTCTCGGCCATGCACCCGATTACGCCAATGATGACCTTCTTATCGCGACGGAGAGCCTGAAGCTCGGCGAGGCGGCCGAGGACTCGCTGCTCCGCATTGTCGCGGACGGAACACGTGTTAATAAGAATGCAGTCGGCTTTGTGGATGTCGTCGGAAAGATCGTATCCGACAGTTTGCATGACGGATGCAACGACTTCGCTGTCAGCCACGTTCATCTGGCATCCGTAGGTCTCGATGAAAAGAAGACTATTTGCCTCGTTGTTCATTGTGAAGGATTGTTTGCCGCAAAGATAGTTAATGCGCCGTAAAGGGTGACGGTTGTGAGGGCTGGGACGGTGTGTGGAGGCGTAAAAAAGGGCGGTGGTTTGCTGGAGGGTCTCAAACCTGCCAGGAATAAGTTTTGAGAGGGTCGATTTAGAAACGAGGAAAGGGAAACCCATTAAACGACTCCGACCCCTCGCCGGAGCGAGGGTTATGAAGCGTGGGGTTTCCCTTGTGGGATGAAGGTAGGAAATGCTTTGGGGAATTACAAATTGGTTGTTTTGGGGTTTAGTTCAGGAGAGGGTGGCGTTATTTCGACTGGACACACCTGCAGGCTTTCTGGTCGAACGAACCCGCTGCGCTTTCGACCTGGCACACCCGCTGCGCGTGTGTACCAGGTTAGTGAGGAATGGACCTGCGGGCCAGTGCGGGGTTTCTAAGCGGTTCGGGTTCAGTATGAAGGACGGTCGGGAGACCGTCCCTCCCAGTGCGGACGTTGCTGCCTGTGTTTTTTTTTGTGGTGTCAGTTCACTTTAGAATGAAGGACGGTCGGGAGACCGTCCCTCCCAGTGGCGGACGTTGCGTACTGGGGGCAAGCGGCTGGAAGCCGCTTCTCCTGTATTTGGACGGGCGGGAGACCGTCCTTCCCAGTGCGGGGCGTTGCTGCCTGTGTTTTTTTTGTGGTGTCAGTTCACTTTAGAATGAAGGACGGTCGGGAGACCGTCCCTCCCAGTGGCGGACGTTGCGTACTGGGGGCAAGCGGCTGGAAGCCGCTT
>JALEMI010000015.1 GCA_022768325.1 Bacteroidales bacterium
AGACCGACGGCGTGTGGTACGACTCCGAGGGCAACTTCATTGGCGACGGCAAGACCGAGCTCGAAACCTCCGACGATGTCGCATCCCAAACCTGGGGAGGAAAGTGGCAAATACCCACAACAGAAATGCAGCAAGAGCTGACAAGCCAATGCTACTGGGTCTGGACCACAACCTACAAAGGCAAGTCCGTCAGCGGCTACATCGTCTACAAGGCTAAGACCGACGCCGACAAAGGCGCAAAGGTCACCTCCGGCAGCTCCCCATCCCCCGCAAACGATGTCGCCACCTACCCCCATCTGTTCCTCCCCGCCGCGGGCTACCGCAGGGGCTCGGAGCTCGTCAATGCGGGCAACTTCGGCAACTACTGGTCGCGCTCGCTCGGTCCGGACCACTCCTACCGCGCGTACTACCTCCTCTTCTACTCGGCCAGCGTTTGGGACGACGGCGCCGACGGCCGCCTCGGCGGGTTTGCTGTGCGCCCTGTCGTCCTGCCTGCCGCAGAATAACCATGTCACCCCTGAAACAAATTGTCGAGGTCTAAGAACATCGCAAAATCAACCCCAATCCACGATGAGAAGGACGGTCTACCGACCGTCCTTCATCGTAATCGATCCTGAACGGCCCCCATCCCCCAAACCACGTCCAGGAGAAGCGGCTTCCAGCCGCTTTCCCCCAGTACGCAACGCCCCGCACTGGGAAGGACGGTTTCCCGCCCGTCCATCATACTAAAGTGAACTGACTCCCCCCCCCAGTCCGCAACACCCGCACTGGGAAGGACGGTCTCCCGACCGTCCATCATACAGAACCCGAACCGCTTAGAAACCCCGCACTGACCCACAGAGCCACACCTCACTAACCTGGTCCACACGCGCAGCGGGTGTGCCATGCCGTAGATCACAGCGGATGTGCCTTTTCCTCCTCCCGCTCCGCATCTCTTCCATCTACCCCATCCCCGCGTCCCACCCCCGCACTGACCCTGCGGGTTCGCCCACCCGCATAGCCAACGCCCCAACCCACACTGACAAGCCCGCCCTCTCAAAAAAATTACGTTAAAAATCACAACACCCCACATCACAAACAAAATATTCCGCTATCTTGGCATTCACATATTCTTCAATCAATTAACACATCTACACATGAAGAAAACTATGCCCCTTGGTGGACGCTTTGCCTTAGCGGAGCTCCCCTATGCCATCGACGCACTCGCGCCTGCCATGAGTGCCGAGACCCTCACTTTCCATCACGGCAAACACCTCAAGACCTACGTCGACAATCTCAACGCCGCCATCGCCTCTACTCCCATGAAGGGCTTGGCTCTCGAAGATGTCGTCATGCAAGCCTCGGGTGCCCTTCTCAACAATGCTGGGCAGGTCTTCAACCACAACCTCTTCTTTGCCCAGCTACGCTCTCCCCAAGACTCCAATGCCCCGACAGGGCGCATTGCGCGGCTCATCGACGAGCAGTTCGGCGGTTTCGACAATTTCCGAGCTCTCTTCGAGAAAGCCGCCACGACGCTCTTCGGCTCAGGATGGGCTTGGCTCTCAATCTCCGATTCCGACATCCTCACCATCACGCAAGAGCCAAACGCTTCCAACCCCATTCTGCGCGGCCTTCGCCCTCTCCTGACGGCCGATGTGTGGGAACACGCCTACTATGTCGACTACCGCAACGCCCGTGCCGACTATCTCCGCGCCTTCTGGACGATCATCGATTGGGATGTCGTCAACGAGAGGCTCGGCTAATCCGTGCGCGGAAACAAGCAATTACACAAGGGCTGAACCCTCTTCCCGCGGGTTCAGCCCTTCTAATTCTTGACCAAACGTAGAAGAATCTTGTCGGCAGCAATCCATTCGCTGTGCGCCTTTTCTACCATGTCTGCCCAAAACCAAGAGGTACGCCCCCTTTTATTTTCAAGTTCTCAGCCATTCTTCCACCAATTCGCCCTCACCCCCTTCCCTTTCCGCCTTTTTAACTACCTTTACGTAAATATCTCAAATTCTGTATCGAAAAAAAAACATGGCTTCATCTTCTTCTGACACGTCTACTGCCCTGAAAATTGTCTCCATCATTAGCATCGTCTGTTCTGTCGGCGCTTTTCTCTATGGCTTGTGCCTCACGGCGGTCAGGTCGCTCAGCCGTGCCGAGGTGTGCGATGTCTTCGAGATGCAGGGTCTGCCGCAAGACGGTGAGGTTGTCGATTCCGTTTTCATGCTTGCCGACCTCGGTCTCTACTATGCCCTTTTCAATGCTCTTGAGGTTGTCGCCCTTACGCTCGTTCTCCTAAGCAAACGCATCGGCTTCCACTTATATGCGGCCTCGCAACTCGGTTGTGTTGGTCTGATGACCATGGTTTTCGGCTTCGTCAATTCCCTCACCTACATCCTCTGGTGCGTCCTCTGGTGCCTCGTCTATTGGAATCTCATCCACCGCTCTGAGGTTATGCGAAAGGAATAGCCCCGATCCTTCCCCTTATTTCATTGTCCATGCGCAGCCGCTATGTCCTGACGCTGAGCCTCTTGTGCTTGCTCAATATGACGGCCGTTGCGCAGTTTTATACAACAGGGTCCGACCCCATCTCCGTCAGGTGGATGAGGTTCGACAGCCCTCTGTGGTGCGTCGATGCCGATAGTGCCGCACGCCCGTGGGCTGCTCTCGCCGATGCCCATCTTGCAGGTGTCGCCCCAAAACTCTATTCCGATTTCCCCGCTTCCGTAAGCCGCCGCCATGTAAGTGTCGTTGTCCATTCTCGGGCAGCCTATTCCAATGGCCTCGTCAGCTGGGCTCCCAAACGCCTTGAAGCCTACGCCTACGATACGGGTGCCGACGATTGCGTCCCATGGGTGAGGCACCTCATGACCCACGAGTATCGCCACGTCGTCCAGATGCAGTCCACAATAAGCGGCTTCTCCCGCGGACTCTACGCCCTCTTTGGGCAACAGTCCGTGGGGCTTGTCACGGGGCTTTTCGTCCCCCGATGGGTTCTTGAGGGCGATGCCGTATGGGCGGAGACGAACTACACGCCCGGCGGCCGTGGACGCAATGCCCTCTTTCTCCAGCAGACGCGTAGCCTCGTTGCCGAGGGCGTCACTCCCTCTTTCTCGCAAGCATTCTTTGGCTCTTACGCCCGACGTGTGCCCGATTTCTACCACTTGGGCTATCATGTCGTCACTGCCGTCTCCGACACTTTTGGAAACGCCGTCATAGGGCAGGCTCTGCAAATGTCGGGAAGGCTGCCGTTCACGTTCGTCCCTTTCCAACGCTCGCTGCGCAAACAGACGTCCATGCGCCCTTTCGCCGCCTACCGATGGGCAATGGCAATCGATTCCACCCTGTGGGCCAACGAGATGAGCCGCCGCCACGATACGCCCGCACACCCCTTATGGCACTCCGTCTCCGATTACGAGGAGGCACTAAACCTCCGTCCCTGGAGCGGCGGATGGGTGGCATACGTCTCCTCTCCATCTGCTGTGGCGCATTTCTCGGTGCGCGACGCCACGGGGCATGAGCTTCGCCGTATTATCCCCTCCGCCCGAAACGAGGAGATTTTCGATATTTGGGGCGATACCATCATTTGGAGCGAGAGGCGACAGCATTGCCGCTGGGCCAATGCGTCAGAGAGTTGTCTCATGATGGCCAATCTCCGCACGGGTCAGGCGTGGCGCGTCACTCACGATGCCGATTACCACAGTCCCGCCCTCAGCCCCGACGGTCAGAGGGTCGCCGCCATAGCCTCACGTGCCGATGCGTCCCATGCCGTGGTCGTCATGCGTCCCGATGGCTCGTCATGCAAGACGGTTCTCCTTTTTCCCGCTGGCTGGCAAGTCCCCGAAGTCCGCTGGAGCGGTCATGCCGAGCTTGTCGCCATCGTCGTGTGTCCCGACGGCAAGGGGGTCGTCAAGATGGGGCTCGACGGTCATGCCGAGTGGCTTTTGCCCCCTGCTTATAGGGGCGTGAGGGATTTGTGCGTTGCCCAAGGCTCTCTCTTTTTCTCCATGGACTCGCTCGGCTATTCCGATGTCTACCGCCTTCGCGATGGTGCGCTTACGCGCCTGGCGCAGGGGAGGCACGGCATACGGTGTCCCATGCCCATGGGCGGCGATTCGCTCGTCGTGAGCCGCTATGGGGCCGATGGCTACACGCCAATGATGATTAATCAGATGGAGGCCGACACGTGCGGCATTATCCCCCCAAAAGCCCTAATCACCCCCGCCGACACCACGTCCGTTAACTCTTTCCGCCGCATTGGCCCTATGTGCGTAAACCTTTTGCCAAATGTCCATAGCTGGGGCCCCGTGGTCGTCGATGCCAATAGCCAAACCATTTCGCCCGGTCTCAGCATAGCGAGCCAAAACACGCACGGCACGGTCTATTTCCAGGCGGGTGTCGATTTCTGGGGTGATAATGACGACGATCGCGTCTTCGCCTCGGCAACATGGGATTTCCTCTGGCCACGCCTCACGTTCTCAGGCCATTGGGGACATACCGACTACGATTTTGTCAACAAATACATAGTGAAGGAAATCGGGAAGCCCGATGGGGTGGGGGAGTATATGGCCACGGTGTCCGTCAACGACCGTGTCCACCACTCCGATGTCCGTGTCGGTCTCTCTCTCCCCCTGACGCGCAATAGCGGCTTATGGGTCAGGGGCATCACGCCCAGTGTCTCGTGGAGGCGAGAGTACAGCTCGGGCCTCGATTGCCACATTGTCAAGACCCCAACCGACGGCCGCGCCCCCATCATTTACGACAGTCGTACTGCCGATAGCAAATTCATCTGCGCCACGTTCGGCATCTCAGCCCATGTCTTGCGCCGCACGGCCGAGCGCGATGTCGGCAGCCGTGGGGGCGTCTCCGTCTCAGCTCTCTACGATGCCGCGCCATGGGGTGCCGACTACGGCGGGCAGTTCTTTGTCAACGCCAAGGTCTATGCCCCGGGCTTCGGACAGCACCACCAGTCGTCGCTCAATGTCGTGGCGCAACATACCCTCCCGGGTTCTCTCGTCACGTCCTCCAATGGCGGGTACTCATATCGTCTCACGGTCTCCAATCGGCAACCCTCCCCCTACGGTCTAAGCCGTCGCGATGCTCAGACCTCTTTCCTCTTCCGCGCGGCATACCATCTCCCGCTGCTCAATCCCGATTGGGAAGTTGGTCCCGTCCTTTTCGTCAAGCGGCTGAACCTCAGACTTGTAGGCGACTATGGTCTCGACCGCCTCTGGAACGGCACGTCCGTCTATTCCACCTCCGGCCGCTGGACAACCTCCGCCGAGCTATGGGCCGAGACGCGCCTCTTCCTCCTGCCCTATCCCGTCAACGCCGGCCTCCGCCTCACCTACCTCCCCGATTCCCAAAGCCTCTCCTCCGCGTTCCTCTTCAGCGTCTCGTTCAATTAACCCTATTCGCGTAGGAATCCCACCCAAGACCATTAACTCCTCCCAAACACTTATACCGACCGCTCTCGATAAGTGAGTGGGACTTCAATTTAAAACATTATCTTTGCCCACTAAGACGCAGAGAAGATTTAAAAATGTTAAGGATTTGGATATGGGAAATCTTTTTGAAAGTCTCAAGAGTCATTTCGAGAACACTCCCAAAGAAGTGCTCGAGCGTGAGTGGAATGAGATCAAGCATCTCAATGAGATAGGGCCCGATGTGCTCGGCTACGCCAAGTTCGTAAAGGAACAGTTTGGGGTGGCTTTGCAGTATTGTTATGCGAATGACACGGAAAAGCGTAAATATGACGTGTCTGTTGACTCTGGTTTTGACGGAATATCTGCGGATTCGCTGCTTAAGTTCAAATAAGAAATGTGAAGATTGCCGCCTCAATTGATGGAGGGATGGCAGAATTGCAAATGCGATGTGGGTCACACTGCGTACGATCAGCACTCACCGTTGCTGTTTGATATCTTTACTAAACCACCCCTTTAAAATCGTCCATCGGGGAGTCTCCACAGCCAATCAGACAATATGACACAAAAGCCATCCATATCGGATGGCTTCTATGCCTAAATCATTCACTTACTCCCCCCATCATCCCCTCGTCTCCGTCTCTTCTCTCCACTACTCTTTTCCCTCTTCTTCTCCGCGTCAGCCGTATTCCGTGGCTTGCGTGGGCTGTGTCCTTCGCCGCCACGTCCTCGCCCGTTATTCTTGCGCTGACCGTCCCGATGCGGGCTGGGTCTCTGACCGCCTTGCTGTTTTGGCCCATGTCCGCCGCGAGTGCGCGTGTTGGGGTCATACTTCGGCTGCTCGCCAAGTCCCTCGGGCAAGGGCAGCTTCTCTACCGTTTTCTCAATCAGCTTCTCTATGCGCCCAAAGGCGAACATCTCGTCGGGCACGATGAGCGTAAACGCCTCACCTTTGCTCTGTGCGCGAGCCGTGCGCCCTATGCGGTGAACATAATCCTCTGCGTCGCGAGGAACGTCGAAGTTAATCACCACGTCAACGTCGGGAATGTCTATTCCGCGGGCTATTATGTCCGTCGCCACGAGTATCTCCACGTTCCTATTCCTAAACTGACGCAATACCTCCTCACGCTCAGCCTGTTCCAAGTCGGAATGGATAACGCCCGCGCTAAATCCGCGCCGCCTCAGCGTATGCCCAAGCTCTTTCACGCTTTGCTTTCGCGACCCGAAGATGATGATGCTCATCCCCGCATGAGCTTTCAGTATGTCCACCACGAGAGACCCCTTCTGCGTCTCGTATACGGGATACGCCGCCTGACGTATTCCCTCGGCGGGCTTGGCTATGGCAATGGAAATCTCAGCGGGGTTCCGCAATATTGTCTTTGCCAAGTCGCGTATCTTCGGTGGCATCGTGGCCGAGAACATAAGCGTCTGCCGCGTCTCTACGGGCAGGAGCTTCACCACTTGCATGATGTCGTCATAAAATCCCATGTCCAACATTCGGTCGGCCTCGTCAAGCACCAGGTGACGCACTTTGCTAAAGTCGACATACCCCATGCTGATGTGCTGAAGCATTCGCCCAGGCGTGGCTATCACAATGTCCGCGCCCTCGCTCAGTGCCGTCCGCTGACGACTCCACTCGCCGCTGTCATTGCCTCCATAAATGGCTGTCGACGAGACGCTTACGAAGTACCCAAAGCCACCCATCTGCTGGTCAATCTGTATGGCCAACTCGCGTGTCGGGACCAGTATTATCGTGTCTACCCCATCGTTCGGGTTGCGGACCAGGTCGTCAATTATTGGCAAGAGGTATGCCGCCGTCTTGCCCGTTCCCGTCTGGGCGCAGGCTATCAGGTCCCGCCCGTCCATTATTACGGGTATCGCCTGCTCCTGAATGGGCGTCGGCTCGCTAAAACGCATGGCGTCGAGGCTGTCGAGCAGCTCGTCGGTAAAGTCTAAGTCGTAGAAATTCATCCTAATAAACTTTGAGGACGAGGCCTTTCAGATATTCGCCCTCGGGGTGGTATATGTTTATGGGGTGGTCTGCCGGTTGTGTCAGTTGGTGGAGTATCGCGACGCGACGATGTGCCATTGCCGCCGCGGTGAAGACCATTGTGCGGAATTCCTCTTTGCTGACCACTTGTGAGCATGAGAATGTGAAGAGTATTCCGCCGGGCTCTATTATCTGCATGGCCTTCGCGTTCAGCCGGCGATAGCCTTTCAGGGCGTTGCGCAATACGCTCACGTGCTTCGCAAAGGCGGGTGGGTCCAACACCATCAGGTCATATTTCTGCGTCGCGTGTTCCATGTAGTGGAATGCGTCCTCGGCAAATGCCTCATGTCGTGGCTCTTGCCCAAAGTTACGCTCCACGTTCTGACGCGTCAGCTCAATGGCCCGCTCCGAGCTGTCCACCGAGTGCACAAGCTCCGCTCCGCCGCGAAGGGCGAAGAGCGAGAAGCCGCCCGTGTAGCAGAACATATTGCAAACCCTCTTCCCGCGGGCATACCGCTCCAGCAGGGCGCGGTTCTCGCGCTGGTCCACAAAGAAGCCCGTCTTCTGACCCTTCTCCCAGTCGGGCGTGAAGAAGATGCCGTTTTCCTTGGCCTCCTTCTTGTCCGCATGGCCCCATACGTAGCTGTTTATCGGGTTCAGACCCGCTTTGAAGGGCAGGGTCCCCTCGCTCTTGTTGTATATCGCCGTCAGGGCGTCGCCCATTGTGTCGCGCAGGGCTTGCTCAATCAGAGGCCGGTCTTTCCACATCCCGACGGAGTGCATCTGGACAACGGCCGTCGTGTCATATATGTCGACAACGAGGCCGGGCAGGCTGTCTCCCTCGCCAAACACCAGGCGGTAGGCCGTCGTCTCGCTGTTGCCCACCAGTCCCGCGTCGCGCCTCAGCTCATACGCCTGAGCCAGTCTCCCGCGGTAGAAATTCTGGTCGATGGCCTCGTCTTTGTCAAAGGTCAAGACGCGGACGGCTATCGAGCCTATCTGATAATGCCCGCGGGCCAAAAATTCTCCATTGGACGCCACAACGTCCACTATCTCGCCCTCTTCGGCAGGGTCCATGCGGGCTATTGCGCCCGAGAATACCCACGGGTGGAAGCGCAAGAGGCTCTGCTCTTTGCCGGGTTTTAGTCTTATCATTGTTGCTCTTGTTCTTTCTTTTCTGCTTGTGTTTCAGCCTGTTGCTTCGCGGCTATCTGTTGCCTTGCTGCCACAACGGCCGGGCTTTCAGTCACGCCCGAGCGGAACGCGTTATATATAAGGAGCGAAATCCACGAGTCCGTGGCCGCGTATGTCATCTGCCCCTGGGTCAATGTCTCGGCCTCCCAGTTGGTCAGCCTCTGCCTTTTCGATACTCTCACGCCCAGCACGTGAGCCGCCATTTTCTTCAGGCTCATGTCCTCAACTCCGTTCTGCGCGGCGATTGTCTGGAGGTCAACAAATCCCCCAGGGGTGAATTTCGTCAGTCGGCACAGACCCCGCAGGTCGTCGCGTATGGCCAGTCCGGGCTTGACAATGTCCGTCCGCTCCAGAAATTGAGCCAACTCCGCCGTGAGTCCCGTCTTGCATAGGCGGAATAGCCACGTCTTGTGCTCCGACGACAGCTGGAGCAAGGCCACTTTGTAGTTACATCCGCGCGTGAAGGCGGGGCGTGTCTCGGTGTCAAATCCAAGTACCGCGCATTGGCGCATCTCCTCAATGGCCGCGGGTATCTCTTTCGCCTTGCTGATGAGCGATATTTCGCCATCATATTGGCTGAGGGGCAGGAGGTCAATCTCTTCGTTCGATACTCTCATCGCTTCTTGTTATTGCCCACCAACCGCATCCCCGATTGGCGAAGGAAGTATGGTATTCCGTCCTCGGCTGGTGCCGCCTCGTTTCCGCTCGTCATGTCGTCGTCCTCGCTGTCGTCTTGCTCTTGCGAGGGCGTCTCGTCCGATAGGTCGTCGCCGCAGTTCAAGGCGTGATGTATGGCGCACAGGGCGTTGGTGGCCTTCTGCCCCCAGTATGTCCGGAATTTCTCAATTATCAGGGCCATGGCGTCGTTCATCACGGCGTCTTCTCCGCAACTGTATTGTTCGCAGAAGTTCCGTATGTCCTGATACACGTCCGCCATGTCTTCCGAGATGCTCGCCGCTACTGGCGTCTCGCTATATTGGAAGTCGTCCTTGAAGGCCGTTATGTAGTCGTCGTGGCGCGTCAGGCGGTCGTGTATTCCGCGCCTCACGGTCTCGTATGTCTCGTAGTCCACAATCTCTGGCAGGTCGTCGTCCGAGAGGCTTTGCGTCTCGGGCAGGAGCGATGCCTTGATGTAGAGCAGGGGGAGCAGGCGGCTCGCGACGCGCAAGTAGTCCTCCTTTGTGTATTTGGCTGTGTTTTCGGCAAAGACGCAATACTCTCTCGCCACTGTGGCGAACTCTATTGCGTTTTTCGAGAAGACGTTCTGGAAGTCTTGCTCTTGTTCGTTCTTTTCGTCGTTGTTCATCAGGCTATGGTTCGTCGTCGCTATGCGTCTTAAAGAAGTCGTCGTTTGGCGCGGGTTTGCGCATATTCTTTTTCAGCCATATTGCGTAGGCCGCGATTCCGCCAAGCGCAATGGTGGTGATTATCATTTTCACAGGGCTGTCTGCGTCAAACCATTTGTTCACCACCCACGCCAGCAGGCCGCCAAAGTTGCTTATCACGGCAATCGGCATGGCTATGACCACCGTCTCGCGGTCCATGTGGCGTGTCGCTATCTCCACAATTGTCGGGAATATGAGCGACATCGAGGTCGTGGCCACAATTATGAACCACATCCCCACTTCGCGAGGCACGAAGATGCTCAAGAACGTAAGCACAGCCGACACGCCGCTCGCCCAAGCCAGCAGACGCTGAGGGTTTATCTTGTTCCGATATGCGTAGGGAATCACGACAATGCGCCCCAAACAGAAGAACAACAGCGTCAAGAGGAGCATATTCTGAGCGTATTCCGTGGCCCTGCTCGTCGGGACGTCGGGTGCCGAGTTCAATTCCACAGCCGTGCTCACCGTGACAATGCTGTGCCAGCAGAAGACTTGCGTCATGATGTAGACCACCAGTGCCACCGCGCCCAAGATGAAAACCTTGTCTCTGGATATCGAGCGGACAATCTCTTTGAGCTTGTACTTATGCGGTGGGTCGGGCGTCGAATCGTTGGCCTCTTGAAGTGCCGTCACGAGGGCTATCACGCCCGCCACAGACCCCACCCACACAAACGGCGTCGCCGCAGCCATCAGGTCTGCCCGCTGTGCCGCCAAGAGGTACAGGCTTTCGCTTATGCTGCCCGTCTCAAGGGGCGGGGCTATCGTTCGCCGTTCAATGGAAAATATCGTCACGGCAAAGCCTATCGCCCATCCCGCCATCTCCGATGTCTTGCCCACAAGCATCCGCCCATAGCTCTTCTGCCGCTCGCCATACGTGGCCATGATGGTCATGGACGCCGTGTCAATAAAGGCAAGGCCAGTGTACACAATCGAGATGCCTATGGCCAGCGGACCTATCGAGCCAACCTGTGCCGCCGGTAGGGTGCTCAGCGCCCCGCCCGCAAAGAGGCACGTCCCCATAAGCATACAAGCCCGCGCCCCCAAATATCGCGACATGAGGGCCGCAGGGATGGTCATGATGGAGAGCAACGCATACAGCTGAGGCCGCAAGTCCATGGCGCGAAAGTCGCTATTGACAAAGGCCTTGTCGAAGTTCTGGCTCAATGGGGCCGTCATCTGACTGACAAATCCCAATATGGCGAAACACCCCAACGCCAGGATTAGGAGCATCACTTCACGGCTCCTTCTGCTCATCTTTTTCATCCCTCTGCCATGTTTATTGCCATCCATGCCATGACGGCCGGCGCCGTCCGGAGCGATTCCTCGTCGGGCGCAAAGTCCGGCGTATGGGCTCCCGCCGCCGAGCTTACGCCAAAGCGGTAGAAGACCGACGGATAGCGTTGTGTGTAATAGCCAAAGTCTTCGGCCGTCATGCGCAGAGGCATCTCTTCCACGTTCTCCGAGCCAAGCATCTCGGCCGTCAAGGCTTTCGCGCGGGCTGTCAAGGCGGCGTCGTTACATACGCTGGGGTATCCGTGGCGTATCTCCACCTCCGCGCGTGCGCCGAATGTCTTGGCCACGCCGTCCGCCACTTGCTCAATCCGTTCGAGGGTTCGTGCGCGCCATGTCTCGTCCATCGTGCGCATCGTCCCCGCTATGTATACGGTGTTCGGGATTACGTTCGTCGCGCCGTCGGCCTCAAATTTGCCAAACGACAATACCATCGGGATTGTCGCCGGCACTTCACGGGCCACGAGGTGCTGCATCGCCACGACCGTCTCACAGCCTATCAAGACCGTGTCCGTCAGCTGGTGAGGCATTCCCCCATGTCCGCCCCGCCCGTTTATGTGGATGTGTATCTCGTCGCCCGATGCCATGTAGGTCCCGGGGCGAAATCCCGCGTGTCCTGTGGCCATCTCGGCCAGTACGTGCGCGCCAATCACGGCGTCGGGCTTGTACCCAAAGGCCTCCAATGCGCCGTCTTTCAGCATCAGGCTCGCGCCGCCAGGCCAACTCTCTTCGCCGGGCTGGAATACCAATATATATCTGCCCGCCAGCTCGGCGCGGTTCTCCTGGAGAATCTGCGCCACGGTCAGCAGCGATGCCGTGTGCAGGTCGTGGCCGCAGGCGTGCATCACGCCCTCGTTCTGCGAGCGGACGGCGTGGCTCTTCGCTTCGCAAATCGGCAGGGCGTCCATGTCGGCCCTGAGGGCTATGGTGCGCCCAGGGCGCCCTCCCTCTATTAGGCCCACAATCCCCGGACCCGTTGCAAATCCTGTTTTAATAGGTATGTTCAGATGCCGCAATCTCTCGGCCACGTATGCCCCCGTAGCTGTTTCCTTAAAAGAAAGCTCGGGGTGCGAATGGAGGTGACGCCGCATGGCCACCGTCTGGTCATATAGGGTTTCGGCCGCGGCTCGTATGGTCTCTTTACTAAGCATTTATCGGCTTCTGTCTGTAATAATGGAGTGGGATGACCATGTCGTTGACAATCTGACAGATGTGGCAAATGTACTAAAACGCCCTGTAATGCGCAACGTTACGTGGGGGTTGCATTGCTGTGTCAGTGTTTTGCGTAGCTACCAACCCCCGTTTTTAACAGTGGTCGGCGGGCGAGATGGTGATTCATACGCTATTCTGTTCGATTTCGCTTCACAATTTTTTTACACCCCTTCGCACAAATATTCTATATACAGCCACTTTCTCGTATTTTTATTCACTAATTTTCTTTGCAATCTTTGAAACCAAAAGATTTTAGCCCTTAAATCTGAGAAATTATAATTTTAAAATGCCTGATTTTTCTAATTGGTGGGTTTTAATATTTGTTTAGATAATCGGTTTATGCATTGCCCTATCTTTGCAATGTTGAAAAACGAGAAGATGCGATTAAGCCTACGCGTTGTGAAGCGCAATCAATCGGTCTTTTCCATGCCACAAGAAAATTTATACACTGTAATAATAACTGATGAACATGAAACACCTATTGCTAACCCTGGCGCTCGCGCTCTGCTCGGCTCTCGCCTTTGCGCAGACCCGCACAGTAAGCGGC
>JALEMI010000035.1 GCA_022768325.1 Bacteroidales bacterium
GTGGCTTTTGTTGATTTTTGTTTTGCACCATAAATATACAAAAACATCTCCTATTTCGCTAATTTTCAGCCTGTTATATATAGCTAAATTATGTGCGTGATTTGGTCGAACTCACGTTAAATATATATGAAAAACAAAAACAAAGCTGACTTCGTGTCATTTTGCATTGAGGAGTATGCCACCGCAAGGGGCATTACTGGCGTAGAAGCCTTCGATTACTTCAAACGTTACGGAGTAATCCAATATCTTATTGATTTTTACAATCCGCTTAACACCCAAGGAACCGAATGGCTTATCGAGGAAATTGACGAGTATGTATCACACGCAAAAAGAGAGGAAAATGAAGGTATATCACGGTAGTTTACAAAGGGTAGAAAGACCAAAGATCTTGACACCTAACAGAAACCTTGATTTCGGAAAAGGATTCTACACAACATCGTCAAAAGAGCAAGCCTCCCAATGGACGAAAAACTTGATGAAGAAAAGAAAAGCATCAGTCGGCTACGTTAACGAATACGATTTCGACAAATCAGCAGCGGACAATCTCAATTGGTTAACTTTCTACAAACCAGACAAAAACTGGGCAAATTTCGTTATGAAAAACAGAATGAAGCGTAACTTCACCCATGACTATGATATTGTATATGGTCCTGTTGCCGACGACAATGTTAATAAACAGATAGGTCTCTACAGAACTCAAAAAATAGGCATGGGGAAGTTAACCCGAGGACTACAGCCATATAAACTTGTAGATCAATACCTCTTCCATACTCCTCTTGCATTAACAACACTACGCTTCATAAAAGCAAGACCTATTTTTCGGCGTGACACATAAATTAACGGAAGACGACTACAACCTCTCAACAGAAGGCTCTAAGTATTAGCTCATTGAGTCATGTAGACCTATACAAACCATTGTAAGAGCCGGAGCTTGAGTAAAAGAGATAATCATCAAAACCGTATTAAGTTAAGAAGGAAATGGAATTATATCATGGCAGCCTGCAGGAGGTGAAAACCCCCATAATCAGCGCAAACAGCAAAATTTTTGAATACGGAAGAGGCTTTTACGTCACAGAGTCACTACAAGACGCAAGAAGGTGGGTGCAAAAGCTTATGAAAGAAGCCCATGCCACAGAAGGCTACATCAACACATACGAGTTTGACAGAAAGGCAATGGATTCGCTCAACTGCCTAATTTTCAAAAAGCCAAACAAGGAATGGCTAAAGTTCGTAATGGACAACAGAACTAAACGAGACTTCTCCCACGACTACGATATTATATTAGGTCCCGCCGTAAACGACGACGCATACGAACAACTCATATACGCCGAAGGGGATATATTTCGCACATCCTCAATACTTGAAGATCTGAGATCCTTTAGACTTATGGATCAATACCTTTTCCATACGCCTCGCGCTCTGGAGGCCCTGCAATATGTAGACTCTTTTCCCCCTGTTACGAGTAAATGTATGCAAGACGACCTCCACCTATTCACCCCGACTAAGGTAAGATGGTTGGTCGAGTACCTTCACGACGACTATGACCTTTCTATTGAGGAGAGCCTTGACCGTATCTACCACTCCGAACTCTACAAAAAGCTATCGACGGAAAGCACCCAATATTGGCATCTTGGGCCAGTAGACCTGTATAATGAGCTTTTGGAGGAGTTTGGGGACTTGGGGAAGGAGAAGTAAGGAGTGAGATATGACTTAGTAAGGGCGGTGGAGGAAGACCATCGCCCTTTTTGTTGTTGTTTTGGGGAGCTGAGTAGTTGCGAAAGCTGAGGTTGTAATACACAGAAAATAATCACCTGGCAGAAAAGGGTTGGTTTCACGCTTGGATATTCCAACTGATGCAGTGAAGGGCGCCGCCTTCATTGACTATTTCGTCTGTTCTTATGGGGTGAATCTCGCAATCGGGGAAAGCATCTTGAACATATTTGTAGGCGATGCCGTCTTCATCGATGGAGAAGGAGGGGAGAATGATGTGTTTTCCGACTTGAAGAAAATTGATGTACGCCCAGTTTAGCTCGGGGTGTGGAGATGCTACTTTGTCGTTAAAACGCATCTCCGTCACTTCAAATCCATACTTTTCGAGAGTTTGCCTGATTTCTTTGGCCTCTTGGTGATATTCATCGCCATGGTTACCCATGAGGATGTGGTTTCCGCCACACCATTTAATGAAGCCATCGGAATGGCCGTATTTGTCTGTTTCTTCCGCATCGAAATGGCCATGCATTGTCCAGGGGATAATTATCACAGGATGACCAAGCTCTGACTCAAGTTTGCGAATGAACTCGTCAGGATTCTTATCATATTCGGCTTGGTTCTCTTGGAATATTTTGGTGGTCATAACGACGTAAGGGCCGCAAGCGACCATGTTGCCGCCATCGATAACAAGGTTTGTCTTGCGGCAGTTTAGACCCATTCCTCGGATTACATTGTTGCAATCCGTGATATACTTAGCTTCTTGGGTTTTTACCAAATAATCTGGCTTGTACACATATTTAAAATACTCGTGCGTGCCTAATTGAATTGGCATAAAGTCTCGAACCCAATAGTCATTCGTACATTTCAACTCCTTAGTCGTGATTCCGAGCCGATGAAGCATATTCTTTAGCCTGTTATAGAACTCGGGATGACCTTCCGTGGCATGGTTAAGCCATGGGGAGAAATAGACCTCATTTGTTTGGGAATCGTGGAGTATAGGTTCGCAGCGGACGTACCTATATCGCTTGTCCTTGAATGAGCTAAAGGCACTGGTTAGCTTATCGACATCGACAGGTTGAGCGTATGAGGAAATAATGGACTTGACCTTTTCTTCGGGTATTTTATTGTCTGGCAATATGTTAACTCGTGGCTCACAGATATAGGCAACGTTACCATTGTCGCGCTCGATTAGGCAGGGCAATCCGGAATTATGGCTTGCGGCATCGAAGCATCGGAATAATTTGGCACACGCCATAGGGCCATCTAACACACGGCAGTCTTCCGACTGAAGTTTTCGGATAAGGATGCCGCCAAAGAAAGAGTGTTCGTCGAGCTGATATTTCTCTCGTGATTTATTTCGGGAGGCAATGGTATGAGTGGTGCTGATTGAACTTTCAAAATTGAGGTCTATTCCGCCAAAATCGTTGACATACCAGCGCAATGCTTTTGAAGAACGCGGATGAGTGATAATATCTTGGTGATGTTGATTGTAGAAATAGAACTCAATCTCCTGGAAAAAATAGCGGGAATTCTCATGTTCAATTGCAAAACTATTGAATAATAATTTTGCTATTTGAGCGAAACGCGCCTCAATATCTGATGTTTTCATTGCGGCATTTAAGGTCAGCAACTTTCTAAGTTCATCTAATTTGCTCATAATCATAATGTTTATACCAACAAAGGTTCTTAATCTCTGCGGCAATATTACACAAAAACAACTAAAAGACAAAGGGTTTCCACCCTTGTCTTTTTGTTGTTTTGGCGTATGGTGTAGGAGAATGCGCTTATTCGGCGGGTGTTTCTTCCTCCTCGTTGTCGACATTGAGATCCTCGCCGAGGGCTGCTTGGGCTAAGCCGAGGGCGTAGGCGTTGCGAGCCGTGAAAGAATCACGATTCTTGCGGTTGAAGACTCCGAAATGTCCGACGCCGGTGGTATTGTCGTCCCATACGATGGACTTGAAGCCGTTGTTCTTGGCGGCAACGGCAACGGCATTGACATAGTAGGCTTCGGAGCTTACGTATAGGGCATCGGAACCGTGGGAGATGGCGCCAAACTCGCTGATGAGGGCGGGAATGCCGTGGGCCTCCTTATTTAACTTGGCGCAGAGGTCGGAGAAATATTGCTTCACCATATCCTCGGTATAGGAGGACCACTCTTCGTTGGAGGTCTTGAAAGGCGTACCCCACAGCTTGCGAGAGGCGGCCTCGGTGGCGTAGTCGGTTGGCCTGAAGAACTTGCAAGAGACCATGAGGCGGTCGGGCGTGACATCGTTTTGTGGCATATCGATGGTGGCACCGGACTCGGCGTCGAATGGGATGACGAGGCACCTCTTGTAGTTGTTCTTGCCTGAGCGGCGGACGGTTTGGACAAAGAGCTCATTGAGGCGTTTCATTGCCGAGATGGCCTCAGAGCCAAATTGCGCAACATCGAAATTGTCATAAGCCTCGAAAATTATGTGGTCATCGTCTTCGTCGAAGAGAGTAGCGATCTCGTTCCACGTGTTGATGAAGAGGTTGTAGAGCTGGGTAGTGTCGGCTTTAGCGGCGGCGCGGCGGAGAATCCATCCGTTGTCGGAGAGCGAAATGATGGCGTATTTGCCTTTTGCCGCTACGGAAGAAGCGATGGACTTGACACCATTAATCCAGAACTGGTTGGTCTCGACGGCGGCAGTGTCGTATGGGAGGACAGGGATGCGAATGACGTTGATATTGTATTGCGCAACGGAATCAATCATCCAATCGGAGAGTGCGCCGGTGTAATAATCGATGTCGTCGTCGGTGGTGCAAGCCTTGGAGAGATTCCAGCCCATCAGCATATCTTGCTGAACCTCAGAGGCTGTGCGTTGAACGCCATTGAACTCCCATCCTGTCTTCTCTTGGAGGAACTTGCAGGCGAAATGCTTGTCGCCGAGGGTGAAAGAGATGCTGTCAAGACGGCTCTCGTCGGCGTAGTTGGGGAGAACCTTGACGTTGACCTCGACTTCGTATTTGGTTTTTGAGCCCTTAACGAGATTGCGGATGGGGGTGATATTTATCCACCATGGGGAGTCGACAACATATTCGCCATTAGTGGTGAACTTGACCATATAGGTAAGTCCCTCATAGTCAAGCCTATACTCTTGGTCGATGGAAGCGACCCTTACGGCCTCGTCGGGAGTAAGCAAGTTCTCGGGAGCTTGGTAAATTTGAATAGTCACCTGCTCGTCACCAGAGGTAACGGTCAGCGAGGAGGTGCGGGGATCGTAATCGGTGGCCTCATTCTTCACCTCATATTCCGCGATGGTGATGGAGATGACACCCGTGGTGTCGGAAGAGGGTGTTATTTCTGAAACCACCCAATCGACAGACGAGGAAGCAGTCACCTCACTGTTGGCCTTATAGTTGATGGTGTAGACACCTCCGGCTTTGGGTGCGTTGACCTCATTCTCGTCGAGCATAAAGAATTTGTTTTGCGGCTCATCTGGCTCAACACTATTGTTGGAGTCGTCATCATCGCAAGCCACGAAGGTCAACGGCAAGAACAAGGCCAAAGCTGCTAAGGTTCTGAGAAATCTCATATTCAAATATTTAGAGTTGGATAGAACTAATTTACGTTATTTCGTGAACATATCCAAATAAAAAGCCCGCCGATGGGACAATCCTCGGCGAGCTTAGAGTATGACGACCTTGGCGAGAGCCTTAGTCGAGTGTTATCTCATTAGACGAGACCTTGAGCCATCATGGCATCAGCAACCTTGACGAAGCCGCCGATGTTGGCGCCCTTGACGTAGTTGATGTGGCCGTCCTTCTCCTTGCCGTACTTGGCGCAAGTGGCATGGATGCCGACCATGATCTGATGGAGCTTAGCGTCGACCTCCTCGCGGGTCCAAGAGAGACGCTCGCTGTTTTGGGTCATCTCAAGGCCAGAGGTTGCGACACCGCCGGCGTTGGAAGCCTTGCCAGGAGAGTAGAGGATCTGAGCGTCGAGGAAGACATTGATGGCCTCGTTGGTGGAAGGCATATTAGCGCCCTCGCATACGCAGAAGACACCATTGGCGATGAGCTTCTTAGCGTCGTCCTCGTTGATCTCGTTTTGGGTAGCGCAAGGAAGAGCGATGTCGGCCTTGACACCCCAAGGGCGCTCGCCCTCGAAGTACTTAGCGTTGGGATACTTGGCGACATACTCCTTGATGCGGCCGCGCTTAACGTTCTTGAGCTCCATTACGAAAGCGAGCTTCTCGGCATCGATGCCGTCCTCGTCGAGGATGTAGCCGTTGGAATCGGAGAGGGTGAGAACCTTGGCACCCATTTGGTTAGCCTTCTCGCAAGCGTATTGAGCGACGTTGCCAGAACCGGAGATGAGGACCTTCTTGTCCTTGAAATCCTTGCCTTGGGTGGCGAGCATCTCGGTGCAGAAATAGACGACACCGTAGCCCGTAGCCTCAGGACGGATGAGAGAGCCGCCCCAGCCGAGGCCTTTGCCCGTGAGGACACCGGTGAACTCATTGCGGAGACGCTTGTATTGGCCAAAGAGGTAGCCAATCTCGCGACCGCCGACGCCGATGTCGCCTGCGGGAACGTCGGTATCGGGACCGATGTGACGCTGAAGCTCGGTCATGAAGCTTTGGCAGAAACGCATGACCTCAGCATCGGACTTGCCTTTGGGGTCGAAGTCGGAACCGCCCTTGCCGCCACCCATAGGGAGCGTGGTGAGGCTGTTCTTGAGGACTTGCTCGAAAGCGAGGAACTTGAGGACACCGAGGTTAACGGTGGGGTGGAAACGGAGACCGCCTTTGTAGGGGCCGATTGCGCTGTTCATCTCAACGCGGACGCCACGGTTGATCTGGATGTTGCCCTTGTCGTCGAGCCAAGGTACACGGAAGATGATTGTGCGCTCAGGCTCAGCCATGCGCTCAAGGATCTTGGCCGTCTTGTACTGGGGATTCTCGTTGATGTAGGGAAGGAGAGAAGTGACGACCTCCTTCACAGCCTGATGGAACTCGCTCTCGCCGGGATTCTTGGCGATGATACGGTCCATGAACTCATTGACTTCTGCTTCAATGTTAGCCATAACTGTTCTTTTATTGTGTTGTTAATTCCTGACATAACGTTAACGTCAGGACTCGTCTAAATTCTTTTGCGATGCTAAGATATGTAAATTAGGTCATTCGCTGACACGGGCATCGTTGGATTTACGTGATACACTTATGCATTTTACGTAGCTCACCTATTAGAATGGGGTGTCGTCCTCGTTAATTGCGGAGAGATCGGGGACAGCAGTGGCTCCGCCGTCGCGGTTTGCGCCGGAGATTATGATTTGACCGCCGGCGGTAGGCTCGTCGCGATTGATGAGGGCGGCACCGGCCTCTACGTCCTCGAAACGGATGAGTTCGGCTTGGAAGCGGAGGAGGACATCGTCGATGCGACCGCTACGGTGCTTCGCGATGATGAATTGGGCCATTCCGACGAGAGAATTGCCCTTGCCGTCGTCGAGGATGTGGTAATACTCGGGACGGTGGATGAAGCAGACCATATCGGCATCTTGCTCGATGGCACCAGACTCGCGAAGGTCGGAGAGCTGTGGCCTCTTGCTGTCGAGGGCGGAACCCTTGTCGGAAGTTCGCCCCTCGACGTTACGGTTGAGCTGGCTCAGAGCGATGACGGGGATATTAAGCTCCTTGGCCAAGCCTTTGAGGGAGCGGGAAATCATGGATACCTCCTCCTGACGGCTACCGGGCTTCATTGCTGATGCCGTCATGAGCTGGAGGTAGTCGATGATGATGCACTTGATGTCGTGCTTCTTCTTAAGGATACGGGCCTTAGAGCGGAGGTCGAAGACGGAGAGGCCGGGAGTGTCGTCGATGTAGATTGGGGCATTGCGGAGGCGGCCAATGCGCTCGTTGAAATGCGCCCACTCGTCGGCGGAAAGGCGACCGCTCTTGATTTTTTCTGAAGGAATTTCCGTCTCGGCCGTCATGAGACGCTTGACGAGCTCGACGTTGCTCATCTCAAGCGAGAACATAGCAATTGGGAGATTGTAGTCGATGGCCATCTTGCGGGCCATGGAAAGGACGAAGGCCGTCTTACCCATGGCAGGGCGCGCGGCGATAACCACCATTGTGGCGGGTTGCCATCCCATTGTTATCTCGTCGATTTTGCGGAAACCGCTTGCGATGCCGCTGAGCTTGTCCTCGCGTTTTGCGGCGGCATCCATTTGCTGGATGGCCTCGTCGATGGTGGAGCTGATTTGGATGACATCGCGCTTCATGCTGCCCTGCGAGAGGGTGAAGAGATTGTTTTCCGCCTCTTCGAGAAGGTCTTCGACATCCTTGGACTCGTCGTAACCGCTCGTGACCATTTCGCCACCGAGGTGGATGAGGGAACGCTGGAGGTATTTTTGGAAAATGAGACGGGCGTGGTACTCGATATTGACCGCCGCGCCGACACGGCTTGTGAGCTTAGCGATGTAGACACGGCCACCCACAGCATCGAGTTCGCCAGTTCGCTTAAGCTCCTCACACATGGTGAGCATATCGATTGGTGCCATGTTGGCATTGAGCCTCTGCATGGCGGCGTAGATGCGTTGGTTGGCCTCTAAATAGAAATGCTCGGGTTCGAGAATCTCGACGACATTTTGGAGAGCATCCTTATCGAGCAGAATTGCGCCAAGCACAGCCTCCTCAAACTCAGGGGCTTGTGGAGGAAGTTTACCGCCAAGAGCCGCCATGGCGGCGACAGAATCAGAAGGGCTTGGCGCACCAGTCTTTCTTTTTGTCGTATTTGGCGTTTGCATAGGAGTTGAAATGTAAGGCTCGGATGAATCACTCACCCGAGCCTTTGATTAACGTATGAAATGCCGCATGAGCAGCACGGTTTTTAGGCTTTCTTTATCTCGACGAGAAGGTCGTCCTTGCTGACATTTTGAGCCTCGCGGACGTTGACGGCGACAACCTTACCCTTAGACGTGGCCGTGAGCGTGTTTTGCATCTTCATGGCTTCGAGAACGATAAGGGGGTCACCCGGGTTGACATCTTGGCCGGCCTTGACGTGAACGGTGACGATTTTGCCGGGCATGGGGGCGTGGAGCTCCTCGTTCTCGTTGACAGGCTTTTGGGCAGCAAGAATCTGACGGCGTTTGAGGGAGAAGGGGGTCTCGACGGTGTAGCGATATGTTACGCCATTGACGACGACCTCGTAGGTGTTCTGTTTTACGGAAACAATCTCGACAGGGTAACGGACGCCCTCGCAAGAAAAGAGGTTGATACCGTCGGCCTCCTCAATCATCTCGACCTTGAGCTTTCGTCCCTTGGAGCTGAACTCGTATTGGTTCTTAACCTGGAACTCGTAGTTCCTCTCACCATTCTCGCCAACGGCGATAAGGGTGCGGTTCTGAACGTTTTCGCTATTATTGTCCATGATGTAGTTAGAGGTTTAGAGATGACGGATTCGTTTTTGGAGAACCCATGGGTCGACGTTTGGCTCAGGTTGTTCTGACGAGTCTCCGGAGAAATCGCTATCGTGGTTATAGTAAGAAACGGCTAAGAGAGCGGCGATGAGCTCCTCGTGCTCCTCATGCCAAACGAGGCTGTCCATGCAGGTCTCGATGAACGAGGTGTTGAAATCGCCCTTGCGGTAGACCTCATTGTGGAGAACGGCCTTATCGAAAGGAATTGTCGTCTTGACACCCGTCACGACGAAGTGGCCAAGGGAGTGGAGCGCAATTTTGATGGCCTCCTCACGCGTCTGCCCATGGACGATGAGCTTAGCGATCATGGAGTCGAAGAAAGGCGTGATTTCGGTACCGACGCGTACGCCAGAATCGATTCGGATGCAGTTGTTGGAGGGGAGCCTCAGATTCTTAATCATGCCGATGCTGGGCGTGAAGCCCGCCTGGACATCCTCGGCATTGATACGGCACTCGATGGCCCAGCCATTGAGCTTGACATCGGACTGGGAGACAGGGAGTTTCTCGCCAGAGGCAATGAGGAGTTGAAGCTCGACGAGGTTGAGACCCGTAATCATCTCGGTGACGGGGTGCTCGACCTGGATGCGAGTGTTCATCTCCATGAAATAGAAATTGTGGTTGGCGTCGAGGAGGAACTCAACTGTTCCGAGGCTCTCGTACTTGGCCTCTTGGGCAAGACGGACTGCGGCACCTGTTATCTTCTCACGAAGGGCCTCGTCGAGAGCTGGAGATGGGGCTTCCTCGATAAGTTTTTGGTGCTTGCGCTGGATGGAGCACTCACGCTCGCCGAGGTGGATGACATTGCCGTACTTATCGGCAACAATCTGAACCTCGATATGCTTTGGGTTTTCGAGATACTTCTCGATGAAGACGGTAGGGTCGTTGAAAGCGGTGCGCGCCTCTTGGGTGCAAAGCTCGTAGTTGATGCTGACCTCTTCCTCCTTGCGGCAGATACGCATACCGCGTCCGCCACCGCCCGTTGCGGCCTTGATGATTACAGGATAGCCGATGCGGTTGGCCTCGGCGATGGCCTCCTCAGCAGTGGGGATACCACCGAGAGTGCCGCCGAGCATTGGGACATTGCTTCGCTTGGCGATCTCCTTGGCCACAATCTTGTCGCCAAGAGCGTGGATAATCTCGGGCGACGGGCCGACGAAGACGATACCGGCCTCGCGGCAAGCGGCTGCGAAATCGGGATTCTCGGACAGGTAGCCGTAGCCCGGGTGCATAGCCTCGATATTATTGTCGACGGCGAGCTTTACGAGATTCTTAATGTCGAGGAACTCAGGGACTTGGCTTCCCGTGTCGGGGAAGTCAACAACCTTATCAACTTTTTGAAGATAGACCGCGTTCGGTTCCTTCTTGGTGCGTATGGCGTAGGTCTTAATGCCCATCCTTTTCGCGGTTCGCGCGATACGGATGGCGATCTCGCCACGGTTTGCTATAAGTAACGACTTTATCATCAATGGAGGGAATTAGAGGGGGATGTTGCCGTGCTTACGGCGAGGTAGGCTGACGGACTTTTTGTCAAGGCTCTTGAGAGCACGGTAAAGTTTGATGCGCGTGAGAGCGGGATCGATGACCTCATCGACGAAGCCCTTCTCGTCGGCGATGTATGGGTTGGTGACCTCGTCGCGATACTTGGCAACGAGCTCCTTCTTGAGGGCGACGGGATCGGCAGCCTCGGCTAGCTCCTTCTTGTAGAGAATAGCGATTGCGCCATCGGGGCCCATGACCGCGATTTCGGCAGTAGGCCAGGCGAAGCTGTAGTCGCCGCCGATGCCCTTGGAGTTCATGACGATGTAGGCGCCGCCGTAGCTCTTGCGGAGAATGACGGTGAGCTTGGGAACAGTGGCTCGGGTGTAGGCGTAGAGCAGCTTAGCTCCGTTGCGGATGATGCCGAGATGCTCTTGGTCGGTGCCGGGGAGGAAGCCTGGAACATCCTCGAATGTGACGATGGGGATATTGAAAGAGTCGCAGAAGTTGATGAACCTTGCGCCCTTGACACTTGAATCGATGTCGAGGGAGCCGGCCATGACCTTTGGCTGATTGGCGATTACGCCGATGGTGTATCCGCCGAGACGTGCGAAACCTACGACGATGTTTTGCGCGAAATTCTCCGCGACCTCGAAGAAACGGCCTTTGTCGACGACGAGCTTGATGACATCGCGGACATCGTATGGTTTATCGGGATCCTCTGGGACGATGTCGCGGAGGCTTGGCTCTACCCTATCGGTTGGGTCGTCATTGGGGACGAAGGGAGCGTTCTCGATATTGTTGGAGGGGATGTATGTGAGAAGTTTCTTGATACCGAGAATGAGGTTGGCGTCGTCGGAATAGACGAACTGCGCGACGCCAGACTTGGAGCTATGGACCTTGGCACCGCCGAGTTGGTCGGTTGTGACCTGCTCGTTGAGTACCTGCTTGACGACATCGGGGCCTGTGACGAACATATAGCTCGTTCCCTCGGTCATGAAGATGAAGTCCGTCATTGCCGGGGAGTATACGGCGCCGCCGGCGGCTGGACCCATTATTGCGGAGATTTGGGGGATGACGCCAGAGGAGAGGACATTGCGACGGAAGATGTTGGCATAGCCGTTGAGGCTGGAGACGCCCTCCTGGATACGAGCACCGCCTGAGTCGATGAGACCGATGACGGGGCAACCTGTCTTTAGGGCCATGTCATGAACCTTGACAATCTTCTGCGCATGGATGGCACCGAGGGAGCCGCCCATCATATTGAAGTCTTGCGAATAGGCGAAGACCTGGCGTCCACCGACCGTACCATAGCCGACGATGACACCGTCGCCCATGGCGGACTTGGACTTGCCGAAAGAAGAACCTGCGGAGGGGACGAAGGCGTCGAACTCCTCGAAAGTGCCTTCGTCAAAAAGCATCAGTATACGCTCGCGCGCAGTGAGTTTACCGCGGTTGTGCTGTTTGTCGTAATACTGGTCATTATACTGCTCTTCCAGCTTTTTCTGGCGAGCCAAAAAGTTGTCGTATGCTACTCCCATTTATTAATGTTATTCATCACTGTCGTTGAAAGTGGCGAAGACCACCTTATCTTGACAGCCAAAACCTCAACCCCCATTTTGCCGGGGGTTGAAGTTTATGTAGTTGGGTTTGTTGTTACAAAGTTATAAGTATTAATGTTTGCCCCAAAAGAATTCTTAGGAACATCGTCAGGGGGTAAACAGTGGCGTAGGCCGTAGACTGCGCCTGGACGGGTGAGAGAGAGTTTGCGAACTCGAGGGCTGGGGGGTCGGTCATTGAGCCCGCGATGAAGCCGCAAATCTTGAGGTGATTGACCTTCAGGAGATGGGCGATGACACCTATTATAAGAATAGGCAACACAGTGATTGCGAAACCGTAGAGAACCCACATATAGCCGCCCGTGAGGAAAGTATTGACGAAGCCGCCACCTGCGCCAAGACCGACGCAGCCAAGGAACATACAGATACCGAGCTCGCGGAGCATCATGTTGGAAGCGGTGTTCATGTAGAAAGAGAACTGACCGATACGGCCTTTCCAACCGAGAAGAATCGCGATAAGGAGAGGACCGCCTGCGAGACCGAGCTTGGCCGGAGCAGGGAGACCGGGGATGAAGAAGGGAATGGAACCGACTATGAGGCCGAGGGTGATTCCGAGGAAAAGGGCGATGATGTTGGGGTGAGACCACTCGTGGATTGAGTCGCCGAGCTCGGCTTTGATCTCCTTCATGACCTCCCTCTTACCGACAACGCGGACGGCATCTCCGACCTCGATAGTGATGTCCTTTGTTGGGAGAATCTCGATGCCCGTGCGGTAGATACGGGTCACGTTGGCCGGGTAGCGTCGGAAAATACCGATTTGGTCGATGGTGTGACCGGCGACGCGGGGATTGGTTACGAGGAAACGTTGCATGACGAGGTCGCCATCGACTTCGCGCTTTTGGCCTAACTCGATGTCGCCGAGTTTGAGGCGGAGGTCCTCGATATTATTGGTGTTTGCGACACCGTGGATGACATCGCCGTCTTTGATTTCGAAGTTAGCTGTCGGGACGAGGAACTCGCCATCGCGCTCGACGCGGGAGAAGGTGAACTCCTTGTCGACAAAGTCGCTGATGTACTCGACAGTCCTGTTGAAGAGGTTCTTATTGGTAATCTTGACCACGACACTCTCGAGACGGCCACCCTTGCTGATGTCGTTCTTGTAGGCCTCGACCTCCTTGTCGATCTTGACACGGAAAATGAGGCGCAGGACAATCATCGTGACGAGGATGCCGACGACACCGAGGGGGTAAGCCATTGCGTAGGCAGAGCCGAGGACATTGCCATCGATTGGGACAAGTGGGCCGGCAGCGTTATAGTCCGCAATAACTTGCTTAGCGGCACCAAGGCCAGGGGTATTGGTGACAGCACCACACATGATACCGGCCATGACATTGGCGGGAACACCACCGAAATAGTGGAAACAGAGCGTGATGATGAAACCGAGGAAAATGATACCCAGGGCGAGACCATTGAGCATCAGACCATCGCTGCGGAACGCAGTGAAAAAGCGCGGACCCACAGAGATGCCGACTGCATAGACGAAAAGAATCAATCCGAACTCCTGAGCGAAATGGAGCATTTCGGGATTGACCTTAGCGCCGAAGTGAGCCAGAATGATACCCGTGAAAAGAACGCCCGCAATACCGAGTTTTACGCCCGCGATCTTAAGCTTTCCGAGCGCAGTGCCGATAACGCACGTCAGGCAGATGAAGAGCAAGGACGTCGCAATGCCACTGCCTGTGAACAGGTCAACTAAGAAATCCATTTATTTGACAAAAAACGTCGCCCGCACTGTCGTCACAGGCAAGCGGTCGACTCTGTTTGTTTAATTTTTAAGCCGCACAAAAATAAGGAAAATATTCCCATTGGCGCTCCGCAACATGTTAATAAAGCAAGTAAAGTGCGCGGGTGTTTTCATTGAGAACTTGTGGCGAAATTTATTGCGCGTCGTGGAGATACTCGATGGGTTGCGTTCGATGGGGCTTTGCTCTTGAGGGAGGTGTACGCTGTGCGTGTGTATCGAGTTATTGGTATGGACTTGCTGGGCATGGGGAGGGGGGCATTCCTTGCGAATATTCGAGGGCGGGAATGACCAACACACAACCATCAAAAAAAGTTGAAACACAATGTGGAGGACGCCGGAATTAAAGCAAAATTCGCTTAAAGCGGTTTCTCCCAAAAATGGGAGGAGTATAAGGAGAACAACAATGGACAGGATTGGGACATACCACGCGTCCACTGTAATTGTTGAAAACCATTATGCAATGCAGGTAGCAAAAGCCTTGACTTCGGGTCGGGCTTTTACACGTCCGACATACGCAACATGGCAACAGTGTGGGCGTTGAGACGTGCGGGAAATAGCCACTTGCTATACCTTTTGGAACGCAGAAAACTACTGAAGGAGGCCAACGTCCTGACTTTCAAGACCGATAACAAAGCTTGGCTCGACTTTGTTATAGCACGTCGCAAAGGGAAGTCCGGATGGAAAGGCTATGACTACATTGAAGGCGGGGTGGCACTGTCAACTTGTACATTAACGGACTGATGTCCGAAGAAGTGGCACTCAGACGTATACGTCACTTGCGGCCAAACAACCAGATTTGCTTTACTAAGTGGGAACTGCTTGACAAGCAGCGATAAAACTGACTGAGAGATGGACAATTGCAGCAAAGACAGCCTCGACATCCTCTGATGGAGCCGTATGGGGAATCTTTGCGTGCATCATAGCCAACGCAATGGGCAAAAACGCCGCTCCAATCCCTCAAGTATTTCAACCACAGCACAACATGGCGAAGATTCTACGACCGCAGAACGGGGTGTACGTTTATAGCAACAGGTATATTGCTGAGGAATACCTTAGAGAGATTGGAGCGCGAGGAGAGTTGGATATGGGCTCTACGGACCAGCCATAGGGTTGTGGATGGTAAGGCGTGGGAACGGGGGGCAGAGAGAACTGCACCTATGCTTTCCTAATCGCCTTAAGATTTGGCAAGAATGCGGCAACAAGACCGGCGAGAGGCGTGAACGCACAGAAGCCGAAGACAGCCTGCAGGCCATAGACATCGACAAAGTGGCCGAGAATGGCAGCAGCTACACCAGCCACGCCGAACGCGAAACCGAAGAAAAGACCACTGACAAGACCGAGCCTATTGGGCAACATCTCTTGCGCATAGAGAAGAATGGCGGGGAAAGCGGACGAAAGCATGAAGCCGGCGCAGAAAGCCATGGCCAACGTGCCGTGGAGACCACAATGCGGGAGAATGAGGCTGAACGGAGCCGTTCCGAGAATGGAAATCCAGATGACATACTTGCGGCCAATCTTATCGCCGACAGGGCCTCCGACAATGGTGCCGGCAGCCGTCGCGAAGAAGAATATGAACAAGGCAACCTGCGAGAACGAGACGGAGACACCGAACTTGTCCATCACATAGAAAGTGAAGAAATTGGACAAGGAGGCCATGTAGATATACTTAGAAAAGATGAGCACAGAAATGACGCAAATGGCGAAGATGGTCATGCCTTTGGACAAAGGACGATCGCGATGGGGCGTGATGGTGGAATGAGCCTTGCGGACGGAAGCGAGGTAGGCGGAGTACCATCGGCACACGGGACGGCTGACAACAATGGCCAACAGAGCGACGAGACAGAACCACGCCATATTGGCACGTCCGAAAGGCGCGACAACGGCAGCCACAGCAAGCGGGCCGAGCGAAGAGCCGAGATTACCCCCGACCTGAAAAATGGACTGCGCAGTGCCACGATGCCCACCCGACGCGAGGGACGTGATGCGGCTTGCCTCGGGGTGAAGAATTGAAGAGCCGAGACCGATGAAGAACACGGAGACGCACAGGGCGGGGACGGACGTAGAGACCGACACGAGGGCAAGGCCGAACATGGTGAAGAACGATCCGAGGGGGAGCGAATTGGCAAAAGGCCGCTTATCGAAAACGACACCAACAACAGGTTGGAAGACCGACGAAGCGAGCTGATAGACAAGCGAAATGACACCGACTTGCGTGAAAGAGAGACCGAGGTCGGACTTGATAAGCGGGTAAGAAGCTGCGATGACGGCCTGCATGAGGTCGTTCAGGAAATGGAGCGCGGAGAGCGCCAGAACAATAGGGAGCACAGCCCTGACGGAAGGGGAAAGAGGTCTGAACATGATCTAATACTGTTGTTGTCTGATTGTCTTACGGTAAAAGTAGGAAAAAAGCGACGGTTGGAATAACCCGAGGCGGAAATTATGAGGGGGTGAGAGGTGGCGGCTCTTCCTTTAATGGCTTGTGGCGAGTTTTCCATTTTGACACCAAACGATTACACTGGTCGGTTGGTGAGGTGCGGGACTTCCGGCCGAGTACATCCGCTTTGCGTATGTACCCGGTTATTTGAGGTGTGGCCTTGCTGGGCAGAGGGAGTTGGGACAAGAAAATGTGGATTTGCTTTGCGAAGATGTGACGGGGGGATCATCACTCCTTTTGCTTGCGGGGATGTAGGGCGTGGAGTGGACCGTTACTCATGATTATTTGCGGAGGGGAATAAAGAGCCGTGAGGACGCTGTTGCGGTGAAGTGGGGGCTATGAGGGATTTAGCCTCAACATGGGGATGTTTTTTGCCGAAGATGGTTTTTGAGGAGAGGGTTCGAGGGGGGGGGGGAGAAAAATACCGCATTCTTTCGTATGAATGCGGTACTTTAAGTTGTTGGGGAGTGATAGGATCGGGTTTAGTACTCAGTCTTGTCGGTCTTGGCGTCCCAGGCTTTGAAGGTCTCGATGGCCTCGTTGGGGAGCATTTGCTCTTGGGGGATGAAGCGGTCGGGTTCGGGGAGGGAGAGTTGCTTGTAGATGAACGAGTCGTCGAAATTGATGCGCGCGGCATCGGCTTTGGTGTTGCCGTAGAAAATTTTTGAAATGTGAGCCCAGTATATTGCGCCGAGGCACATGGGGCAGGGTTCGCACGACGTGTATATCACGGAGCCGGAGAGGTCGAACGTACCCTCGTTGCGCGCGGCGTCGCGGATGGCGTTGACCTCGGCATGGGCGGTGGGGTCGTTGTCAGCGGTAACACGATTTACGCCACGGCCAATGACCTTACCGTCTTTCACCACAATTGCGCCAAAGGGACCTCCGCCGTTTGCGACGTTGGTCGTTGCCATGGAGATGGCTTCGCGCATGAATTCTTCTTTGGGCATGGTTGTTTGGGGTTGTGGGGTTGGTTACTCTATCAGTTTCTTGGTGTCGACATCGGGAAACCACTCTTTCATCTTGCCGTCGGCTTGCTTTCTAATCTCGGGCGTAATGTTGGCGGTCACCTTGACGTAACAGGCGATGAGAGCCGCAAGGTCGTCGGCATAGCCCGCAATAGGGATGAAGTCGGGGACCAGATCGATAGGCATGATGAAGTATCCTAACGCTGAGAAAATCATGATTTTATCGGTGGTCGAAGTGGTGTCGGCAATTGCCGTGTAATAGAGCAAAAGCGCGTAGTATATCACCTTTGCACCGGCTTTGAGTGCCACATCCTTGACCTTATCCCAGAAACCGGAATCTGAGAAATTGCCCTCGTAGCCTTGCAATAGCTTGTTGCCATCAACTTTTTCTGACATAACTGAAAGTTTTGAATTGAAAAATTAACCATGAAGGCGAGCCGAGGCCGCTCTTCACAAGCCTAATATAGGAAATTTCCACGACGAGGGCAAGGGCGCGCGGAAAAAAGGAAGAGGGCGAATAGGAGGAATACGCCCACGCGACTAAATGGATTAGATATGAGGGGCATCCAAGATTTCGCTTGCCCAGCGGGGCAAAATGTCCACATATAACTTCTTCAGCTCACAATCCGAAAGGCGTAACAGAAGCTGGGGCATCTGCCCGTCCGTGGAATTGTCGTAGACGTACAAGCGATCGACAACGGAGGGAAGAACCTTGCAGTTGGCAATAGACTTGGGATAGCGGGAAATAATCTTGTCCGTCGGGACGTCATGACAGCCATTCATCAGCCTATTTGCGATACGCCCCGCATTGATAACAGGGGACTGCGTCGCAATGAAAAACAGGCGGATGAAAAAGCCTTCCCTTTTTGCGCGGATTACAAAATCGACCTTATCCTTGGCCGACATGACGGTCTCAAAAATCATGCTTCGCCTCTCTGCGAGACATTGCTCACGCTATTCATTGCAGTAATTGGCGGCCTTCAGCACAGCATCCTTGTCATTCAAATCACCGAAATTGTTTAGCGCAACATAATCGGGATTGATGTACTCAGAATCTTTGAGCCATTGGTGGTCAAGAACTTGGGTAGTAAAAGTAGTTTTCCCTGAGCCATTGGGGCCTGCCATGACAATAAGCACGGGGCGACGTTCTGACATCGTCGTCACCTTTGCGTCTATACGGCCTGCCCACTCCTTTTCGGCGTCCGCAATGGCAGATTGAATGATCTCCGCAACACGTTGCTCGACTTGGGCGGTAGCCTTGCGAGCTTGGATTGTGGCTTCCCCCATTATCTGCTCCAGCAACTCATCGCTTGGCTCTTCCATTGACGTGAAGCGGTAGCTGTGCAATTCTTTTTCTGACATATCGGGGGGAGGTAGAAATTAAAATACCCAACCATGCGTTGCATGATTGGGTATCAGTAACTTGCGGAGAGGACGAGATTCGAACTCGTGAAACGCTTTGGGCGTTTACACGCTTTCCAGGCGTGCCTCTTCAACCACTCGAGCACCTCTCCTTTTTGAAAGCGATGCAAAGTTAGGCATTAGTTTCTAAATTGCAATAGGCTGGGCTAAATTTTTCAAACAAACTTATTCGCAGAAATTGCCAAACCTTTAGAAACCAGCCTCATGCGGGGGCAAAAAAAGAACGTCGGGGAGAGTCCCCCACCCTGCCAAATCTTGCAAAGAGGGCGCAGAAGAATGCGTAGAGGCTCGCGAGTTTGGGCTAAAAGAGCCAAATCTCATCTCTTTTTTTGCAATAAATGCCCTTTTAAACTACATTTGAAGTCATTTAAACGCAACACTTTCACTCAGATGTACACGAAAGAAGAGGCGCAGGCCATCAGGCACGAGTTCTGGCATAAACTCGAAAGCAAATCGCGCAGAGCGCCAGGACAGAACGGGAAGCCCATACACTGGATGATGGACAAGACCGGAATCCGCGGTCTCGACCTGCGATTTGACCTGAGCGGAGGGCGCGTCATGGTCGGCATTGAGATAAACACGCACTCCGAAGAGAAAGACAAAAAGCTGTGGGAGAAGCTCGTAGGATGTAAAATATTGATAGAGAAGAACTTTGAAGAGCCGCTGACATGGGACCCAGAGTTCGTGCGCGAAGCAGGGAACACCGTGCACCGCGCGTACGTATCGACCGAGGGGGACATATACAATAAGGATAAATGGCCTGAGATGTTGCGGTTCATGATTGACAACATGATGCGCATGGAGAAAGCCTACCGCTCGATTCAAGACTACATGATGCACTTTTAAGCGCGGAACGCCATGAGGGAGTTGTTCGGTCTTTTCATGGAGTATGTGCTTAACGCACTTCGCCCAATCCAATACCGCCTGCTGTTGATAATGCAGCGGTTTGAGGAGAGGGTGCGAAACATCGTGAACAGCCTGACCATAGGCCTGTCGATAATCGGAATTGGCAACGTGATATGGCAGATAGGCTTTGAGACATCGCCCGAGTCGATACCTATCTTACAGACAATCAACAACATCCTTATCTATTGGTTTGGATGTGTGCAGATATACCGATTGATAAACGGCCTGCTGAGCGAGCGCCGCGTGGAGCTATGGCAATTGGCCTACATGGCGGTCATCTGGGCATACATAATATGCGTGGACAGGATTAACGGGGCGGGATGGCTGTCTCACCGTTACATTGTGGACACGATAGTCGTCATCTTGTCGACATACGAGCTCTCCACACTCAGCATATCGTTCTTGACCCGCAAATCGAGCCCGACGATGCTATTTGCGGGCAGCTTCGTGATATTCATCGTCATAGGTACGGGCCTGCTCTTGATGCCGCGATGCCACTATGACGACATGACACTCTTGCAAGCCGTCTTTACGTCGACATCGTCGGTTTGCGTCAGCGGACTGTCGGTGATTGACATTGGCCGGGCCTTTACGCCCTTTGGACAGGCGGTGGTCATGGTCTTGATACAGGTGGGTGGCTTGGGCGTGATGACGTTCACGTGTTTCTTCGCCCTCTCCTTGACGGGGAAGGGGTCATTGCAAAACAGGATGTTCATCAAAGACTTGATTTCGGCCGACAACATGTCGGACATTTTCCAGACTTTGAAGCACATCATGTACGTGACGTTCCTTATTGAGGGCGTCAGCGCATGGTCTTTATATTACCATTTTCGCGAGGCATTGCCCGGGATGCCTATTCACGACGTGATATTCACATCGGTCTTCCACGCCATCTCCGCCTTTTGCAACGCGGGAATATCGAACCTGCCGGACGGACTGCTCAACCCCGCCATATTGCACAACAACGGAATTCACATGGTGATTGCCGTGACCGTCATATTTGGCGGAGCCGGATTCCCACTTCAGTCGGCAGCGATAAACTGGGTTAAGAATCACGCTAAGAGACTCTTCTTCAGAATTTTAGGCAAAAAGGAATATGCCCGCTCGAACCGCACGCGCATCATAAACGCGAGCAACAGACTGACATTTTACAGCCACATCACTCTCTTGATATTCGGCACGATAGCCTTCCTGATTTTGGAGGCGGGACGGTCGCAAGCCGGTGCGAGCCTCATCAACAGACTGATAGACTCATTCTTCATGTCGGCGAGCGCACGTACAGCGGGATTCATGTTCATGGACCTGCTGACGGAGTCGGGCTCATCGATTGTGGTGTTGATGCTCTTGATGTGGATAGGCTGCGCCCCGATGTCGACGGGCGGCGGAATGAAAGTGACCACGTTTGCCATTTGCGTCCTCAATGCGCGTAACGTATTGATTGGCAAGGATTGCATTGAGATATTCGGGCGTCGAATCTCGACGGCATCGATACACAAAGCTCATGCCACGATGACGATCTCCTTTGGAGCGGTGGTAATCAGCACGATAGCGATGAAAATTGCCATGCCAGAGGTGGACACCATACGCCTATTCTTTGAATCGTTCTCCGCCCTCAGCACGGTGGGCCTGACGATGGACCTTACCCCGACGCTGAACACGGCGTGCCAGCTGATACTGATTGGCGATATGTTCCTTGGGCGCATTGGCGTGATGGCCTTCCTGATGATTTTCATTACGCCAGGCAAACACCAGCGGTACAAATACCCGTCGGAAAACATCATGATATAAGGTCATAAAGAACAAGACCATGAAATACATAATAATAGGCCTCGGAAACTTTGGCACGAGCTTAGGGCTTCGGCTGTGCGACCTGGGTCACGAAGTGATAGGAATTGACTCACGCGAATCGATTGTCGAGGAGTTTAAAGACAAATTGACAGGCACGGTGTGCATGAACTCGGTTGACGAGGCATCGCTGCGCAGCCAGTCGGTATTGGAAGTAGACGCCGTAATTGTGGCCATTGGCGAAGACTGGGCGGCATCGATACAGACGACAGCCCTGCTCCAGCAGATGCACGTGAAGCGCATAATAGGCCGCTCGCTCTCGAAACTGCACGAGACAGTCCTCACGGGCTTGGGAATCAAAGAGATTATAAACCCCGAATATACGGCAGCGTTGGAGATTGCGAACAGCATAGTCTCGCAGAGCGTGGTCCACACGTACAACATCACCTCGCGCATTGCCATAAACGAGATTACCGTACCGAAATACTTTGCCAATCAGACCGTGCAGGACATAGACCTGGCCAAAAACTTCGGCCTGACTCTGATTGCCATAAAATATCAGCAAGCCACGGGCGGCAAGATGTACTCGGGAAACAAAGGGTCATGGCAAGTGACGCGATATTTTGAAGACTTCAAGTTTAGCGAAGGCGACCGAATAGTCGTCTATGGCGACAACGACCAGATGCAGAAACTTCTGGACTTGATAAACAAATAGAAACCATGCTATTAACGATACATCCCGAATCGCCCGAGGAGCGCAAAATTGAGCAAGTTGTCTCGTGTCTTCAACGCGGCGGCATCGTGGTCTACCCCACCGACACCGTCTACGGCATCGGGTGTGACATTACGAACCAGACGGCCGTGCAGAAAGTGCTCCGCTTCAAGGACGTGAACCTGAAAAAGAACAGCCTCTCTTTCATCTGCTACGACCTGAGCCATGCGGCCCAGTACATACGCCCGATTGACAACCGCACCTTCAAACTCTTGAAAAAGAACACGCCAGGGCCGTTCACCTTCATCTTGGAATCGAACAGCAACGTCCCTAAACTGTTCAAGGCCAACAAGAAAACGGTAGGCGTACGCGTGCCAGACAACACGATTGTCCGCGCATTGGTGGAGCGGCTTGGCAACCCGATACTCTCGGCATCGGTAAAGAACCCGGCCGTGGAGAATGAGGAGATTGAGTATATTACGGACCCGTCGCTCATCCAGGAGAACCTCGGCTACATGGCCGACATTGTGATTGACGCGGGAATTGGCGGGACGGACGGCTCGACCGTAGTGGACTGCACGACAGAAGATTGGACGATAATTCGCCAAGGAAAAGGAAACTTGGTCACGAACATCTGAAACAGACAATGGCAAACAGAAGCGGCAATGTGATAGTCTCGCCCTCGGCACTGGCGGCGGACTTTCTCCATTTGGACAATGAAATAGAGATGATAAACGCCAGTGAGGCCGATTGGCTCCACGTCGACGTGATGGATGGCGTTTTCGTACCGAACATATCGATTGGCTCGCCAATAATCAAGAGCATTGGCCAGGCCATTAAGAAACCGATGGACGTACACCTGATGATTGTAGACCCCGGCCGATATATCGGGATGTTTCGCGACCTCGGGGCGCACCTTCTCAACGTCCATTACGAGGCTTGCACCCACCTCCACAGGGTTGTACAGCAGATTCGCGACGCCGGGATGCGCCCAGCTGTGACCCTCAATCCTGCCACGCCCGTCAGCGTCCTTGAAGAGATTATCACCGAGGTCGACATGGTGCTGCTCATGTCGGTCAACCCCGGCTTTGGCGGCCAGAAATTCATTGTCAACACCCTCGACAAGATAGCGAGGCTCCGCAAACTGATAGACAGCCGCGGAGCCAAGACTTTGATTGAAATTGACGGAGGCATAAACGCCGAGACGGGCGCCCAGTGCGTAGCAGCGGGAGCTGACGTCCTCGTAGCGGGAAGCTACGTCTTCGCGAACAAAGACCCCAAGGAGGCCATCAGGACGCTAAAGAGCCTGTGAGGCAAAGGCCTCGTCGAGAAGGGCCATGACCTCTTTCGGCGCGCGCACGGGCCTTCCCGTCTTCGTATCGACAAAGACGAGGGTCGTGCTGCCGTCGTTGAGCAGGACGCCCTCCTCGTTGTAAATCTTGTACTCGAACTTTATCCTCGCCGTTGGACGCTCGGGGATTACCACCTCGACGTTCAGGAGGTCGTCATAGCGGGCGGACCTATGATAATGGGAGATCAGCTCCACGACGGGAAGCACGATGCCGTATTGCTCCTCAATCTTTGAATAGGGCAAGCCGAGGCTGCGGAACAGCTCCGTACGTCCGACCTCGTAGAAGAGGGCGTAATTTGCGTAGTAGACGACGCCCGCCTTATCGGTATCGGCATAGCGGACGCGCACGTTGGTATTGAATTTTATCATATTTCTTATTTTAAGGTCCTTTCACAAAGTGTAAAATTACTGTTTTGTAACTATATTTGCGTAGGAAGCCTTTAAAATGTCCCGTCTTCAAACAACGACGCTGCTTTGCGTAGTGGCAATAGCCCTATCCCTCATCTTCGCCACGGGATGCGGATGGAAAGGTGAGCCCGTGCCAGAACATATCGACACTGGCGACACGGACACGGCGTATAACGACCTGACATACACCGCAGTAACGGGCAACGCGACAGTAATTTCGGCAATTGCCGCCAACCTGAAAGGCTACATCAACACGAGCGAGGGCTACAAAGAGGCCACGCAAGAGGTAGGTTTCCTAATTTCCCGCGAGAAGAGCAACCCCATGAGGGCCGACGCGGACAACGAGAACGCTGAGGACGGCCTCGTGAAGTGCATAAAGATTGACGAAGTGGACGACGACCACTCGATAAAGACGAGAATCTTCGGGCTGATACCATTCACCAGGTTTTATTTCCGGACATACGCCATCATGGCGGACGGTAAGGTGTTGCACGGCGTGGCAAAGAGCTTCATGACCCAGAACCTTACCATCTCGCTGATTGACCCGCCCACACGCATAGGTCTTTTTGACGCAGACCTGGCAATGGACTTAGGCGGATTGGCATCGGGAGACTATGGCACGACGGCAAAGCTCTACGTCCGATGCGCCGACGCGACAATAGAATCGCCAACATCGCCAATCAGCGAAGCCGCGTATGACACGAAGACGGAGGCATCCGCCACCGAGAGCGAGACAAGGTTTTCCGCCAACGTAGGCAACCTCACGCCCGGACAGCAATATAGCGTCATGGCGTACGTAGACGTTGTGTCCGACTTCTACAACTACGACACCGACAACCCGTGCAGCAACGGGGTATTTAAATATGGCGTTGAGGCGCAAGCCGTCAGGACGGACAAATTCAAGAGCAACACCATAAGCCTCGCGGCAAACGCTTTGACAGGCATACGGGCTTTCACGGGCGAGAGCGCCGAGGTGGACTACGACAAAGTGCTTGTAAGCGATTGCTACTTCACGCTTCCCTCGGACACGCTCGACGCGTCGGAATATGGCATCATGCTCTCGACGGACGAGGAGTTTGCCGCCGACTCCACACGGACGTGCACATCGGGCACAGCCCTGCGGACGGGAAACCGCTATGACATATCCGTCAACAACTTAAGGCTCAAGACGACATATTATTATAAGGCCTACGTGATAGTCCGAGGCGTGAAATTCACGTCGCAGACCGTGTGTACATTCTCAACCAAAGACTACACCCCCTACGCCATAGACCTTGGCCTCTCGGTACAATGGGCGGACAAGAATGTGGGCGCATGGTCGAAGAGCGCGGCTGGCGCGTATTACGCATGGGGCGAGGTGAGCCAGAAAGACCAATATACCGACGAGACCTTTGCCGGCGCGGGGCTTAACGTGACGAGCATTGGGGGGACGGCTGTCGACATTGCCACTGTGAGGTATGGCGACGGGTGGCGCCTCCCGACCCCAGACGAGGTGAAAGAGCTATTCTTGAACTGCACGTGGAAATGGACAACGTCGGGCGGCGTCTACGGATATGAGATTACGGGCGACAACGAGAACAAGATATTCATCCCCGCCTGCGGATTTAAGATGCGCGACGAGGTTGAGGACTACAACAGCACCGGCTACTACTGGACCAGCGAGCGAGGCGAGAGCAGTACGGGGCTGGGGCAAGTTATTGATATGTACTTTCGCGAGGGCATGAAATCGGACGAGAGTAAGCTGCCGCTCCACACGTGCAATCCGGCCTTGGGCCTGTGTATCAGGGCCGTATATACGAAATAAAGAAAAGAAGACCAGAACGATATGATAAAAAAGATTATGCTATTGGGTTCTGGCGAACTTGGCAAAGAGTTCGTCATTGCCGTCAAACGACTTGGGTGTCACGTCATTGCGGTTGATGCATACGCTGACGCGCCAGCGATGCAAGTTGCTGACGAGTGCGAAGTTATGACAAGTATGCTTCATGGCGACGAGCTGGACGCCATAGTGGAGAAGCACAAACCCGACATAATCGTCCCCGAGATTGAGGCCATCCGCACGGAACGCTTCTACGACTACGAGAGCCGTGGCATCCAGGTGGTACCGTCGGCCAAGGCTGCCAACGTCACCATGAACCGCCGCGCGATACGCGACCTTGCCGCACAAGAGCTTGGCCTCCGCACGGCAAAGTATCTCTACGCCGCATCGGAAGAAGAGCTTCGCAAGGCCGTGGGCAAGATTGGCATCCCCTGCGTGGTCAAGCCCCTCATGTCGTCGTCGGGCAAAGGGCAATCGTACATCAAGGCCGAGAGCCAGATTCACGACGCCTGGATTGCGGCACAGGGTGGACGAGGCGACTCGAACGAGGTAATCGTTGAGGGATTCGTGAAATTCGACTACGAGATAACGCTCCTCACCGTCAAGCAGGCCGATGGGCCTACCCTATTCTGCCCGCCAATTAGCCACCATCAGGTCAACGGCGACTATCACGAGAGCTGGATTCCCGCCCACATGAAAGAGGAATTCCTGAAAGAGGCTCAGGAGATGGCGAAGAAGGTGACGGACGCCCTGGGCGGTGCTGGCATTTTTGGGGTAGAGTTCTTCGTATGCCAAGATGGCGTGGTGTTCTCGGAGCTGTCGCCGCGTCCTCACGACACGGGCATGGTGACATTGGGCCACACGCTGAACCTCTCGGAGTTTGAGCTTCACGCCCGCGCCGTGCTTCATCTGCCCATTGCGGAGATTAGCCTCCAGCGACCGGGCGCGTCGGCCGTTGTCTTGGCTCCCGACGACACGTTCAAATCGCCTGACTATGTGGGAGTTGACGAGGTCTTGCGCGACGCCGAGGCGGATGTCCGGATTTTCGGGAAGCCATTGGCAAAGCCTGGTCGGCGCATGGGCGTCGTCCTGAAATGGGGGAAAAATGGCGACTCGCCAGAGGCCTTGAAAGAGGGCGCCCGTAAACTCGCTGATAAAATAAGCGTTGTCAAGGGAAATATTGGGTAACATTATACCTTAAACCATTATATCATAGAACGATAAATTATTTATCTTTGGCAAAATTCTTTAAAGTGTGACAACACTAAATAAAAACAGCCACACACAGAACACACCAAAGCGAACCGACCCTCTGGCAGGACCACATTGAACAACATGGGTCTTTGACAGAAAATGTCTAAGAGCCGCACACGGTGGAGGCATCCACCGCAAAGGCGCAACCTCCAGAAAACATGGAAGAGAACCAAAACTCATTGCAGGAAACGCAACAACCTGAAAATGAGCTTGCTCAAGAGGCAAGCGAGGCTACAGTGCAAACAGCATCAGCGGTAGAGGAGACAACACCCGCCGCCGAAGACGCAGAATCAGAAGAGACGGCCGACGAGACAGAGGCCCTGACCAACGACGAGGCCGACAGCGAGTCGGAGGAAGCCGCAGAGCCAGAAGAAGCCCAATTTGTTGGCAAATCGAAAGAGGAGCTCCAAGCCTTGACCAACGAAGAACTGTTGGCCTACATGAAAGAGGTTGCGCAAATCACCCCAGTCCGCAAAGTGCGCGACGCCGTCAACGACATCAAGGCGGAAGTAGCAGCACGATTTGACAAGGCAGCGGAAGCAGCACCCGAGGCAGAAGCGCAAGAGGGTGGCGAAGTGGCAGAAGCAGCAAAACAAGAACCATCGGCCGAAGAGGCAGCCATCCGCGCCATAATTGCCGCATACGACGCGGCAGTAGAGACGGAGCGAAAAGAGGCCCATAAAGCCATGGAGGCCAATGCGGAAGCCAAGAGTTCGCTCTTGGAGCAGATGAAGCACGTGATTGAGGAGACGCAGACCAACAACCCGTCGAAATTCCTCGCCACGGTCAAAGAGATTATCGCCAAGTGGAAGGCCATTGGCCACATCCCGTCCAACCGCAAGAGCCTCAACAAGCAGTTCCACAACCTGACCGAAGACTTCTTCACGAAGCTCAACATAGAGCGCGACTTGCGCAACCTCGATATGCGCCACAACCTGGCCGAGAAAGTCAAGCTGTGCGAGCAGGCAGAGGCCCTGACGAACGTGGCCACGACGCGCAAGGCTTTCAGCCAGTTGCAGAAACTGCGCGACGCATGGAAAGCCGTTGGCCCCGTGCCTCGCTCAGAAAGCGATGCCATCTGGGAGCGATTCCGCGCCGCAAGCAAGATAATTACGGAGAACTTCCGCAAGGGGAACGAGGAGCAACACGAGCAAGAGAAAGAGAACTACAAGCTCAAACTCGCCATCTGCGATGAGGTTGAAGCCCTCTTGGCAAAAGAGATGAGCCAGAAAGAGGTTGAGAACCTCTCGAAAAAGGCTCAGGAGTTCACCGCGCGATGGCGCACCATAGGCTTTGCCCCGAAAAACGTCAACGACGAGATTTACAAGCGATTCCGTCAGAGCATTGACAAGATGTTCGACCTCTGCCGCGCCTTCCACAAGGAGCAGACAGAGCGTTACGACGCCAATTTGCGAATAAAGGAGTCGCTCTGCGAAAAGGCTGAGGCCGTGATGAATAGCACGGACTGGCGTCAGACATCGGACTTCCTCATCGGCCTTCAGAAGGAGTGGAAAGAGGTTGGCCCTGTGGCACACCGTAATTCGGACGCCATTTGGAAGCGATTCCGCAAGGCTTGCGACACGTTCTTTGACCACAAGCAGAGCCAACATGAGGGCGAGCTGAGCGCGCAGAGCGAGAACCTGGAGAAGAAACGCGCCATCCTTGAAGAACTCAAGGCATACGTGACTCCCGAGAGCGAGGAGACCCACCTCAACGACTTGAAGTCTTTCGTTGGCCGATGGAACGCGATAGGCCTTGTTCCGTCGAGCGACAAGGGCGCGGTGAACAAAGAGTTCGCGTCGCTCATTGGCAAACAATATGACGCCCTCCACATTGACCGCGCCGAGGCAGAGCTTGAGCAATACCGCTATAAGGTGGAGGCCATGGCCGCCGAGGGTGGAGACAAGTTGCGCAAGGAGCGGATGCGGATGCAGACCCAAGTGCGCCAAGCGGAGCAAGCCCTCGAAACGCTGGAGAACAACATCGGATTCTTCGCCAAGTCGAAGAACTCGGACAAAATAATCAACGAGTTCAACGCCAAGATTGCCAAGGCTCGCGCAGACCTTGAGCAACTCAACAAGAAGATGGCCATTGCCAACGAGGTGACTTCGCGATAGAAGACCTACAAATAGTTACGCCCCTCGCAAACAATATGTTTGCGAGGGGCATTTTTGCGTCATACGGTGGGCGGAGTGTGTGGAGAATCACCAATAAAGTGATAACTTTATGAAACACTTATATCGCCGACACATGAGGCAAAGCCGGTTTTCAAAACGGCGCAACAGAGGCTCGCACGCACGATCTCGCAACACGGCAGTCGTGCTTCCTCATTGAATAAAAATTGCGATATTCAAGACATGGAAGAAACATACGAAGAAATCGTACGGAAATGGTACATGAAGCTGCGTGGCAACTTCACCAGCATCCTCATGGACAGATACAAAAAAACGAACATGAGGCTGGCGGACGCCGAGAATATTTACCAAGACATCTTCATTGCAATCCATCGTAACATCCAAGAGGGGCGAATTGGCACAAACTGGGACTGGAGCAACTACATTATCCGCATCGGTCTCAACATGGCAAGCAAGAAATACAGAACCATAGGACGAAAGGATTCAATAGACGAGACAGACCCCGAAGACGGCGACAAGCTCTCGGCAAGAGCCAAGAAGATTAACGACCTGCTGCAAGAGATGCCCGCAAACGACGAGGCCGAGCTCTCGAAAAACATGGAGGCGCAAGCCCTCCTCGGCGACGAGCTTACGCACACCCCCGAGCCGTGCGCATCGATTATCCGCATGACATACTTTAGCAATATGTCCGACGCGGAGATTGCCGAAGAGCTACAACCATATCGCGACAACGGCAAAGCGCAAGACGACAACGCCAAGGCAATAAAGGCCCGCCGATGGCTTTGTATGCGTGACCTGATATATAGAGTAAAGCTCGCCCTGTTCAACGCGGGCATCACTGATGAAAAACCCGAAAAGAAGCAACGCTATGGAAAATAACATAGAGTTATTCGACAAGTTCATTGACGACGAACTTAGCCCCGAAGAGAAGCTCGCCTTTGAGCAACGGCTGAACACCGACAAGGGCTTCGCGTCGGACTTTCACGTATACCTCTTGACGCTGAAAGGCGTATGCCAAGAGGCCGAGGCGGACAACATGGAGTTTGGCCACGCAATGAAAAACGTCTCGCACGAGGACCTCCTAAGAATCATCGGGCGCAGCGGCAACACCAACCAGTACGTATTGCGCCCAAAGCGTTCCTACGAGCGCATGGCATGGATTTCCGCCATAGCCGCCGTCCTTGTGGCCTGCGTGTTCACGGTGGTCAACGTGCGCCAATCGGGCATGGACAGCCTCGACAACACCATTGTGGCGTATTGCTATGTGGCGGAGTCAAACAGAGGATGGGAGACAATAACGTCGGACGACATCCCGTCTCTCGAAAAGGCGTACCAATCGGCCCCAGCCGAAGACATTCAGGCTCAGGAGGATGCGGGGATGCGCCTCGCAATGGCCTACCTGAAGACCCACGACCGCCCAAAGGCAAGGCAGATTCTGACGGACCTGTCGACACGCTTTGCCGACGACGAGGAGTTCGCAGCCCTCTGCCAGAAAATTCTCATTCAGATAAAGTAAAACAACAATGGTAAAGCATCTTGTTATCGCCGCCCTGCTGCTCGCCTGCGCCATATCGGGGACGGCCACAAACCGCGCCCTGCTCATCGGCATTGGCAATTACGACCAGCAGAAAACGGGATGGAGCAAGATTCACGGCGACAATGACGTGGACCTGCTGAAACCGCAGCTCTCAAAACGCGGATTCGCCGACATTGTCACCCTCATCAACGACCAGGCCACCAAGGCCAACATTGTGGATGAGCTGACGGCTCTTGCCGAGCGAAGCGAGCCGGGCGACTTTGTCTATTTCCACTTCTCGGGCCATGGTCAGCCAATCCGCGACGACAATCAGGACGAAGGGCTGATGAAGAAATTCGACGAGTCGATAATCCCCTACGACGCTTGCCGCGACAGCCGTAAGATGGACGGTAAATATGTTGGCCAGAACCACCTGATTGACGACGAGCTGTGCCCACTCCTGGACGCCATCAAGACCAAGTTAGGACCCGAGGGCGAGCTTTTCGTTGCCGTAGACGCTTGCTTTAGCAGAGGCATTGAGCGCGGCGAGGAGATTGAGGTCGACCCCGAGCTGTACAGGTACGTCCGCGGGACAAATTACGCCTTCACGCCCCCGGGACGCATAACCGTGGCATCGCCAAAGACATTCTCCGAGGGCGCGAAGCTGACTGTCGTCACCGCCTGCCGCGACGACGAGCGGAACTTTGAGTACAAGGCCCCGAGCGGAAAGATGTACGGCTCGCTGACGTACTACATCTACGTCCTGCTCAAGAGCGATGCCGATTTCGACCGTTGGCGTCAGTGTTTCAGGGATAAGGCCTATTGTAGCCGAGGCATTTTTCAGGGCATCCAGCATCCTTCAATCGAAATTTTCTTGTGAACATCGTTTACCTTATCGCCTGTCGTGGTATATGGCTATAAGGACACAAATCAAAAAACGATGGAAACAATTAAACTAAATTTCGATGCCGAAATCCTTGGCCAGCCGAGGACTTTCATCGTCGAGGTGCCATATCAGGACGGCCTTGTAGCCACAAGCGAGTTCTGCCCCACGGAGCTTCTCTCGGGCGCAGTAGACCTGATGGCCGCAATACGTGGCGAAACCCTCGATAAATTCATTTCCGATTGCCGAATGCAGCTCTTGGCTATGTCGCGAATCCCAGAGGCCGAGACGGAGCTGGACCGCCATATTGGAGGGCTCATGGCGGTCGTCATGAGCCATCTGAGCCAATATAAACAGATTGTTTTTGGCGACGTGCTCTCCTACATCGACTGCTTCAGCCTGCTCCTGAAGGCCTCAGGCTTCGACAGCAGCGAGATCCTGGCCATCTACCCGCGCGTGACGAGAACAATCACCGACCTATATCCCGACCATGTGTATAGCTCCGCCAACGGATCTCCGTTCATAGGCAGCCATTCTAAGAAAATTCTTGATAACCTGACGCGCATTTGAGACACCAATACACTCTTTCTCTTGCCTCATAAGGCTCTATCTTTCAACGGCTTGACCACCGAGAGCAGATTTTGGCAATCCCCAATATACCACAACGTCAACCACCCGCAATCATGCCTCTCCGCCGCAGAGATTCCATTAAAAACAATGCCGAGTTTTGACTTTTTCGACCCTTTTTAGCCATAAAAAAGTCAAAACTCGGCACTATTCTGACCTCCCCGCAAGCCACATCAGCCCCGCACACAGAGAACGCATCACACCCCAAGGGCATATCCCTTTTGCCATCGCCATCCCCCAAAAGCATTTCAAACGCCTTTTGAAAACCGTTCAAACGCCCTTCAAAAGCCGTCTTTTCTACCTGCAATTCCGCAATATCCCACAAAACCGCCATATCGCTCCGTCATAAACATTTAACCTTATCGGCGGAAATATTAATTTTACGTTAAAAGCGACAGCCATGAACACCCTATCCCGGATATTGCTCTCAACGGCCATAGGTCTTTGCGCCGCCACGTCCCCATGCTCCGCCACAGGAGGGCCCGGCTCATTCACCCCAGGCAACGGCACATTCCTGCTCAACGATAAGCCTTTCGTTGTGAAAGCCGCCGAGCTGCACTATCCGCGCATTCCTAAGGAGTATTGGGACCACCGCATCAAGATGGTCAAGAGCTTGGGCATGAACACCGTGTGCCTCTACGTCTTTTGGAACGCCCACGAGCCACAACCGGGCGTCTTCGACTTCGCCGGGCAAAACGACCTCCGCCAGTTCATCAAGCTATGCGACGCCAACGACATGAAGGTCATCCTACGCCCCGGCCCTTACGTATGCGCCGAATGGGAGATGGGCGGACTGCCATGGTGGCTCTTGAAAAAGAAGGACATAAAACTTCGCCAAAACGACCCCTATTTCCTCGATTGCGTCAACAGATTTCAAAAAGCCGTGGCTGAGCAGGTGGCAGACCTCACCATTGCAAACGGCGGCCCCATTATCATGGTGCAAGTTGAGAATGAATATGGGGCCTACGGCACCGATAAGGCCTACATTGCCAATATCCGCGATATGCTTCGCCAAAACTTCGGCGACAAGGTGACACTCTTCCAATGCGATTGGGCCTCTAACTTCCTAAACAACGGTCTTGACGACCTCACGTGGACCATGAATTTCGGAACAGGGGCCGACATTGACCAACAGTTCGCCAAGCTAAAGGAGGTGCGCCCCGACGCTCCGCTCATGTGTTCTGAGTTTTGGAGCGGATGGTTTGACAAGTGGGGCGCAAACCACGAGACGCGCCCCACGGCCGACATGGTGGCGGGCATCGACGAGATGCTCTCAAAAGGAATATCCTTCAGCCTCTACATGACGCACGGCGGCACCAGCTTCGGCCATTGGGCTGGCTCCAACTCGCCAGGCTTCGCCCCCGACGTCACGAGCTACGACTACGACGCCCCAATAAGCGAGCAAGGCGCAACGACGCCTAAATTCCACGAGCTGCGCCGCGTAATGGCTCGGCATAGCGAGGGCAAGCTGCCCGCCATTCCTAAGCCCATCCCGACCATAGCCGTCAGCCCGTTCGCCTTTACGGAGGTCGCCCCGCTCTTTGACAATCTGCCCGAGGGCGTCGCGTCCGACACAATCATGACCATGGAGGACCTCAACCAAGGCTACGGATCAGTGCTTTACCGCACCACGTTACCCGCCGCGCCGCAAGGCTGTGTGCTGACAGTGAACGATGCCCACGACTTCGCGCAGGTCTTCATCAACGGGGTACTCATTGGCCAGCTCGACCGCCGTCTGGGCGAGAAGAGGCTTACGCTTCCCGAAATAAAGAGAGGCGACCAACTCGACATTCTTGTCGAGGCCATGGGGCGCATAAATTTCGGCAGGGCAATTAAAGATTTCAAGGGAATAACGCGAAACGTCACCCTTACCGAGACGCGAGACGGTCACGACTTTGTCTGCGACATTAAGGGATGGCAGATGTTCCCCCTGCCCGACGAGGAGCAGTTCTATTCCAAGGGCAAGTTCGCGCCCGTCAAGGGCTTTGCCCCCAATGCCGCGGGGAGGCTGCCCATTGGCGTGTACAAAGGCACATTCTCCGTCAACAAGACGGGCGACACATTCCTCAACTTCGAGAATTTTGGCAAAGGGCTTGTCTACGTCAACGGCCACCCACTGGGGCGCATCTGGGAGATTGGCCCTCAGCAGACACTCTACTGCCCTGGGGCATGGCTGCGCAAGGGGGAGAACAATGTTACCGAGTTCGACGTTCTCGGCCCGCGCAAGGCTATTGCCGAGGGCTTGAAGACACCCATTTACGACAAGCTCCCTTTCATTAAGCAACGCTCAAACTCCGAGGCACCAGACCTTACGACCCTCGCCCCCGCCTTGGCGGACCAGTTCCCCGCGGGCAACGGATGGAAGCAGGTAGCCCTCCCCGCAAAGACATCGGGGCAATACCTGATTCTGGAGCTGATATCGACACACGCCGGCGACATTCCAGCCATTGCCGAACTATATGTTTTAGGCGACAACGGTCAACGCCTCCCCCGCGAAGGCTGGTCCATTGACTACGCCAGCAGCGAGAACGTCGCCGACGGCAATCATACTGCCGAAAAATCATTCGATTTGCAAGAGTCGACATATTGGGCGCCGCTGCCAAACGCCAATTCGCCCCACGTCATCGTGATAAACCTCGGCAAGGAGGTCAACGCGACAGCCATCCAATACTTGCCGCGAATGGAGACGGGCGCACCGGGCGCAATACGCGATTTTAAGGTTTTCTTCAAGTGACACTCACCCTCATCGATTTCTAACCGTTCTTCCAAAATCTTCATCATTTATCGACTTTTTTCCCTATAATTGCGTCAGTATGGATGAAAAGAAGACAAGGGTCGTCGTAGGTCTGTCGGGCGGCGTCGATTCGAGCGTCGCAGCCTATGTGTTGCGCGAGCAAGGCTATGATGTCGTAGGCCTCTTCATGCGCAATTGGACGGACACGACTGGCGTTTTGAAGGGCGACTGCCCATGGATGGACGATAAGTTTGATGCCGAGGCGGTGGCCCGCAAGTTGGGCATCCCCTTTGAATTTGTCGACCTTAGCGAAGACTACCACCGCAGGGTCGTCGACTATATGTTTGCCGAATACGCGGCGGGGCGAACACCCAATCCCGATGTCTTGTGCAATCGCGAGATTAAGTTCGACAGCTTCCTCAAAGCCGCCCAAAGTCTCGGTGCCGATTTCGTAGCAACGGGTCACTATTGCCGCAAGTCGACAACGACAAACGCCGACGGCTCAGTAAGTTACGGCCTCTTGGCCGGCACGGACGACAATAAGGACCAGAGCTATTTCCTCTGCCAACTAAACCAAGAGCAATTGTCAAAGGCCATGTTCCCCATTGGCGACATGACCAAGCCCGAGGTCCGCGAGATTGCCACACGCCTGAACCTCGTCACGGCGCATAAGAAGGACTCCCAAGGCATCTGTTTTGTCGGGAAAGTGGATTTGCCCGTTTTCCTCCAGCAAAAGCTGAAGGCCAAAGAGGGCAAGGTGTTCCTCATTAAGCCCGATGCCGAGATTTTCAGCCGCGACTGGTCGCCCGCGTATGCCGAGAACCCCTCAACAGAGGCGTTGGAGAGCTTGGCCCTCCCCTACCCCCTCCACCCCAAGTGGGGCGAGAAGGTCGGCACCCACCAAGGGGCGCAGTTCTACACCATCGGGCAGCGCAAAGGCCTTTTCATTGGCGGATTTCCCGAGCCGCTGTTTGTAATCGGCACGAACATCGAGCATAACCAAATTTTTGTCGGGATGGGCGACAATCACCCCGGATTGCATCGCAATGTCTTGAAAATCATGGCTAACGATGTCCATTGGCTTAAGCCCGAGAAAGCTATGCAGATTGGGGAGAGCCGCCGGTTCTCGTGCCGAATCCGATATAGGCAACCCCTCCAGGGCGGCAGGGCGATAATGACGGAGAGCGGCCTCTTCTTCGTCTTCGATGTCGCTCAGCGTGGAATCACACCGGGGCAGTTTGCCGCCCTCTACGATGGCGACGAGATTATGTGTTCCGGCCCTATTGCTTACTAATCAGCATTTTCCGTGAGAAGGGTTCTAAGGTTTACACCATTTCTTCTGCTCCTCTCGCTCAGCCTCCTAACGGCTACGGCGCAAGAAGAAACAGGGACGGCCGTTCAGATTATTCAAGGGCGTACCGAGACGACGTGCAAGCACCCGGGCATCCGGCGCATTCGCACCTACGACGTCTCGTCGGCTGAGATTCCGCGGGCTTTCGAGGGCTTCCGAATCCTCTTCTTTGCCGACACCCACTACACGAGCCTTTTCACGACAACGACGCTCGAAAGCCTCGGCCGGGTTATTCAGGAGATTGCCCCCGACGCCATGTTTCTTGGCGGCGATTATCAAGAGGGATGCGAATACGTTGAGCCGCTTTTCTCAACAATAATGAGCAATCCGCCCCAATATGGGACATACGCCGTGCTGGGCAATAACGACCTCGAACGTTGCACCGACACGATAAAAAGCGTCATGAACTTCTACAACGTCGCCCTCGTTGAAGATACGGCGGTGCAAATCCATAAGAACGGCTCACATATCACCGTAGCCGGGGCAATAAATACGTACCAAAAGGTTGAGACAGCCCCAAGCCCTACGCTGAAGCTCGACCCGCACGAGTTCGTCTTCCTCCTGACGCATACACCCGACTATGCTGAGGACCAAGACATCACGAACGCCGACCTCGTCTTGGCAGGCCACACCCACGGAGGGCAGGTCACCCTTTTCGGCGCCTTTGCTCCCGTCACGTCGTCCCACTACGGGCAGCGTTTCCTTAAGGGGCTTAACTACAATTCGGCAAGGCAAGCCGTCATAACGACCACGGGCATTGGCACGTCGCGCCGCGCCGTCAGGATGTTCGCGCCGAGCGAAGTAGTCCTCATCACCCTCCACAGCTGGAGCCACGGCGAGAAACTGCCCGAACCGGCAATAGCATTAGACACGAAACCAATGATTTCCAAACCTTTACAGATCAAACAAGAGACCTTACACCAAGAGACGCTCTCGAAGCCTCAAAACTTATGATTCCACAATAACTACGCTAATACTATGAATTTATGAGACTTACAATCACTGTAGCGACGCTGACCTTAGCCTCACTTTGCTTTGCACAACAACCAGAGGTCTCAATTGCCGACCTTTGCGAGACGGGCATTCTCTACCCCAACACACCCGACGAATTACGCTCCACGCCCGACGGCAAGAGCTACACCATAATCTCGCCCGACGGCATGAGCATTGAGCAATACTCTTTTGCCACAGGCGCAAAAGAAGCCACCCTCCTCGACCTCGACGACCTCAAAGGCGATAAGAAAATCGACGTAATCAGCGGATACGAGGTATCGTCAACAGGCGAGTTCATCATGATTTGGGGCAACATAAATCACGTTTACCGCCGCTCGTTCACGGCCGACCATTACATTGTGGATGTCGCCCACAA
>JALEMI010000057.1 GCA_022768325.1 Bacteroidales bacterium
CGAATAGCGAAGCCCCCCTTCAACATGATTGTGAAACAGGTCACAGTCCATCACTTCGGCCGCACGACACACCGCACCCCTAAAAGCCGGAATCTCATGCCCCACAATCTCGTTAGCCGTGATGACTGTGAGAGCCTGGACTGTAGGTTCGCTTTCCATAGGTGAGAATGTTTAACTTTTCTGTTCACTAATTTAGCAAATTTCCTCTTGTTCCGCCTCTTTGATAAAGAATTTTAATCCTTTTGCCCACGGCTATTTTATTAACATCCTCAAATCAACATGAGTAACGGCCTCCCTCCTGTTCCAATCTCCGCCGGCCTGAAAGGCCGTACCCCAGTAATCGGGTGCATACGCGAAGCGGATGTGCTCGGCCGGAAGTCCAGCAACCACCTTCTTTCGCCAAATCTTAAGTTCAAAAAAGGAAATGCGAAGATTGCCGTTTTTATTACTATTATTGCAACGATTGATATTGTCAAGCCATGGAGATAGCCAATTCCATGTACGACGTTGTTTTCAAGCATCTGATGTCGGACAGCCGCGCCGCCAAGGTCATTCTTGGCGCACTGCTCAATTGCACCGTCGAAGAGCTCAGCTACGACCGCAACGAGTACACCAGCCTTAGCCGTGACGATGTGCACCTCTTCCGCCTCGATTTCGATGCGACGATAAGCAAAGTGATAGACGGCAAGACGGTTCGTCAAGTTGTTCACGTCGAGCTTCAAAAAGCCTACGAGCCTCACGAGATCGCGCGTTTCACGAGCTACCTCGGCTCACTCATGCGCGACAACGGGAAGAAGGCGATGCAAGAGGGGACGCATCCGCTGCACATAATCAGCATATACATCCTCGGGCACAACCTGAAAGATATTGATGAGCCAGTCTTCTACGTCAACAGGACTTGCGTCGCGCAGGACGGGACTGTCATACAGAAAGGCCTGCCGAATGTATTTATTGAGAGCCTCTCGGTTGACATGGTGGTTGTGCAAGTGTCTAAACTCCAAGGCCGGGCGCGTACGCACCTTGAAAAGATGCTCAAAATCTTTGGCGGCAGAAACATCGACGGCAAATACACCCACAGCATCTACTTGGACGAAGACCGCGACGACACCGACTATAGCTACGTCCTCGGTCAGCTCAATAAGCTCCTCGCCAACGACGAGATGCGCCGCAAGATGGATCTTGAGGACGAGGCAAACATCTATATGAGCACCATGGAGAATAATGCTAAGGAGTTAGAAAAAACTAAGTCCCAACTATCCTCCGCCGTGAAAGCCCTACTTGCTACCGGTCAATCTGAAGAGCAAATCGCCATTATCCTCAATACTGATATTGAGAAGATTAGGGAGATGAAGTAGCTCTGATGAAGCGGTGCGTCTCGGAGAACACGTCATGGCGCAGCACATCGATGCAGATAATACCGCCCGCTCGTGCATATTGATGAAGAAACTTATTATGTGTTATGTTTTCGAATATTGATCCTGATACCAAAGTTTTGATAGACTGCATTGAGCATAACGCCAAAATGTCAGAAAAAATTAAAGCTGAAATTGCGAAGTACAAAGCCAAAACAGCCGCACTCAAAGCCCAAGCCGACGAAGAAGCTAACAAATGCAAAGAGATTAAGGCTCAACTGTCCTCCGCCATAAAAGCTCTGCTTGCCATCGGAAAAACAGAAGAACAAATTGCCATTATCCTCAACACAAGCGTTGAGGAACTCAGGAAGATGAAGTAGCACTGGTAACCGGCATCCCTACCTTTACCCCCATGTCCACACCCCAATCCCTCACTCTCGAGCAGTTCTGCAACAACATCCGCAACGTCATATCCGACGCCAACCTCGCCTCGTGGGTCACAGCCGAAGTCGCCCAAGCGCAAGTCTCCCGCGGACACTACTATATCACGCTTTCCCAAAAGTCCGACACGTCCGACGCCCCCGTAGCCTCCCTCCGATGCCAAATCTGGAGTTCTAACGTCTTCCGCGTCCTCGGTCCCCTCCGCTTAGCCACGGGCGACGACATCCGCGATGGCATGAAGATTCTCGCCTACGTCAGCGTCTCTTTCCACCCCGTCTACGGCATGAGCGGCCAGATTCTGGCCATCGACCCGCAATATACGCTCGGCGACATGGAGCGTCGCCGCCAAGAGATTCTCAGGCAACTCGCTGCCGACGGCGTCACCGAGATGAATAAGGAGCTGCCCCTTCCCAAGGTCATCCAGCGCGTTGCCGTCGTCTCGGCAGCCACGGCAGCCGGATACGGTGATTTCTGCGATCAGTTGCGCTCCAACCCCTACGCCATCGATTTCCGCCCCGTCCTCTTCCCCGCCGCCATGCAGGGCGAGAGCGCCGAGGCGTCCATCGTCGATGCGCTCAACAAGATTGCCGCCGAGGTCGACGATTTCGATGTCGTTGTCATCATCCGCGGTGGCGGCTCTAAAATGGATTTGGCCTGTTTCGATTCCTATCTCATGGCCTCCAATGTCGCCCAGTTCCCACTCCCCGTGATAACGGGCATTGGCCATGAACGCGATACGTCCATTGTCGACATCGTGGCTCACACCGCCGTCAAGACCCCGACAGCCGTTGCCGAGTTCCTCATTCAGCACGATGCCGATTTCCTCGCCCTGCTCGACGACTTCACCGCCCGCGCGACACGTGCCGCCGAAGCTTCGCTCTCCGCAGCCATCTATGGTGTCGACGCTCTCCGTCTCCGCCTCCTCGCCTCCGCAAGTGCCATTCTCGCCTCAGCGCGTTCACGCTCCGATAGCCTCGCCCTCCGTGCCATGAGTGCCGCGTCCGAACGTCTCGCCCGTCAAGACATGACGTTCCAGATGCTCCGCCAGAGGCTTCTCTCCGCCGCTCGCGCCCGTCTCGATGTCGAGGCCCGACGCCAAGAGGCTTTCGAGAGGCACGTCGCCGCAATCGACCCGCGCGAGGTCCTCCGCCGAGGGTTCAGCGTCACGACCGATGCCGAAGGAAATAGGATAACAAATGCCGCCACCCTAAAGAAAGGTGACGGCATCACGACGTTTTTCGCCGACGGCAAGGTCTCCTCGGTCGTCAGTTGACGCCCGTCCGCCCGGCGGCTATGAAGTTACGGATGTAATAATCTTGCGTCATGCTGCTGATTATCACGCCCTTCGATGACGATGAGTGGATGAATTTGTCCTCTTTCAGGTATATCCCTACGTGATTCGGGGTCTTCGACTTTTTCCCGTCTGTGCGGAAGAATACCAGGTCGCCCTCCCGCAGGCTCGATTTCTTAATCACTTTACAGTTGTCGTTCAGTATGTCTGCCGAGCTGCGGCTAAGGCTTTTGCCGTATACCTTTTTGTAAATCAGGTTCGTCAGTCCCGAGCAGTCCACGCCGCTCCGCGACATCCCGCCATATTTGTAGTTCGTCCCAATCCACGAAGCCGATTCAATGTATAGTGCGGTGTTTTTCACCCCGTTAGGGCTCACCCCAATTTTTGCGCAGGCTTTCGAGAGGCTGCCGCTCGGCTTTTCCGTCCGAGTGTCTTCAATTCCGTTTTGCTTCTTTTGGTAAGATTGTTTTTTTGTGCTGCTTTGGCTATGCTGACTCTTTTTCGCAGTCGCCTGATTGCGAGAGCCGGAACACGCTGCCGCCCCGAGGACTAAGACCGCCAACATGGCGGCGGCCACTATTTTGTGCAGGCTCTTCATTTTTTTTTGTGGTCTCTTGTTTCGATGGTTGGTCACGGGTGGTGTCCCCCTCCCGCTTCTATTTCTCGGCTTCGTTGTCCGCCTCGTCGTCGCTTTTCACTTTTGCCAATCGGCTCTCTGCGACCGCAATGCATTTCTTGCATTGCTTTATCAGCGCCAAGGCTTTCTCCACGTCGCTAATTTTTGTGGTCTCTTGTTTCGATGGTTGGTCACGGGCGGTGTCCCCCTCCCGCTTCTATTTCTCGGCTTCGTTGTCCGCCTCGTCGTCGCTTTTCACTTTTGCCAAGCGGCTCTCTGCGTCCGCAATGCATTTCTTGCATTGCTTTATCAGTGCCAAGGCTTTCTCCACGTCGCTAATCATCGTGTCGAAACCTGTCGGCTTGTCGCGACTCTCCAATCGGCTGACAATAGCTTCAATCTCAGCCTGTGCCTCGTCATACGAGAATTCCTCTTTCTTCGCTTTTGCCATAGTATCTCTCTTCCTCTATCGTTTTGTGGTCTCTCGGGCTGGCAAGACCAGTGTTATCGATGTGCCCACTTTCCGCCTCGGCTCCGCAATCAGGTTGCCGCCGTTGGTCTTCGCCAAGTCGCGGCATATCGTCAGGCCTATGCCGTTACCTTTCTCGCGCTCCGTGCCTTGCGTAGATGTGAGCATCTCGTCGCAATTGAATCTCTCCACCATCTCTGGTGTCATTCCTATGCCGTTGTCCGTCACTACTATCATGGTCTTGTTTCCATAGCTCGATGCCGTCACTTCCACAAGACCACCATGACGGGTGAATTTTATCGCGTTGTTAATCAGGTTCCTTACAATGATGACAAGGTGCGACGGGTCGCAAAATGCCTGCGTCCGCTTGTCTATCGAGTTCCGCACCTCAATCTCTTTGTCCGCCGCCACAATTTGCATTGAGCAAAACACGGGTTCCAGCCCGTCCGCCACGTTCAATACCGTTGGCTTCGAGCGCATCTGCGTCTGCGACATGCTCCACGCCAAGAGGTTGCTCATCATCTGATACAGCGTCTGAGCCGACGAGTAGATGTGCTTAGCGAATATCTCGTCGTCACCGCCGTTCTTGCTCGCCCTCTGTACAAGCACGTCCGCAAAGCCCAATAGCGTGTTGAACTGATTTGTCGAGTCGTGGCTCACAATGTGGAGGACCCGCTCCTGGTCTTGCATCTTCTGCCGCAGGTTGTTCTCTTTCTCCCTCCTTATCGTCGTCCGGCGGATTATTATGGCAAGGGTCGATACCAGCACCAGCAGCAAGATGCACATCACAAACGCCGCCGTGAGTGCCATGCGCCGCTCTGCGTCTTGCTCTTCGCTAATTGCCTGCCTCATGCCCTCAGCCGCCGCGAGGCGGAAGCGCGTCTCTTCCGTCTCCGCGTTGCCGTATGAGTTTATTATGTCGTCAGCCTGACGGTCGCGCAAGAGGCGGCGAAGACGCGAATACTCACTTATCGAGCGATACGCCGTTTCGTAGTCGCCCATCCGCGCTTCTATCCTGTTCTCTACGTTCAATATCTCCGTGATGCGCTCCAAGTCGCTCTCGGGCGTTATGCTGCGAGCCTTGCGTATAAGGGTCAATGCCTCGCGCACGTCCCCAGCGGCGTTAAGGGTAATGGCCATGCCCTTCAGTATGTCGGCCAACGCCGCCGTGTCGGGCTGTGTCTCAAGCATCATCTCCGCCGTGCGGTAGCTCTTCATGGCCCTCACGTACTGTCCGTTGTACGAGAATGTCGCGCCCAGTCCCGAGTATATGCTTATCAAGGTGGCTGTGTCGCCCTCCACGGTCGCCGAGGCCAAGAGCGAGCTGTACGCCGCTACCGCCTTCTCCAATTTCCCCACGGCGCAATAAAATTCCGCAAGGGTGTTTGTCGCGTTCACCTTGTCGCTCATGTCTTGCGAGCGGTTCAAGGCCTCCATGAATATGGTCTCCGCCTTTTTCACCTGCCCCGATTCCCACATCGCGCGCCCTATGGCTATCTGCCGGTCGGTCGGGGTCTGAGAGTCGTCCACGGTGTTGGGGGCAGACGTGCGGCTCCATCGACTTCTCGACGCCTCCGGGGAGGGCGATATTGTCGACGAGGCTGTTGACGCCGCCATCGGGACGGCCATCATGGCCATCAGGAGTGCCACGCAGGCTATTATGAGGTGCTTCGACATCTCTTTCGGGTGGGTGGGGGGGGCGTGAGAAAAATATTCCGGGGGCGGGGTGGGGGAGAGTGCCTTTACTTCTTGTACGTATCTATGTGGCGAGATGTTTTAGCAGGATACAATTCTCGCAAGTTCACGATTATGGCCGTCTCTTCAACGTCGCCAAATTCGTCGTTTATTGCGGTCCCGAAGACTTTCATCGACGGCGAGAGGTTCATGTACGCGTTCACCAGCGGCGGGATGTTCTCGCCAAGCTCTCTCACGCGCCGTACCAATATCTTGTAGTCGTCCTGAAAGTTCCCTGCCGTGAATACCGCCGCCTCTTCTTCCGCCGTAAGCCCCACTTTCAGCGGGTTATATGCGTAGACCAGACGGCTCTTGTCGCCAAAATACTTGTGCCAAAAGCCCATGATGTAGTCCCGCGCACGGGGGTTGAAGTGCGTGTACATCGTCACTTTCCCAAAGAAATACGTGGCGTCCGGGTGGTCTATCGTCAAGGCGCCCAGACCGTCCCACAGGTTGTCAAGCGCAAAGAGGCTCTTCGCGCCCATCTTGCTGCTCTGATACATCGGCTGCACAAACGAACGCCCAAGCTCTATCGTCTTCGGGAAATAGTCGCGTATAAATTCATCAGAAAAGTGGAACATGTGCGAGGTCGCCAAATACTTAACGCCCTCCTGGCTCTGTGGCAGGTCTTTGCACAAGATGTACCGGTACCCGCCCAAGATCTGCTGGTCTTGAGGGTCCCATACTATCAGCTGGCGAAACGGGATGTCCGATGTGTCGTAGTCGTCAATGTCCAACGCTTTGCCCGTGCCGCCGCCTGCCATGCGGAATGCCTCTTCGCGCAATCGGCCTACCTCGCGCATCAAGATAGGCGCCTCTTGTGCCGAAAAATCATATATCAGGTTGCCGCCTTTGTTCGTGTTCCTTACGAAGTGCGCGCGGGATAGGTCGCCCATCAATTCCTCGCGTGTTATCGGCTCGGCTATTTGTTCCATCTTTTCCTAAAAATAGGGGTGTTTCTGAGTTTCTATGGCTCCATTCTCGCTTCGCGAGCAACGTTAATCAACGAAATTAAATAAATTTCATCTAAAATGGCGGCTCCATGACGCAAAAATGACTATCGCCCCATATTGTGATTAAAAGTTATTTATATACACTTCAAATAGCAATTTTCAAGCCAAAATGCAAAACGGAGATTACACTTTTCCACGCAGGTTCATTATTTTTGCCTCCGCGACGCCCGTTTTATGCAGTTCGCGCACTCAGTATTGGCAATGCAGACCCTCTTCAACATACAGAACGATTTGCTCTCCGATCTGAAGCCATGGGTCAAAAGAGGGCTCATGGATCAGATTGATTGGCAGGCGCGCCTCATCGGTATCAAGGGGTCAAGAGGCATCGGCAAGACAACCTTCCTCCTCAATTACGCCAAGATGCTGAACGCCAACAAGATAAAATGCCTCTACGCCGACCTCAACGATTTCTATTTCGCCAATAGGTCCATCGTCTCTCTCGCCGACGAGTTCGTCAAGACTGGCGGCCACACCCTCCTCCTCGACCAGGTCTACAAATACCCCGAGTGGTCCAACGAACTCAGGTTCTGCTACGACAATTTCCCCGACCTCCATATCGTTTTCACGGGCTCGCCCGTAATGAGGCTCAAAGAGGAGAACCCTCAGCTCCATGGCCTCGTAAAAGTCTACAGCCTCGAAGGCTTCTCGTTCCGAGAGTATCTCAATTACTCCTCTGCGTTCAATTTCCCCTCCCTCTCGCTCCAAGACATCCTCCAAGATCACGAGCAGATTTGCCGAGGTATAGCGCAGAAAGTCAAGCCACTGGCCTATTTCAGCGAGTATCTCCGACACGGTTTCTACCCCTATTTCCTCGGGCAGGAGAATGTTTATGTCGACCTCGTGAAAACAATCAATCTCGTCCTCGAGGTCGAGATTAGCTATTTGCAGCAAATCGACATCAAGCTCATTCCAAAGCTCCGAAAGCTGCTCTACACCATCGTCGGCCAGACGCCATTCCAACCCAATGTCTCAAAATTGGCAGCGTCGGTCGATACGAGCCGTGCCACGGTCATGAACTATATGCTCTACCTGAAGCACGCACGGCTCATCCACCTCCTCTACCAAGTCGGAGAGACAGGTAGCAAGAAGCCAGCGCATATCTTCATGCAGAATCCCAATCTCATGTACCTATGCAACTACGGCGGCGTCGAACGCTCCGCGCTATACAAGACGTTCTTCTTCAACCAGTTGGGCTACAGCAATACCGTCGAGCGAGGTTCGCTCGGCGATTTCTGCGTCAACGGCGGGCCTTGTTTCCTCGTCGGCGACGATAGCAAGTCCAAGTCCGACGAGTCAACGTTCCGTGCCCGAGAGATGATTGAGGTAGGCCACGGTAAGGAGATTCCCCTCTGGCTTTTCGGTTTCCTATATTAATGAAGCAAAATCAACCTGCCAGGCTGTCTTGAACCGCCACGGCACAACGATATAATAATCAGTCCGATACATTAACTCTTTAGTTCATTCAAATGGCAAAGGAAAAGAAATTCATCACTTGTGATGGTAACGAAGCCGCCGCGCACATAGCCTATATGTTCACGGAGGTCGCCGCCATCTACCCCATCACGCCTTCGTCCCCTATGGCGGAGCACGTCGACGAGTGGTCGGCTCAAGGCCGCAAGAACCTCTTCGGCGATACCGTGACTGTCCAAGAGATGCAGTCCGAGGGCGGCGCGGCCGGTGCTGTCCATGGCTCCCTCCAGGCTGGCGCTCTCACCACCACCTTCACCGCCTCTCAGGGCCTCTTGCTCATGATTCCTAACATGTACAAGATCGGTGGCGAGCTCCTCCCTTCCGTGTTCCACGTCTCCGCTCGTACCCTTGCCACTCACTCCCTCTGCATCTTCGGCGACCATAGCGACGTTATGGCTTGCCGTCAGACTGGCTTCGCCATGCTCTGCGAAGGCTCTGTGCAAGAGGTCATGGACCTCTCCGCCGTGGCGCACCTCGCTTCCATCAAGACACGAGTTCCTTTCATCAACTTCTTCGACGGCTTCCGCACAAGCCACGAGTACCACAAGATTGAGCTGATGGACATGGAGGATCTCCGTCCTCTCGTCGACTGGCAGGCCATCAAGGAGTTCCGCGAGAGGGCTCTCTCCCCAGAGCATCCTCAGGCCAAGGGTATGGCCGAGAACCCCGAGACTTTCTTCGCTCACCGTGAGAGCTGCAACCGCTTCTACGATGCAGTCCCCGAAGTCGTTGAGCATTACATGGCCGAAATCAGCAAGATCACTGGCCGCGAATATAAGCCCTTCTCCTACTACGGCGCTCCCGATGCCGACCGCGTAATCATCCTCATGGGCTCCGCCTCCGAGGCCGCTCGCGAGGCTATCGATTTCATGGCCAAGCAGGGCGAGAAGGTCGGTATGGTCAGCGTACACCTCTACCGCCCATTCTCCGTAGAGCGTCTCCTCGCCGCTGTTCCTAAGACGGTTAAGGCCATCGCTGTCCTCGACCGCACCAAGGAGCCCGGCGCCGACGGCGAGCCTCTCTACCTCGATGTCAAGGCCGCTTTCTACGGTCAGCCCAATGCCCCGGTCATCGTCGGTGGACGCTACGGCCTCGGCTCTGCCGATACCACGCCAACAATGATTACCGCGGTCTACGACAACCTCAAACTGCCGCAGCCTAAGGATCATTTCACCGTCGGCATCAACGACGACCTCACCTTCACCTCGCTCCCCTCCAAGGAGGAAGTCCCAATGGGCGGCGAGGGCATGTTCGAAGCCAAGTTCTTCGGCCTCGGTGCCGACGGCACTGTCGGTGCCAACAAGAACTCCGTCAAGATTATCGGCGACAATACCGATAAGCACTGCCAAGCCTACTTCTCCTACGACTCCAAGAAGTCCGGCGGCTTCACCTGCTCGCACCTCCGCTTCGGCGACAACCCAATCCGTTCTACCTATCAGATCAAGACCCCTAACTTCGTCGCTTGCCACGTCCAGGCATACCTGAACATGTACGACGTAACCCGTGGTCTCCAAAAGAACGGCACCTTCCTCCTCAACACCATCTGGGAGGGCGACGAGCTCGTCAAGAATCTCCCCAACAAGGTTAAGAAGTACTTCGCAAAGAACAACATTACCGTCTACTACATCAACGCCACCAAGATTGCGCAGGAGATTGGCCTCGGCAACCGTACCAACACCATCCTCCAGTCCGCTTTCTTCCGCATCACCGAGGTCATCCCCGTCGACCTCGCTGTCGAGCAGATGAAGAAGTTCATCGTCAAGAGCTACGGCAAGAAGGGCCAAGATGTCGTCGACAAGAACTACGCTGCCGTCGACCGTGGCGGCGAGTACAAGACGCTCGCTGTCGATCCCGCTTGGGCTGACCTCGCCGACGACGCTGAGGTCGTACGCAACGAGCCTGAGTACATCTCCAAGCTCGTCCGTCCAATCAACGCTCAAGACGGCGACCTCCTCCCCGTCTCCGCCTACAAGGGCATCGAGGACGGCACCTGGGAGCAAGGCACTGCCGCCTACGAGAAGCGTGGCGTCGCCGCATTCGTTCCAAAATGGGATGCCTCCAAGTGTATCCAGTGTAACAAGTGCGCATTCGTCTGTCCCCACAGCTGTATCCGCCCCTTCGTCCTCGACAACGACGAGAAGGCTGGCTTCAATGGCGAGACAATCGAGATGAAGGCCCCCGCCGCAATGAAGGGTATGCACTTCCGCATCCAGGTCGGCGTAATGGACTGCCTCGGCTGCGGCAACTGTGTCGATGTATGTATGTCCAAGGAGAAGGCCCTCACCATGGTTCCTCTCGAAGCCGAACTCGCAGAGGCCGCCAACTGGGACTACTGCGTCAAGAGCGTCAAGAGCAAACAAGACCTCGTCGACATCCAGGCCAACCCCAAGAACTCCCAGTTCGCTACGCCGCTCTTCGAGTTCAGCGGCGCTTGCTCCGGCTGTGGCGAGACTCCTTACGTCAAGCTCATCTCTCAGCTCTTCGGCGATCGCCAGATGGTTGCCAACGCCACGGGCTGCTCTTCCATCTACTCCGGCTCCATCCCTTCAACCCCCTACACCAAGAACGAGAAGGGTCAAGGCCCCGCTTGGGCCAACAGCCTCTTCGAGGACTTCGGCGAGTTCGGCATGGGTATGGTCCTCGCCAATAAGAAGATGAAGGCGCGCATCCAACGCCTCCTCGAGCAGATGATTGAGTCCGACAAGGTAAGCGACGACTACAAGGCCGCTGCCAAGGAGTGGATCGAGAATCAGAATGATGCCGAGGGCAGCAAGAAAGCCGCCGCTAAGCTCATCCCCGAAATCAAGAAGTCCGCTGCCGCTGGCTGCCCCGTATGCCAGCAGCTCGACGAACTCTCTCACTACCTCGTCAAGCGTAGCCAGTGGATCATCGGCGGCGACGGCGCCTCCTACGACATCGGCTACGGCGGTCTCGACCACGTACTCGCTTCTGGCGAGGATGTCAACGTCTTCGTCATCGATACCGAGGTCTACTCCAACACTGGCGGTCAGAGCTCCAAGGCTACTCCTATCGCTGCCGTAGCTCAGTTCGCTGCCGCTGGCAAGCGCATCAAGAAGAAGGATCTCGGCCTCATGCAGGCCACCTACGGCTACGTCTACGTCGCCCAAATCGCAATGGGTGCCGACAACGCTCAGTGCCTCAAGGCCATCCGCGAGGCAGAGGCTTACCCCGGTCCTTCTCTCATCATCGCCTACGCCCCCTGTATCAACCACGGCCTCAAGGTCAAGGGCGGCATGGGCAAGAGCCAAGCCGAGGAGGCAAAGGCTGTCGAGTGCGGTTACTGGCACCTCTGGCGCTTCGATCCCCGTCTCGCCGAGCAAGGCAAGAACCCCTTCCAGCTCGACTCCAAGAAGCCTAACTGGGACAAGTTCCAAGAGTTCCTCGACGGCGAGGTCCGCTTCCTCTCGCTCCGCAAAGCCCTCCCCGAGAAGGCCGAAGAGCTCTACGAGGCAACAAAGAAGGCAGCACAAGACCGCTACGCCAACTACGTACGCCTCAGCCGCATCGACTACTCCCAAGAGATCGATCTCTAATAGCCCAAGCGCATCTCTGCGCTAAGCGTCCATAATCCTCCGTCCCCTCAAGTATTCAACGCTTGAGGGGACGGTTTTCTTTTTGTTGTTGTAAATCAGTAACTTAACCCCACGACCTCTCTCCCGATGCCACCAACGTGCAAAATAAAAATCAACTCACCTCTTGCAACTTTCGCAACAATCACATAAATTTGCACACGCTAAAGGAGAGATGGCAGAGTGGTCGATTGCACCTGTCTTGAAAACAGGCGTACAGCGATGTACCCGGGGTTCGAATCCCTGTCTCTCCGCAATAAACGCTGAAAATCAGCAAATTATAAAACAAACACCCAATTTTACACCCAAG
>JALEMI010000065.1 GCA_022768325.1 Bacteroidales bacterium
AGAATCTCCCTTTTTTGCGCAACACAACATACCTATTTCTGAACTCATAGAAATACATCTTTATCCGCCTCGGGTTACGCTCCTTCAAGAATCCGTAGTCACTACCCTTGTGGGTCACGACACTCTTGCAGGCCACGTAACAATCCATTTGTTCAGATATTCTGTCGGTATATTCGTAGTCGTCATACCAAATAAATAACTCTCGCAGAGGGAGTCCAAAGCGACAGATAACCTCTCTCTTAAACAGCACCGAGACAAATGTGGCCCTCTCCACTTCCACCATTGCATGGCTTACCGTGAGCTCTAACACTCCGGGGGCAAAGCCGCCATTCATGGGTACGGGGTTGTTCGTCTCCTCGCCACGCTCATTCAACACGCGGCTACACACGAAACCAATCCCTTCCTTCACTTCAATGGCCGAGACGAGTTCAGCAAGCGAGTCAGTACGGCACACCACGTCGTCGTCCATCACCCACACATAGTCGTAACCCTCCTCCACAGCATATTTCATGCCCGTGAAGAAGCCTCCAGCCCCACCAAGGTTTGCTTGTGTTATGACTTTCAAATCGCCCTGCTCAGAGAGCCACTCTTCCGTCCCGTCTGTAGATGAGTTGTTTACAACTATTATGTCATAACACCCATACGACTGCTCCCTGAGTGAGCCAATCAGCTCCTTCAAGAAGTTCAACCTGTTGTAGGTCACGACTATAGACGCAACTCGTTTCAATGACACGCGAGTGAAAAGGGTGAATGATTAGCGACTAACAATGATTCAGATATGTGCGGCGCAAAGTTAACATTTATTCTCCTCTACCCACTCCACTTTCGGATGAAACCACAAACTTCCCCACACTCCACGAAGCATAGGGGCGAGATGTCGGAAGTCAAAACGGATAAGAAGTTTAAGCATCGCAATAGAATCATAAGCATAGCTCTTTACTGCCGCACCGACGCCTTCCCATCTCCGCAAATACACGTACTTGTTGCGGAACATATACCTGTAGTTGACCAATCGACGGGGGTCTTTCTCGTCCATGAACGAGAGCCTCCCCTGATTAGCCCTCCTGTGAACAACCACACTCCGGCAAGCAATGTAACAAGGGGCAGCTGCCGAGAGGCGCATAGTGAACTCCGTATCGTCACCCCAAATGAAGAACTGGCGCAATGGCAACCCGCGTTCCCTCACCATCTTCGACGGGATAAGGACTGATACAAACGTAGCTCCCGAGACCTTCACCATTCCATGAGATGTCACGAGGTCATACGTGTCGGGGTAATTCGGACCAAACGCCCTGCAGTCGGCACCAGGTGTGTTCATTGCCACTCCACTCTCGCCAACAACACGGCTGCAGACGAACCCTACCCTCTCTTTCACACTGATGGCCGTCATGAGTTCAGAGAGCGCATCGGGGCGGCACAAAACGTCGTCGTCCATTATCCACACGTAGTCATACCCCTTCTCCACGGCATATTTGATGCCCGTAAAGAAGCCGCCCGCGCCACCTACGTTGCCCTGCGTCACAACATCAATGTCGCTCTGCTCGGCAAGCCATTCTGTCGTGCCGTCGGTCGAGCCGTTATTTACGACTATTATTTTGTGCTCAACGTTCTCCTGGTGCCTAAGGCTCTCAATGAGGTCCTTTAGCATCGGAAGTCGGTTAAATGTCACTACGACTGTCGCTACCATAATATCTCAAAACGTTAGTTATTTTCTAAGAAATCTTGTTTTCACCAAGGTCATGCCGTCAGCCATTGTGTCGTCATGGGCTGCATACGCCATCCCAAGATATACCGCGCCTCCCGCCAAGGCGCCCACAATCACCTGTGCCAAAGGGTTCGAGATTACGAGACACAGCCCATAACAAACCGCCCCCATCACGACACCGCGCACCAAGACAGGCAAGATAATCACAATCTGCCGCCAAAAGCCCATGCCGATAAATCGCCCCGTGTAATAGCAATTGAACGCGTAGGCAATAAGGCAATACAACGCACGCCCCGCGCAAAGCCACATCAACCCGAAGTTGAGCGACAAGAAGAGAATAAGGAACGCAATGGGTTTCTTTATCAACTCCAAGCGCAAGACAAGGTCAGTCCGCCCCTTGACGTACAGGATGTTTAGGTTTATGACGGTCAACGGGTCGAAAAGCATACCAAGGCAGAGGACTTGCAAAAGAGGGACGGCCGGCAGCCATTTCTCGCCCAAGAGTACGAGGAACAAGGGCTCAGCCAAGGCGGCTATGCCCAAGAGTACCGGGAAGATTACGAACAATTGCGCCCGCAAAAATTTGGTATACGCGTTGCGCAGTCGCTCCACATCGTCTTGCACCTGAGCCATCATCGGATACGCCACTTTCATGACCACTTGCGTCAACGAGTTGGTCGGCAAGGCTGCCGTCTGGTTGGCTCGTGTGTAATAACCTACGTCGCTCGGCAAGAAGGCTCGTCCTATCACGAGGGTGTAAAGGTTGTTGTATACGGTGTTTATGATGCTGGAACAGAGTATCTTAGAGCCAAAGCCAAAGAGGTGGCGAAGCGATTGGCGAGAGAATTGCAAACTCGGCACCCACTTGAGGGCTATCTCCATGCCAATAAGACGCACAGCCCCACTCGCAATCTGCTGAAACACAAGCGCCCAAACGCCCCATCCCGTCATGGCCAAGACAAGACCGACAAGACCCGTGACGAGCTGCGCGACAATTGTGATGACGGACATCTGCCTAAACTGCATCTCCGCCGTCATGCGAGCCGTCTGGCTTATGCTCAATGAGTTGATAATGAATGCTATACCCAAGACGCGCACCACGTCCGTCAAGATGGGCGTACGATAGAAGTCCGCAATCCACGGGGCGGCAATCCACAAGATGCCGTAGATTGCGAGACCCACAAGGATGTTGAAATAGAAGCACGTTGAGTAGTCCGCCTCGGTTCGGTCTTTCTTTTGGATAAGTGCCGACCCAAAACCGCTGTCCACTATTGTGTTGGCCAAGGCAAGGAAGATGGCCGTCATGCCCACAACGCCAAAGTCTTCCGGGGCAAGGATACGGGCTATGATAATTCCAATGACGAACTGTATGACCTCCTGGCCCACCTTCTCAAAGGATGTCCACGCAAGGCCCGATGCCGCCTTGCTTTTCATGTCGTCGGCGGGCATCACAGAATATTTATAACATTTTTATGGCACATCAGAGGCAAAGTTATCTATTTTTACAATACCTCTCGCCAACCAATGCCCATTTCCACACTTTTGCGAGACGCACTTCCGTCCCTCCATTTCACAACCTTAGGAGAATTTTATTCGTATAGGAAAATAATTTAACAAAACACTATGACCACTAACACACATACCCTCACCTATTCCGTAACGCCAAACCTAACCGCCGAGGCCATGGGTTCGGGCGATATGCCCGTCCTCGCCACGCCCGCCATGGTGGCAATGATGGAGAACGCAGCCATGCGCCTTGCCGCAACAAGCCTCCCCGAGGGCGACACGACCGTAGGCAGCCAAATCGAGACTACGCACTTGCGACCCTCGGCCGTCGGGGCGACAATCGAGGTCACGGCCACGCTCACAGCCCAAGAGGGACGCAAGCTCACTTTCTCCATCGAGGCCCGCGATGGCGATAATGTCATCGGCCAAGCCTCCCACGTCCGCTTCGTCGTAACGCGGGAGCGTTTTCTCTCAAAGCTCGGCAAATGATAAATCGCCTCACCATGTTGGCCCTCATCCGCACCGTTGTCCTCGCCGTTTGCCTTGCCGTAGCCTTGCCCTCATGCGCAGGCGAGAGCGGTGCCGCTGACGCCGAGGCGGTTACAGCCGCCCAGGTGGTGGAGACGCTCAAGGTTGGCAAAGGAATCACCCTCCGCAATGCTCGCATCACTGGCGACTTGTGCCTGACCAATGCGGGTGCCGGCTCGCGGCTCTTGCCCATCTCGTCTGTCGAAATCGAGGGCGAGATTGTTTTTATCAATTGCGAATTTGACGGGAAGGTCACGACCAAGGAACGTAGTGCCGACGGGCGACAAATGATTGCCACGGCGTTCAAGGGCGATGTCTCTTTTGTCGGCTGCACGTTTGTGTCCAGTGTCGATTTTGGGCAATCGGCTTTTGGCGGACGGCTCAATGTCGAGAAGAGCATCTTCTGCGAGAGGGTCTCTATGGACGGATGCCACTTTGTCGGCGGGTTGGTCACCAATGGCGCGTCGTTTTGGGACGCATTCTCGGCCTCCATGGCTTCTTTCGGTCCGCGTTCAAGTTTCGTCAATACCGAGTGGCGACAAGGTTCGTCGTGGCAGTCTGCGCGGTTTGAGTGCGATGCCGTTTTCGCAAACTCGTCGTTCCTTGGGGCTGTAAATCTGTCGTCAGTCCGTGCCAACGGGATGCTGAGTTTCGCGCAGTGCCATTTTGGCGGGCGCATGGTGTGGCAAGGTGCGCATCTTCTCGGCCCTACGGTCTTGGCGGGCGCGTCTTTTGCCGATGTCGTTTCGTTGCAAGATGTCGTGGCTATTAGCGATTTCGATGTGACCGAGGCTTCGTTCTCAGCCGATGTTAAAGCCCCCGGTGCAATTTTCTTGCGCAAGCCCGATTTCGCAAAGGCTAATGCTGAGGCTGGGGTAAACCTGCCGTCCTCTTTGTAAAATACTATTGTTGAAAAAAGGGGGGGGGCGACACCTCCACGCCCCACTCATAAATTACCACCCCAAGTCATGAAAAACAGACTATTTCTCACGGCTGCACTCTCGCTCGCCGTATCGACGACGCTCACCTCGTGCGACGAGGAGACGCTAAGCGCCATTCTCGAACTGTTCGAAGACACCGACGACGGCACACGCGTCGTGATTGACGACAAAGGCCTCGGGTGGCTCGAAAACGACGAGGATCCCGAGACCATCGAGGACGACATCCAAATCAACACGGGCGACGATAGCAGTGTTGGCGGAAAAGTGAGCAGCAGAGTAGACCTCTCGGCGTGGCTTCCGCCCGTTGGCAACCAGGGCAGCTACGGAACGTGCACCGTGTGGGCCACTGCATATTATTGCCGCACGTGGCTCTACGCCCATGCAAACAACAAGAAGACCAGCTCTCTCCAAAAGAGCGACATTTTCAGCCCAGCATACCTGTTCAAGGCTCTCGATTCCAAATGGAAAAACACGAAATGCATGGGTTCGTGCATCCAAGGCGCGTTGCTCTATATGCAAACCGGCGGCGCTGCGACATGGGACGGAATGGGTCGCCTGCAGCTCAATTCAAAAGAGGACTGCGATTGCGCAAACTCTTCGTCCGCCGACGATAACGCCAAACAGTTCAAGATCAAGAGCTACCGCGAGATTGAGGTGAAGGACAAGGACAAGCTGAAGAGGTATCTCTACGAGGGGCACCCCGTCGTCTTCGGCGCGCGTCTCGGCGATTCGTTCATGAACAACCGCGGCGAGGTCATCTACAACCACGGCTCTTTCAACCGCACGGGCATCCATTCATACCACGCCATCACACTCGTGGGTTACGACGACAATGTCGGCACCAACGGCGCTTTCAAGGTGGTCAACTCATGGGGCAAAGGCTGGGGTGCCAACGGTTTCGTGTGGATTGACTACGATTTCTTCTGCAAGGGCGATAGCGACGGCGAGTTCGCCCAATACGGCTTCATAGTCAACGAGCAAGAGGGGGAGACCACGTCCCACGGCGACGCGTCGTCCACCTTAGACCTGCAACCATCCAAGATTACAGACAGCGACTATGAGGACGACTCCGACCCCGATGCCGACGACCCGACATGGCGCACCCTCGTCTACGATGTTGTCAACGCCGGCACAGGCTCAGTCTCCGCATCCAACACGTGGGGCAACTGCTTCCTGCTCTACGATGCCTACAACGCCAACAAATACACCATCGTCCTCATCGACCTCTATTCCGACCAGTTTGGCCTCAAAAAGGGCGAGATGAATGGCGATTGGGACCCGAGCGAGGCGAAAGAGGTACTCGGAGGCCTTGAGGCGCAAGGCTATTCGCTCACCAACATCGACATCCCCGGCGGAGCTTCCGTGGCAAGCACGGTCGAAGGCACCGATGCCTACTTCACGTGGACATATAAGATGCCCAACGTGACGGGCAAATATTACCTGGTCCTCATAGCCGACGCGTTCAGCTCTGTCACCGAAAGCGACGAGAGCAATAACTATTACTTCCTCACAGCCGACAATGGCGGCCCGCTCGACTTCCAAAACGGTGTTCTCCAGACCACAATAGCTAACAACAAGTCGTTCAAAGTCTCTACCGCCAAGCCCAAGCAGAACGCCCACTTCCCAGAGCAGACGGCCGTCTCTCCCGTCGCGCCAAACACCTACTCGCCCGAGGAGATTTCCACCCTCATCAACGAGGCTCGCCGAAGCGGAGAACTGCGCAATAAGGCTCTCCAATGGTCGCAATCTGTCGGCGCGGATGCGGGCGCAAAACCTCGCAAAGTTGTCAGACGTAATTAGCACTCACCCTCAAAAAAAAAAACTATCGCATCATGAAGAACCTCCGTAACATCCGCCGCCCCCTTTGCTGCGCAATGGCGGCCCTTGCCTCAGGTTTCCTCCTGTCGTCTTGTTCGCAATTCCTCTCCGTTGCCGATTCCAGCCTCGGACGCGACATATACTCCACGTCCGTCCGCACGGCTTCTTACATCTCGAAAGAAAAGAGTAAGTCGAAGTCAAAGACCACAAACTCTTCCAACACGTCGACCGTCACAAACAACGGCGAAGTAGGCAACGCCAAGAGCGATGGCTCCACCTCCAAGGGAAAGAAAACCGTAAGCCAATAGCCCCACGCAAAATGCAAGAGACAACGGCTTCACAACCTTCTTTGCAACCCAAAACGCTTAGTAAGTATATCACGTAAATCGCACGGCTCTCCCCCTTTTACATCGGGGGCGAGCCGTGCTTTTTATGCGTTTTTCTTATCTTTACCCCCAAATGTCAATACTGATAAACGACATAGTAAAGACTTACGGCAAGCAGCGAGCCCTCGACGGCGTTTCGGCAGAGATAGCCGAAGGACAGGTTGTCGGCCTCCTCGGTCCTAACGGGGCCGGTAAGTCTACGCTCATGAAAATCACGACGGGCTACATCCGTCCTGACAGCGGGACTGTAAGCGTTTGCGGAATGGACATCAACAGCGACCCCATTGCCGTCCGTCGCCTCATTGGCTACCTTCCCGAGCACAATCCCCTCTACCTCGATATGTTCGTAAAGGAATACCTCACGATGGTGGCCGGAATGAACGGCATTGCCGATAAGCCTAAGCGCGTCGACGACCTTATCGGGATGACGGGTCTCGCGCCAGAGGCTCACAAGAAAATCGGCGCCCTCTCCAAAGGCTACCGACAGCGCGTCGGAATTGCCCAAGCCCTCATCGGCGACCCTAAAGTCGTAATCCTCGACGAGCCGACAACAGGTCTCGACCCCAACCAGATTGTCGAGGTCAGGGATCTGATACGAAATCTCGCCACGGACCGCACTGTCGTCCTCTCGACACACATCATGCAAGAGGTCGAGGCCACGTGCAACCACATCATAATTATCGACCACGGGCGGATTCGTGCCAACGGGACCGTTGGCGAGGTTCTCGCCATGGCAAAAGGCGGCCAGTCCGTCGACGTCGAGTTCGCCAACGACATCACGCCCGACGTGTTGACACGCGAACTCAAGGCTAAGGTCGAGGTCATTGCTCAGCGTCGTTTCCGCATTTCGGCGCAAGCTGACGATGACGACCTGCGCCTCACAATCTTCCGCCTCGCCGTGAGGCACGACAACCCCATCCTCCGCCTCACGACAGCCGAAGACATGGAAGACGTCTTCCGCAAACTCACGACCCACTAACAAAACATCACAAGGCAAAACCTCATAAATAGACTACGATATGGCAGACAAATTGATCGTGAAAGAACTTGACAACGTGACTGTCCGCTTCTCCGGCGACTCCGGCGACGGCATGCAGTTGGCAGGAAACATCTTCTCAACAGTGTCGGCTACCGTGGGCAACAGCATCAGCACGTTCCCCGATTACCCAGCCGACATCCGCGCCCCGCAAGGCTCACTTACTGGCGTCTCCGGCTTCCAGGTCCACATTGGCGCCGGTGTCGTCTACACCCCGGGCGACCAGTGCGATGTCCTCGTCGCCATGAATGCCGCCGCGCTTAAGACGCAATACCGCTACGCCAAGCCCGACGCCACGATCATCATCGACACCGACGCTTTCCGCGAGCCCGACCTCAAAAAGGCGGCTTTCGAGACGCAAGACCCTCTCGCCGAGATGGGCATCGATCCCGACCGCGTAATTGCTTGCCCTATCACTCAGATGGTCAAGGACTGCCTCGCCGACTCGGGCATGGACATCAAGAGCATCGTCAAGTGCCGCAATATGTTCGCTCTCGGACTTGTTTGCTGGCTCTTCAGCCGCGACCTCGAAATAGCTTACAACTTCCTCCGCGAGAAGTTCGCCAAGAAGCCCGGCGTTGCCGATGCCAACATCAAGGTCATCCAGGCTGGCTATGACTATGGCCACAACACCCACAGCTCCGCCACCAACGTCTATCGCATCGAGAGCAAGGTCAAGACTCCCGGCCGCTACATGGACATCACGGGCAACAAGGCCACAGCCTACGGTCTCATAGCCGCAGCTGAGAAAGCCGGCCTTCGCCTCTTCCTCGGCTCATACCCCATCACCCCCGCCACCGACATTCTCCACGAGCTTTCCAAACATAAGTCGCTCGGTGTCATCACCGTCCAGTGTGAGGACGAGCTTGCGGGATGTTCTTCCGCCCTCGGCGCATCCTTTGCAGGCACTCTTGCCGTCACCTCGACGTCAGGCCCTGGCATTTGCCTCAAGAGCGAGGCCATGAACTTGGCAGTAATCCTTGAGTTGCCTCTCGTCGTCATCGACGTACAACGTGGCGGCCCAGCCACAGGCCTCCCCACCAAGAGCGAGCAGACCGACCTCCTTCAGGTTCTCTTCGGCCGCAATGGCGAAAGCCCAATGCCCGTCATCGCCGCCACTTCGCCCGTCGACTGCTTCGATGCGGCATACCAAGCCTCTAAGATTGCCCTCGAGCACATGACGCCCGTAGTCCTCCTCACCGACGCTTTCGTTGCCAACGGCTCTGGCGCCTTCCGTCTTCCCGAGCTTGACAAGGCAGCCCCCATCGTCCCGCCATACGTCCCCGATGCCCTCAAAGGACAGTGGACGCCATACTTGCGCGACGAGAAGACCGGCGCCCGCTATTGGGCAGTCCCAGGCCGCGAGGGATTCCAACACATCCTCGGCGGTCTTGAGAAAGACAACAAGACGGGTGCCATCTCCACCAACCCCGAGAACCACGACCTCATGTGCCGTCTCCGCCAGGAGAAGATCGACAAGATTCCCGTACCCGACGTAGAGGTTCTTGGCGACAAGGACGATGCCGACCTCCTCATCGTAGGCTTCGGCGGAACCTTCGGCCATCTCCACGCCGCAATGGACGAGATGAGGGCCAAAGGCGAGAAGGTCGCCCTCGCGCACTTCAAGTTCATCAACCCTCTGCCCGCCAACACAGCGGAGGTCATGAAGAAATACAAGAAAGTCGTCGTTGCCGAGCAAAACCTCGGTCAGTTCGCCGCGTTCTTGCGCATGAAGGTCGACAACTTCGCCCCATATCAGTTCAACCAGGTCAAGGGTCAGCCCTTCGTCGTCAACGAGCTGGTCGAGGCTTTCGAGAAAATTATCAAGGGTTAGGGTTTACACTTCAAGAAAAAGAAACATCATGAGCGATTTCACCATAAACGACTACAAAAAAGGACAGCCCCGTTGGTGCCCAGGCTGCGGCGACCACTTCTTCCTTGGCTCCCTCCACAAGGCTATGGCCGAGCTCGGCGTCGCCCCTTGGGATACGGCCGTAATATCGGGCATCGGATGCTCAAGCCGTCTGCCTCACTACATGGCCACCTACGGCATGAACACCATCCACGGACGCGCGGCAGCCATCGCCACAGGCACCAAGGTCGCCAATCCCAACCTCACCGTATGGCAGGTTAGCGGCGACGGCGACGGTCTCGCCATCGGCGGCAACCACTTCATTCACGCCAACCGCCGCAATATCGACCTCAACATGATATTGCTCAACAACCGCATCTACGGCCTCACCAAGGGACAGTACAGCCCAACGTCGCCGCGCGGTTTCGTCTCCAAGTCATCCCCCTACGGCACCGTTGAAGATCCTTTCCGCCCTGCCGAGCTGTGCTTCGGCGCACGTGGCCACTTCTTCGCTCGCGCCGTGGCAACCGATGCCGCCGGCACAATCGACATCCTCAAGGCCGCCTACAAGCATAAGGGCGCATCAGTCTGCGAAATCCTTCAGAACTGCGTCATCTTCAACAACGGCACACACGACTCCGTCTACAACTCCGAGGGACGTAAGCTCAACGCCATCTACGTCGAGCACGGCAAACCACTCGTCTTCGGCAAGGACAACGAGTTTGGCCTCATGCAGGACGGCTTCGGCCTTAAGGTGGTCAAGATTGGCGAAAACGGTGTCACGATTGACGACATCCTCGTCCACGACGCCCATTGCCAAGACAACACTCTCCAACTGAAACTCGCGCTCATGGAGGGTCCCGACTTCCCCATCGCGCTCGGTGTCATCCGCGACGTCGAAGCCCCCACCTACAACGATGCCGTCTGGGCTCAGCTCGACGAGGTTTCCGAGAAGAAGAAGTACCACAACTTCGCCGAACTCCTCGAAACCAACGACATCTGGGAGGTCAAGTAAGCGCATCACAAAAGCGACACACCTTCAAACAAAATCCCCCGACAGGCTCAACACCGGTCGGGGGTTCTACGTTATCTGCAAAATCCTATTCCATCATCTCTTTCACGTCCTCCACGCCGAGCTTAACCACCGGCGCAATCTGCTCCGCAGACAAACCCAGCTTCTTGAACTCAAGAACTGCAAGGCGGACGGACTCCTTGTTTTTTTCTGCTTCCGCCTTACTCTTCTCAGCTTCCGCCCTACTTCTTTCGACCTCCACCTTACTTTTTTCGGCCTCCGCCTTATACCTCGCCGCCTCAGCCTCCTTCTCCTCAATCAGCTTGTCGCGGTAATCAAACTCCCACAAGATCTCATCCTCAACCGACATCTTGCGGCGCAGCTCATCATCAAGCAGCCCCTCGCGGAGCTTGGACACAACCGCCTTCTTCTCGACGCTCATCTCCGACAGGTCGTCCGGCAGGTTCAAGACGCAAGGGTCGTCCGACTTCTGGTTTCGCTGGTCGAAGATGTCAAGCAGACGCTCCGCGGCGTTACCGGGCTTAGACGGCAGGCGAGGTACCTGGACTATCACGATGTCGTGGGTCAGGCTCTCCACGAAGTCCGACTTGCCGACCATCTCAACGGGGTGGCCGTCGTAATTGACAAGGCGGCTCCCGTAGCCGTATGCTATCGCCTCCGTCATGTTCGGGATGTCGTGCCCGAGAATGTATATTGCCACGATGTGGCGGGGCGTCTTGCCGTCGCCCTTCACGTTGTTCGGATCCGAGTATTGGCCGCCGAGGTATTTGCGGAAGCGCATCAGCTCCGTTTGGAGCCACACCTTCTGGACCTCGATGAGGACCGTCTCCTCGCCCTTGCCAACGACATTGCCCGCAGCGTCGCGGACCTCCGTCTCCACTGTCGCCTTGAAGTCGAGACGGTAGACCGTGTAGTCGCGTCCCGTCTTGCGACCCTTGATCGTGTCGACATACTCCTGCGAGGCCAGAGCGAGGCTCGTCACGTTGCGCTTCAAGAGCGCAGACAGGAGGATGCGGGCCACCTTCTCGTCGGACATCAGGTATTTGAACGACGTGTCATATATCGGGTTGAGTATCTGTACCATAATTCTGTCGATTATCGCAAATATACTGATTTTGAGCTGATGAGACTGTATGTTCATCCTTGACATTGTGGATGTTGTTTCTTGCCCAAATTTGGTTTTTAGTATTTTTCGCACTTTCAATTTGTTTCTACGCATCCAACATGAAATTCGTAAGCAAGGTTCTCGATTTCGCCAACCGGACCATATATCAGACCCGCTATCTTTTCACCACCACAGCCATTTTTGCATTCATTGGCAACATACAGTTTTGGTCTGAAGGGGGACTTCTATCAGTCGTATATTGGTTTCTTGCCGGTACATTCCCCTCGTTCATATACTCCGCAATCGCCTCAAGCCGCTTCAAACTGCTGAGCGCAATAGGCTATGCCGCCGGCATCGTCCAAATCTTGCTGTGCGCCGTGAACGCCATCTCTTGGTCCATTTGGGACTTGAGCATTGGATGCCGAATGCTCGGCATTTTGTTCGGGACAACCGCAAATGAGGCCTCGGGCTTCATGGACAGCCTCGCCAACAATTTGTCCTTCTTGGCCGCACAACCATCGTTCTGGGGCGCCGTATTCTGCATTGCCGCCTCTGTCGTCGTCACACGCTATATCTCGCCAAGGACGTTCAACATTTCGACAGCTATCCTAATGCCGTTGTCTCTCTTTTCCGCCGCCTATATGTCTCTTTTCGCCGAAGTCGGACGACGCAATATCTCAATGACGTTACGCACCGCACTGGCTGTTGACCACGTTTATACGAGTGCTAAACACACCAAAATCGCCATCCAACAATACCTTGCCAACAAGAGCTCTATACCCAACGCCACATCTGACAACAAAATCGACAACTTTGTCCTTATCCTCGGCGAATCATCGTCTCTCTTCCACTGGAATCCCTACGGATACGGTCTCCCGACAACACCAAGGCTCGATGCGCTAAAAGACAATCTCATCATCAAGCACAACACCATCCCAGCATATCCAAGCACGCGAGAAACCACACGCGGCATCCTTACCGAATACGAGAGCGACGGACATACCTACGAGTGGTTCAAATACGCTAACATCACCGCCTTGGCTAAGAAAGCAGGCTTCAAGACCCATTGGCTGAGCAATCAAGATAAGATTTCCCAGTTCATGGATTGTGTCTCCGTCCTTTCCGAGATATCGGACGTTAGCCGTCACACAAGCATTATTTCCGATGATGGCATTGACAAATTACCCTATGATGACACCATGCTCACGTATCTTGAGACCGCTCTCAAAGACAACTCAGCACACAAACGCCTCATTGTCTTGCACCAAAAGTCATCTCACGCCATTTACGCCAACAATTTTCCCGCCTCCGAAGCCCTCTTCACCCCCGACGACGAGAAGAAAGCCCACATCCGCGGCAACGAGCTTAGCCCAAGGCAACTCAAAATCGCAGCCGATTACGACAACTCAATCCTCATGACTGACAAGGTCTTAGCCTCAGCCATCGAGATCCTCTCCCAAACACCCGGCCGCAACGTCCTCGTCTTCCTCTCCGACCACAGCGAGGACGTCTTCGACATTGACAACTATTGCGACCACGCCTACCGCGGCAAGTTTATCATGGTCCCGCAAATATATTGGGCAAGCGACGAATGGATTGCAACTCACCCCGACATTGTCGACAACCTCCGCAAGACAGCCAAACTCAGGACTTCCTCCGAGTGGATGTTCCACACCTTCCTCAATCTCATGGGAATACAGACACCCGTCTACGACCCCACCCAAGATGTCTCCAGCTCATACTTCAACCCCGATAGGCCAATCTATTTCAATGGCGAGAAATACAACCCGTGACCACCTATTCAAACCTCCAAAACGCATTCCCTCCCCTCCCCACTTTTTCTTCCAAACTCCTCAATACTTTCACACGATTTTTCCATAAATTCGCATACAAACATGAAGAATATCCACCTTAGCGAAAAGCATTCCAAACTCACATCAACAAGCCCCCCATGCCGACTATCGAGCTCAATTTATACAACATCGCCAACATCTCACAGCTTGGCTTACTCCTTGCGCTAATCACAGTCCTCCTCCTACGGCGAACAGACCCCGACACCTCATACACCCCATACCGACGCTCCAAGAATTGCCTGACCGGGATGATGCTCATCGTCTTCGCCGACCTCCTCGCATCCCTCTTCATCAACAATTTCAGCACAAGCAACCACGCCGACACAATCTTAGACGTCATCCTCTACACCCCGGCCGCAATTCTCTTCACCTGGTTCTGCAGCTGGCTCATCTCGAACAACAACAATTTCAAGCGGCGCATCATTTTCGACATCGGTATATGGATTGTCACCCTCATTGTCGTCGCCGTCACCGTCAACTTCCCCGAAAACGTCGTCGCGCAAGTCACCTTCTGGTTCTTCCTCTCTTTTTGGGGAATCTTCATCGCTCACCTCGCCTACCGAATCATCATCAGCTTCCGCAACGTCAGCATGGGCATGAGGAATTATTACTCCAGCGACGCCTCAAAAGCCCTCAATCAACTCGGATGGGGAATTCTCACCTACACTTGCTACGGCATCTTCGCTCCCGTCGCGTCGCTCCTCTCCCCCGATTTCAACAGCATCTACATCATAGTCGGAAACATTGCCTACATCGCCCTAACGTCCGCAATGTTAAACCATTACGACAACTATAAAACCATCGACCGCGTCCTGCGACTCCACTCTTTGGTCGATGGCGACAAGGAGGTCTTCCCCAACGATTTTTCTCAGATTCAATGGCTGATGAGCAATTGGGAAGCCAAACACGCCTACTGGAAACAAGACATCACTATCGACGACATGGCCAACGACATCGACCGCAACATAGGCACTCTCGCAGCCGCCATAAACATCACATACAAATGCTCTTTCTACGAGCACGTCAATCGCCTCCGAATCCGTGACGCGCAAACCATGCTCGTCCACAATCCCGACCAGCCTATCGACGAGATAGCCACAACAGTAGGGTTCAAAAATGCCGGCGAGCTGAACAAATATTTCAACATCTACGCCAATGTCACGCCCACCGAGTGGCGCAACGGCGTCCTCAAGCTCATGCAATGAGCAGTCTCAACATATCCCCCGAGGGCCTTTCTCTCCCCGCCGCCGAGATTGCCGAGAAGGTCAACGACGCACTCGCCTCAAACCCTCAACTCGTCATAACAGCTCCACCAGGAGCGGGTAAGTCCACTCTCCTTCCCCTCACGATTCTCAACAGCCTGCCCGACAATGCCGGGGGCATCGTCATGCTCGAACCGCGTCGCCTCGCGGCAAGGCAGATTGCCGAGCGCATGGCTCAACTCCTCAATCAAGAGGTGGGGCAAACTGTCGGCTACACCGTCCGTTTCGACAGCAAGAGGAGCAACGCCACGCGCATCGAGGTGGTCACCGAAGGCATCCTCACCCGCCGCCTCGTCACCGACCCCACCCTCGACGGCGTCAACACCATCATTTTCGACGAGTTCCACGAGCGTAGCATCTTTGCCGATGTGGCTCTCGCCCTCGCCCGAGAGGCGCAGCAGATTCTCCGTCCGGACCTGCGTATTGTCATCATGTCCGCCACCATCGATGCGTCTTCAATTTGCCAACTCCTCGACGCCCCGCTTATTGAGAGCCAAGGGCGTATGTACCCCGTCAAGATTGTCAGGGGCGATGAGTGCGATGCCATAACGTGTCCTGAGGTTGTGGCGCAGACCGTCCGCATGGCCCATCAAGAGGCCGGGGGCGACATCCTCGCTTTCCTCCCGGGCGAGGCCGAGATTCGCCGTACAGCCGCCCTTCTCGATGGGCGACTTGGCTCAACCCGCGTCATGCCCCTCTACGGGATGCTCCCCCAGGCCGAGCAACGGCGAGCCATCGCGCCAAGTCGCCCCGGGGAGCGCAAGGTGGTCCTCGCCACGCCCATTGCCGAGACGTCGCTCACCATCGAGGGCGTCCGCATTGTCGTCGATTCGGGTCTCTGCCGCCAAATGGTCTTCGACCCGCAGAGCGGTCTTAGCCATCTGGAGACGACACGCGTCTCCATCGACATGGCCGACCAACGGGCAGGACGCGCGGGACGTGTCGCGCCAGGCACGTGTTACCGCCTGTGGTCTCTCGCCACAGAGCACCGCATGGCCTCCACCCGCAAGCCCGAGATAGAGACTGCCGACCTCGCCCCGATGACGCTCGACATAACAGCATGGGGCGAGCGCGACCCGGCACGTCTGACGTGGCTCACGCCTCCGCCCGCTTCGCACATTGCGCAAGCAAAGAAGCTCCTCCTGATGCTTGACGCCATCGACTCCGAGAGCCGTCTTACGCCCCATGGCCGCAAGCTGTGCCAAATGCCATGCCACCCGCGTATCGCGCAGATGATGTCCGTGGCGCAGTCCGCTCCGCTCCGATGCCTCGCCGCCGACCTCGCCGCTTTGCTCGAAGAGAAAGACCCTATGGCCCGACAGCCCGGGGGCGACGAGGCTGGTGCCGACATCTCTCTCCGCGTCGAGGCCCTCCGCCGTTTCCGCTCTCGCAAGAGTGGCGGGGGCAAGGCGTGGGACCGCATAGCCAAGATTGCCGAGCAATACCGCCGTATATGCCGCGAGCCAGAGCCCGACAATGGCCCATTCTCACCTGCCGACGCTGGTCTCCTCCTCGCCGCCGCATATCCCGAGCGTATAGCCTCGGCGCGCGATGGGCAGCACGGTCTCTTCATGCTCTCCAGCGGCGACCTCGCCCAGTTGCCTCGCCATGACGACCTCGCTGCCGAGCCCTGGATTGTGGCGGCAAATGTCAATGCGCGCGAAGGGACGGGACGTATCTTCCTCGCCGCACCTGTCGACCCGCAAGACCTCCGCCCCATGATTAGGGAACGCGATGTCGTGGCGTGGGACATGAAGCGGGGCGAGGTCATCGCGCGACGTGAGTTCCGCATCGGGAGTCTCATCCTCGGCTCGAAGCCTATCAAGGAGCAAAGCAAAGAGCTGATTACCAACGCTATATGTCAAGCTGCGCAAAAGGACGGTGAGCGCATGCTCAATTTTGACGACGAGGTGACGGCCCTCCAACAACGCATTAAGACTGTCGCCGAGTGGCATCCCGAATTGGAGCTTCCCGACGTCTCAACACCCGCCGTTCTCAATGCCGCACCAATCTGGCTGCCCATGTTCCTCGGCCGTGCAACGACCATTGCCGAGCTGAAGAAAATCGATATTCTCCCCGCGATAAAGTCCCTCCTCACCTACGAGCAACAGCAGACCGTCGACCGCCTTGCGCCCGAGCGGATAGAAGTCCCTACGGGCAGCCGCATAAAGGTCGAATACCGTCAGGCGGCCGAAGCCCCCGTTCTCCGCGTGAGGCTTCAAGAGGTCTTCGGGATGGAGCAGACGCCACGCGTCGATGGCGGCAAACGTCCTGTCCTCATGGAGCTGCTGTCGCCTGGCTATAAACCAGTCCAGCTAACGTCCGACCTCGGGAGCTTCTGGGCAAACACATATTTCGAGGTGCGCAAGGAGCTGCGCCGACGTTACCCCAAACACTCATGGCCCGACAATCCCCTCGAAGCAGAGGCCGTACGCGGCGCAAAAAGGCGCAAAACCGACTGACTTACACGCTTTCGCACTCATTCATACGCTTTTATTGCGTAAATTCGCACCCGACAATTTTTATAGACACACACAACCTTTTTTCTTCAATTCGTGGAAAAGACAAGCTACGCCATTGGCATGAACATCGGCCACAACCTGCTTCAGAGCGGGGCCAAGAATATCGATTACGAAGCTCTCGCACGCGGCATAGCCGATGTCCTCAAAGGCAACGAGACAGATCTCCAACCACAAGAGGCCGGACAAATCCTCAACAAATACTTCGCTGAGCTCGAAGAGGCCAAGAGCCAAGAACTCATCGCCGACGGCAAGGCTTTCCTCGAAGCTAACGCCTCCCGCAAAGAGGTCACGACACTCAAGAGCGGTCTCCAATACGAGGTCCTCAAAGCTGGCGACGGCCCAAAGCCTAAGGCCACAGACACCGTGCGCTGCCACTACCACGGCACCCTCATCGACGGCACCGTCTTCGACTCCTCCGTTCGCCGCGGTCAGCCTGCCGATTTCCCCGTCAACGGCGTCATTGCCGGTTGGGTCGAGGCATTGCAGCTCATGCCCGTTGGCTCCAAGTGGAAGCTCTACATCCCCTACGACCTCGGCTACGGCGCACGTGGCGCTGGTCAGAGCATTCCGCCATACGCTACACTCATCTTCGAGGTCGAGCTTCTCGAGATTCTCTAAAAAACCATCTATTCACAAAAAATAAAAATGAAGAAACTGTTCCTCGCACTCGCCTCTGTCGCAGTGCTGACTACTTCATGCTGCGGAGGTGTCAGCTCAAAGGCTGACCTCAAGACAGCGCAAGACTCCGTTAGCTACGCTCTCGGCGTCGCTATAGGCCAATCCGTTATTCAGAACTTGAAGCAGATGCCATTTGACACCATCGACGTCAAGCTCTACGCCGCCGCCCTCGCAAACAGCAAGCCAAGCGAAAAGTACATCACGTATGCCCAAGGGCAGCTCGACACCATCTACACCGACATCTTCATGGACGCTTGCCGCGCACAAATCGCCCTCGGCAAGGCCGCAATAAGCTTCGATGAGGCACAAGCCCTCCTCAACAACAAGGCAGCCGCCAAGCGCCAGGAGATGCAAGCCTTGCGCGACGCCCAAGCAATTGAAAACGAAAGGGCAGGCCGCGCTTTCCTCGAGAGCAACATCAAGAACGAGGGTGTCGACAGCACCGCCACCGGCCTCCAATACAAGATTATCACCGCCGGCAACGGCCCTAAGCCCACAGCCTCCGACCGCGTCAAGGTCAATTACCGCGGAACGCTCATTGACGGCACCGAGTTCGACGCTTCCAAGGAGGGTGAGCCCGCAACATTAGCAATGAGAGGTGTCATCAAGGGATGGACCGAGGCTCTCCAAATGATGCCCGTCGGCTCCAAGTGGCAAATCTACGTCCCCAGCAACCTCGCATACGGCAAGCACGGAGCTGGCGAAAAGATTGGCCCCGGCGCAACCCTCATCTTCGACATCGAACTTGTCGAAATCGTAAAATAACCAAGCTTCATAAAGACTCCGCCACGCAGGCGCAATCTCGCGTGGCGGAATCTTTTCCATATCTGCCCCACCCCTCACACGTGACTTCCTACGCACAAGACATAGCCAATGCCGCCGCCGCGCCCCTCCCCTGGGAGGCTCTCGACGGTTGCAACATCCTTATCACCGGGGCCACGGGGCTCATCGGCTCTTGTGTTGTAGACGTCCTCATGTCGCGCCCCGGCTCCTCTTTCCATGTCTACGCCGCGGGGCGCAATGAGAGCCGAGCCAACGAACGTTTTGCTCCATACGCGTCAACGGGCAGACTTCACTTCCTCAAATACGATGTCGCAAGCCCCCTAAGCTCCGACATCCCTTTCCACTACATAATCCACGCCGCCAGCGGCGCAGCTCCACGCGAGTTTGCCACGCACCCCGTCGAGGTCATGAAGGCCAATTTCTGCGGGACTCTCAATCTACTCGACTATGGCACGTCTCATCAAATGAGGCGTTTCCTCTATGTCTCGTCCGGCGAGGTCTATGGCCAATGCGCCTCCGAGACAATCGCCGAGACCGACAGCGGCCATGTCGACCCCACCCTCGCCCGAAGCTGTTACCCCTCGTCCAAACGAGCTGCGGAGACCCTCTGCGCCGCCTTTGCCGATGAGTATGCCGCCGACATCGTAATTGCCCGTCCGGCCCACGTCTACGGGCCCCACTTCACCGAGTCCGACAATCGCGTCTATGCGCAGTTCATCCGCAACGTACTCCGTGGCGAGGACATCGTAATGAAAAGCACAGGCTCTCAATACCGCTCGTGGTGCTACGTTGTCGATTGCGCTTGCGCCATTCTCTACGTCCTCATGCTCGGTCAAAAAGGCCAAGCCTACAACATTTCGGATAATACGTCCAGCCTGTCAATCAAGCAATTGGCCGAGACAATAGCCTCGCTCGCAGGTCGAAAGGTTGTCCTCGACATCCCCGCCGACGATGAGAAGAAAGGTTACAACCCCGTCACACGCTCCGTTTTCTCAACGTCCAAGCTCGAGTCGCTCGGATGGAGCGTAGCTGGCTCGTTCCGCGACAAGATGGCCTCAACAATAGCCGAGGCTCAAAAAATCACTTCCCGACAATGAACCTGAGCGAAGAGGTCAGAGACGGATACACAGTTTCCGCCCAAATGAAGCAAGTCTGGGAAATCCAGCTGCGAATTGTCCGCAAGGTTCTCGAGGTTTGCAAAAAACACGAGATTCCCATCTGGGCCGACGGCGGTACCCTCCTCGGCGCAGTACGCCACAAGGGCTACATCCCCTGGGACGACGACATCGACCTCTTCATGACGCGCGAGAACTACGACCGCCTCCTCAAAGTTGCCCCCACAGAGTTCAAGTCGCCCTTCTTCTTCCAGTGCGCTTACACCGATAAGCTCTATTGCCGCGGTCACGCCCAAGTCCGCTACGAAGGCACGACAGCCCTCGTCAAGAACGATGTCGACCGCAAGTTCCATTGCGGGATTTTCATCGACATCTTTATCTACGACGCCCTCCCGGCAGATAAGGAGGAGTTCGTCCGCCGAATTATCAGGGCCGAGCGTCTCCGCAAGCTAATGAGGGAGAGGGTTGTCGGCAAGTTCTGCCTCTCCGACCCCAAAGGCTCGCTCTTTTTCCTCTACTCCCTCCTCTATTTCGCCATACACCCCTTCCGCAAGGTCTTCGCCCAATTCGAGTCCATCTACGCGGCCCGCGACTGCGCCCGCTCTTCCGACTACTCCTGCCCGGCCTTCACTGTGGCACAGACTTTCAAGATTGCCCGCAAAGCCGAATGGCTCGCCGACACCGTCTGGCTTCCCTTCGAAGACATCTCCCTCCCCGCACCAATAGGCTACGACGCCGTCCTCCGTAATCAATATGGCGACTACATGACGCCCGTCAAAGCCCCGTCGCTCCACGGCGGCATATATTTCGACACTCAACGCGACTATCGCGACGTGATTCGCGACGTTAAGAACGGAAAGCTCAAAATCGATTGATTTGCCCCCGACCGATTCCCATTTATAATGCTAACTTTGGCCTCGACCTCTGAAAAACAAATGAATATAGCTCTGCTAATAGCCGGAGGCTCCGGCAACAGGATGGGACAAGACATCCCAAAGCAATTCATGGTGGTCGACGACGCTCCCGTCATCATCCACACGATGAGAGCCTTTCAACGCCATCCTGACATCGACCAAATCGCCGTCGTTTGCCTCGAAGGCTGGGAGACAATCCTCAAGTCTTACGCCAACCAGTTCAATATCACTAAGTTCAAATGGACATTCAAGGGCGGAGAGACTGGCATGGAGTCCATCCATAATGGAATATGCGGGCTAAGGGAAAACGCCATCCCCGACGACACCATCGTACTTATCCACGATGCGGTGCGCCCTCTCATCTCGCAAGACATAATCTCCTCAAACATAGCCATTTGCAAGAGGTATGGCAATGCCATAACTGGCATCCAGTGCCGCGAAGCCGTCCTCGAGACGCAAGACGGCGTTAGCTCCGCCCATAGCATCCCTCGCGATTCCCTCGTCAGGACACAGACCCCGCAGACTTTCCTCCTCGCCGACATCATCAATGCCCACGAGGAGGCCAAA